>NZ_BMXA01000007.1 GCF_014651515.1 Arenicella chitinivorans
AGAATAAACACAAAAGCGCCTTCAGCGCTCGGACGTCTGCTACGCATCCGCCCATGTTATTGGCGTTATATGATCGCAAACTCAGAAGTATGGAACATCGATGGATAAATTATTTTTTCGTTTAGGCATGCTGTCTGGGCCGTGGTGGGTTGTTACTCTGGCGATTTTTGGTGCTTTGTATCCAAATTACTCTCACCTCTATAAGGCAGTTAGCGAGCTTGGGGCGTTCGGTGCGCCTCACGCCTTGGCAATGAATGTCCTTTGTTTGTTTCTTACGGGATTATTTGTCATCCTTTCTGGCGTTGGATTTCGTAATTTCCTGCTAAAACAACAGTATTCCACATCAGCGGCTTGGTGGGTTGTCATTCTTGGGGTCATGCTGGCAGGCGCCTCAGTTCCAGCGGATATGGATCTGCGGTTTGCTAGCCCGTGGACGGTGTTGCATGGCATTTTCGTATTGCTTGGTGTGGTACCTTTTTTTGTGGCATCTTGGAAAACACACCGGGCCCTTAGAGATTTAAATATTCAGTCACGTGTTGTCAGCCATTTTCCTGTATTGATTATTCCGGTATTTCTATTGCACGGATTATTAGATCAAGGGGGGCTGGTCCAGAGACTTACAATCTTAATTGTTCTTACTTGGGTTGGGTTGCTTAGCAGGCATGTTTCAAAAGCTAAATGCACATAACAACGCGCTCAAATACGTTCCGGGCCATTGGTCCTCCACCGGACGGCCAAGGCCGCCTAGCTTGCGCTTGTCGCTACGCGCCATTTTATGCGCAAGCCAGTCAACCATGTTCGCCGTTTAGCGCAGTGTTAGGTGAATAAAACATTGTGAATCGGAATCTCGTTCATAGAATCTGCCTAGTGTTTTGCGCCAGCTTTCTTTCGGGGTGTGGTGATTCGCCTATTCTGACTACGCCTCTTCCAGACGGTTACTCGATGCATTCCAACGGTGGAGGTTTCGCCAACGTGCGGCGTCCAGATGGATTGAGAATGTCAGACTATTTTGGCATTTTGGATAACGGTCATGAGCAATGGTGTCGTGGCTTCGCATGGGATGGTCAACAAGTAATCTGCGAGTTGGAAAATTCCGTGAATGGCGGTGGTGATCTGCAAGGTGGTAATTTCTTCTCGACACCGGTACTGGAAAGGCACAGATATTGTCGAGTGACTCAGTTGAAAAAGAGTGGAAACTAAAGACTGGAGCCGAATTTCCCATCCTTCGAACTCGGTATGAGAGCACGAGTGCCAAATAATTCACCTAATATAGATAAAACGAAAATGCCGCCAGCGGCAAGGACGCGCAAAAAGATGTGCGCTCGTTTTAGGGGCGTAAGGTATACAAGTTGGAACGCTTAAGGGCTAATTTAATGTATGTCGTGATTTTAGGTTCGCTCGGCTACATTATTTACACAGCGAAATTCGATCCGGCTTATCCAACTGGTGAGTATAAGAAAGCAGTAGTTCAATCAGTAGCCCCAAATTATTCACGATTTAAACCAAAGAAGACCGTTTATATAAAAACGGAAGATGGTGAAGAATTAGTGCGTGTTGTGGATATAAATAGACGTTTGATACCAGGTCAGGAGATAGAACTTAAAGTTTATCGTTCGAAAGTAAGGGGTATAACTAAGTATGAAATTTTGTAGTAGATATCTAACAAGAACAACCACTAAAAATAGAACAGAAAGAACAATGGACACCCATTTTTTTACTTATATGCGACAAGAACGCTGAGGTTTAACATTGAACATCGGAATCTATATTTACCAAAACGCAGAAGTGCTGGACTTTTCGGGTCCATTTGAAGTGTTTTCAACCGCCAACAGGTTTACCGGTCCTGACCCTGCTTTTAATGTCTTCTTGGTAGCCGAAGATACCTGCCCGGTGCAGGCTAGAGGTGGGTATAGTATCAATCCGCACTATGGGTTCAGTGACCACCCTCACATAGATGTCTTGATCGTTGTTGGTGGCATCCACATGGAAGAGTTAAGCAAGACCAACGTAATAGATTGGGTTGCGGCAACCTCAGAGAAAGCCGAACTTGTAGCGTCTGTCTGTACTGGCGCGTTTATTCTCGCCCAAGCTGGACTATTGAATGGGCTTGAAGTGACTACGCATTGGGAGGATATCGACGCGTTACGTGGTTCGTATGCGGATCTAACGGTCGTTGAATCCAGACGCTGGGTAGATACAGGCAAGGTTGTATCATCGGGCGGAATATCTGCTGGCATTGATATGAGCCTACACTTAGTATCAAGGCTTGTTGGTGCGGAGCTGGCCGAAAGAACTGCTCGACAAATGGAATTTGAGTGGCGAAAGAACTCGTTGTAGAGCAAATCATCGCGTTCTAACCAGGTTGCGGGGTTTCACGTAAGCTTCAATCGAAAAACTATGTAAACAGAGGAAATAGCGTGGAAGTTGTAAGAAGTAAAGAATTTATTGCAGACTGTTCATGGGGGGCAAAAGACCTCGCATCAATGAATGGCATCTCTACCCGATTGCATTGGACAAAAGAGCCATACAAGTGGCATGTAAATGATGGCGAGGAAGTCTTTGTGGTGCTGGATGGAAAAGTGGAAATGTTCTACCGAATAGGTGGCGCCGAGACCTCCTGCATTTTGGAGTCAGGCGATATATTCTATGCCTCAGTGGGTACAGAACACGCCGCGCACCCTATCGGCGAAGCAAGAATATTAGTGGTGGAAAAAGAGGGCAGTGTCTAACGCGTTTGCGGAGTCCGGAGAAAGACAACGGTCAGCGACACACCGTCTTTTTGTTCTGTCATCTCTCAAAACACGGTAAGGTTCCTGAAGCGTGGAAGTTGTACTTTGCGCGCGACACAAGCTGGCGATGATGTCTATTTGGTCGCGATTGAAACCTCGCTGACCTTCGAAATGGATAATGATACGATCGTTGATGCGGTGGATAATTGTCCAGCGCAGGCGAATGAAGACCAAGCCGATTTTGAAGGCGACGGAATCGGTGACGTTTGCGACGCGGATGATGATGGCGATGGGATGTCGGATGAATTCGAAATTGCCAACGGTCTGAATCCACGGAATTCATTTGATCGTGATGCGGATCCGGACGGTGATGGCTTTACCAATGGGCAAGAAGCCGCTTTCAACACTGATCCGAATGTGCTGAATGAAGACTTAAATAATAACAATATTCCAGATAGTGTAGACCAGCAGCGTTTACGTAGTACTCGGAGTCTCCCTGCCGTATACAAACTTCTGCTGTTGGATGAAGAGATCAACTAAGAGAGATAACTATGAGCAAGCAAGCCCCCAATGCCGCATCGTCAACCCTGCGAACTCGACGCGCTTTGTTTGGCCTTGCCACAACGGCAGCCCTGGCACCGTTGTGGGCCAAACCGGTCGTCAACACGATTGTGTTGCCGGCCCATGCGCAAACCAGTGTTTGTGTGACTGATACTACGGTCGGTGGTCCACTGGCTGGCGCACCGGACAATCCACCAAATTGTCAGGTTGCCTGCGAAGCCGAGGCTGCTCGCGAAAATGCCTTATTGTGTGAAGTCCGCGAAACGCCAACTGACTCTGGTACCGACTGCGCCTGTGATATCGACGTAATCTAGCCTCTGCTGCGCGCAATGCTATGCCAGCTTGCGTGCGGCGGATGTCAGCGCAACCCAAAAACCCTCAGGCAAAGGGTGTGCTGGTAACAGGTTCTGCTGGCCGAGTTGGTCGGGTGATCTAGCGCCGTTTAGTTCGAGAGTTTGCTCCGCTGAGCTTAGATTGTGTGGTTCGACGAGCATGAGCTTGGTCGAGCAGCCAGTTTTAGTCCGCACTGCCGGTGGCCAATGTGTGCGATATACGCCTTTAGAATCCACATTCGTTGTCGGCCGCATTACTGTCATGTATATCGGTTATGTCGAGCGTAACCAGAATGCTTAACGCCTGGCAAGCCGATGAGATAGTATTTCCGCTATACTCCTACATCTTCATGATTGGGATCGTGTTATCGCACGGGTATTTTAGCGACTATGTCTACTTCAAATGCAGAGCAAAATCGATTACTTAAGTTCTTGAGTTGTGAGGCGCTAGACCTGAATTTGTTTCGTGGTCAAAGCAAAGACTTTAATACCGGTCAAGTCTATGGTGGCCAGGTTTTAGGTCAGGCAATCAAGGCTGCGTATCAAACTATTGACGAAGGTCGTCATATCCATTCAGCTCATGCGTATTTCCTGCTACGCGGAGACGTCAACGCGCCGATTATCTATGAGGTAGATCGATCACTGGATGGTGGCAGTTTCTCGTCTCGACGCGTGGTAGCGATTCAACATGGACGGCAAATTTTTCACTTGTCTGCGTCGTTCCAGAAACAAGAAGAGGGTCTGGAATATTCTGAGACCTGGGTGCCGCCCTTCGATGTGGTGGAGGAAGCACTCGCCAATGGTCCGTCAAAAGACATTAATTTTCAGGCCGGTTATCTCGATGTGTGTTACGTGCCAAATGAACGCATCGAGCGCAATGACACCACGCAGTATTGGTTCAAAACCAAAGACAGTTTGCCGGACGATCTAGCTTTGCATCACACGGTACTGGCCTACATCTCGGATATGGGGCCATTACAGGCGACCATACAACCACATGATCTAAATGCACCCAAGTTGGAAGACCGTAAACGGCAAGTGCTGTTGGCCACGATCGATCACGCGGTTTGGTTTCATCGGCCGTTTCGCGCGGACGATTGGTTGTTTTATGAGTGCCGTGCTCAGTCTACCGGTAATGGGCGTGGTTTGGCCTACGGGCGGATTTACGCGCAAGACGGCACGCTGGTAGCATCCACGTCACAGGAAGGCCTGCTGCGCTTACGTCGCTAAAGTATTAAAGCGCGCAGTTAAGTCATCCAGTTGCGTAAACCGCGATGGGTTAGCAAGAAGGTACGGCGTGCCATATTTGCTTAGATGCCATAATAAATCCCCCCAAAGTAGAGCGATTTGCGCAGCTAGAAAAATAGGCGTTTGCTGTTTAGCTTCCCAGCCGGGCGCATAATGTGCGAGAAAGTGCTGGCTTTGTTGCGAATCGAGTTCGAAGTAGAGCACGATTGCGGCCAGATCGAACCATGGGTTGTGCAGCATGGTGTATTCCCAATCAATAAACCAAACCCGTTTAGCCTCAAACAAACAATTGCTGATGACCAAGTCATTGTGGCAGACGCACCAAGGGGTAGCGTCTTGTGCAAAAGAGTGAAGGGCGTTGGCCAATCCGCGATGAATCGACGTTGCTTGTTCGGCCAGCGCACCCTCTAAATTTGCTAAGTATTGTTGACAAAATTCGATCAAATCGAACCTTGCAAATGTCGTTGGCTCAGGTGCTGAGTGCAGTTTATGTAGAGCCTGTGCCAGAAGCTTGATGTGGTGCCCAGCAAACGGGACGGATTCCTGATATGCCATCAACGCAACGTCATCGTCTGCAAAATGGATTTTAGGTGCTAGGCCTTGAGCCGCTGCCCAGCGTTGTGCCGAGATGGCCAAATCGAAGGAATGTGAGAATTGTTTTAGTACCCAAAATTCATCCGCGGACTGCAATAACACTGTCTGATGGTTTTGACCCGCGGTGAACTGTTCGACGATTTTTGGTTGAGCCGTCAGTCCCCAACGCCGCCAGTTAGCGAGTAAATTACTGGGTTGCATGTTGATACCGGGTGCGCCACTCGCGGTAACCAAATACGGCAATAACGGTGTAGGCTACAAACAGCAAAGCGTATAAATACAGCCCCTTCTGCCAGAATAACCACACTGAGACAGCATCGATCACAATCCAGTACAACCAGTTTTCTAACACCTTGCGGGCGACCATCCACGTGGTGAACACAGCCGCCCAGGTGGTGAATGAATCAACAAAAGGGTAGTCAGCTTGAGTAAACCTTTCCAGGCCCACCCCGCTGGCTACACTCAGTGCTAAAATCACCGTTATCGCGATCGCGTGGTGTAGGGGTTGCCAGCGTTGGATAGCCAGTTGGTCGTGATCTGTGCTGCCATAGCGCCACTGATACCAGCCGTAAAGCGCCATGACGAGGTAGTAAACATTCAACCCAGACTCCATCAACAAGCTGACATCCCAAAACAAGATGATTGCCGTCGCGGTGCCAATTAATGCCGCAGGCCAGCACCAGATGTTTTCTTTGGTCGCCAGAATTATGTACGCGACGCCGAATGCCACCGACACCCATTCCAAGAGCGAAGTGGCGTTCCACGCCGCGAGCAGCGCATCCATCATGTTAATTTACTCGTAGCCTTCAAGTTGACGCGCATCGCCTTCGAGGTATTTACACACAAACACGATTTTGCCGAACTGCTGCATTGAGTGACGCATCGCGGAGTTCAGGAGTTGCGTTACTTGTTCAAATTCGCCAAACACGCGTGTGCTCATGTTTGAGGTACGAATATCAACGTCATTTGCTTGGTTCAGTTGGTCTAGAAAGGCCTTAATTTTGGGTTTGTACTCATCTTGTAACGGGTACATGCTAATTTCAACGGATAACATCATAGGTGGTTCCTCCGAGCGGATCTAGAAATCGAACGTGGCGCGCAGGCCAACAACGCGAGGCGCGCCATATTGTGTGTATGGCTCAGTTTCATAGAACTTGCGCGGGTCATTACCGAAGCTCCCAAAGCCACGCGTGGTGATGGTCTCGTCACCCAGGTTCTTACCATACAATGCAATACGCAGCTTGTCGCGCGTGTAAGCCAGTTCAAGGTTGATTGAGGTGTAGGCTTGCGAACGCAATTCATGACGATCCGAAAAGTAGAAATCATCCTTGCCTTCCAGTGAGCCGTGAATTGACCAATTGTCCGCCAGTTGCAGGTTTCCACCCAACAGCCATTGGTATGATGGCGCGTGTGCTTGCTCGCGCCCAGCGAGGTTGTATGGGATACCATTGTCACGGTCTGCATTGACGTGGTCGAAGGTCAGCAACTGGTCGAACTCAGTGTCCAAGAGGCCAAGCGTACTGTACAGGCTCCAGTGCTCGCTAGGGGCCCAATTAAGCTCGACTTCCAGACCTCGATTTGTGCCGCTGGCGGCGTTATCGGTGAAGTCAGTAAAGCCACAAGGGCAGGGGTCGCCAGCCACGCCAGTGGCAATCGAACGTACCACGGATTGCTTGGTCTGAATCGCGTCGCGGTCTTGGTAGAACACGGCCGCCTGCAATTGGAGGTCTAGTGCATCGAAGTAGTGTTTGAAACCGAGTTCGTAGTTCAACATGGTTTCGGTGTCGTACTCACGTTTGGCAGCGTCGAGTTCTTGATCTAGATTAAATCCTCCGGGCTTGAAACCGCGAGACACCAGGCCATAAACAAACGCACCGCTATCGGTCCGGTATTCCAGCGCGAGTCGTCCGCCCCATAGATCTTCACTCAAGGACGCTTGAGCCAAATCGGAATCCGCGTAGTCCACATCTCGAGTTTCACTTCGCAGGCCTCCAACAATGGCCCAGCGCGCATTGAGCGCGTAATTCAGCTGACCATAAATGGCACTGTTTCGGGTGTCGAATTGGCTACGGAATAGGCCGTCGTTGTAGGTGTAGTCACGGGTCAAGTCGATAGATTGATCGCGATGATACACACCGGCAACCCAAGAAACCTGGTCTCCTTCCGATACATAGCGCAGGTCTACGCTGGTATTGTCATTATCGCGCTGATAAGCATCGAACGAGGCATAAAACCAGTCAAACCCGAACAGCGCGCTATCACACGCGGTGGCGTCGCAAATACCGGGATGGCTCCAATCTTCATCATACGAGTAGGCCAGGTCGCTGCTGGCAACGCTTAGCATCGCTTCGAGGTGTTGTTGCGCCGTGATGGCGTAACGAGCGCGGACCGAGCCGGCCATCGTATCTTGTTGATCCACGCCGGGTTCGTCAGAGTAGGTCTGGCGCGTATTGTCCAGACTGAACGCGTCGTAGCCATTGTTGATGTCCGCCAAGAATAGCGTGAAATTCATGGTGAGATCGTGATTGGCCTGCCAGGCGAGTTGCGCGCGTGCGGTGGTTTCGTCGATCCGCATGGTGTCGTCACGATCTAAGAAAACGTTTTCAACAAAGCCATCGCTTTGCACATTTTGCGCCGCAATACGATAGCCGAGCGACTCGTTTAGAGGGCCACTGATCATGCCTTGGATCAATTGCCCACCATACTCTGCAATGCCGAGGCTTAGGCGAGACTCCAAGGCCTCGGTTGGTCGATTGGAGACCATGTTGATCATGCCCGCCAGTGCGTTGGCACCGAATAGCGTACCCTGTGGGCCACGCAACACTTCGACTTGATCTAAGTCGAGCGTACTGGCTCCGGTAGCGATGCCGGTCATATCGATCCCATCCAGCACAATACCGACAGAGTTAATTATCGGGTCCTGAAATTCACTGCGCTCTCCAATACCTCGGATCTGAATAAACCGTCCACGTGAAGCGCCCGTGGCGTAGTTGATATTGGGTGACAGATTTAACAGGTCTTCAAGATTAGACGCGTGGCGTAGGTCGATCTGAGATTGACCAATGACCGACACACTGTTGGGTAATTCGAGCACGCTGGTCTCGATCAGTTCAGCTGTGACTACGACTTCTTCGAGTTCAGCCGCGGCGTTGGCGCAGAGGCAGCTACCTGCCAGCAATACGCAAATAAGATTTTTTTTCATTTTGGTCTCTTCAGATAATAGCGATGATGAGACCCGGTAGGCGAGAGTGAGGTGTGACAGTTCGCGAGAACATTGTTACCCATCCCTACGCCGGTGTTAACCGGATCAGGTTCATGGGGTTTATGTCACCGCACTGCGCATGATGAATGTTCGCGCAGGTATTAGACAAATCTCAGGTCGATAAGGTTCAACCGCCCCCTGGGTGCTGATATTTCAGCGAACGAGAGTGTAGCACGCGGGTAACAGAAAACACGTAAAAATTGGCGGGAATGCCTGGCCTTCATGAGGAATTTTGAACTCAGCATGCGATTTGTCTCAAAAAGGCGTATAGTCCGTCTCTTATCACTGTCATCGCCGTGCAATCTGATGCAGGTATGGTCAGTCAGTTTGAGAAATCAAATTCAGTTTGAATGAACGCTTATAATCACCAAACATCAGCGCTGACGACACCCGAAGCCGAAACCGCCAAAATTCTGGTGATCCGCTTTAAACACATCGGCGATGTGCTACTTACTTCGGTGCTGTGTAATACCCTCAAGCAGACCTTTCCTAAGGCCCGAGTGGATTTTCTGATCCAGAATAAAAGCGCGGACCTATTTATCAATCACCCGTACATCAATCGTGTGATTGCGTTGACTCCGGAGCAGCAAAAAAACCCCATAAAATATTGGCGTCTGATTCGCCAAATCACCAAAGACAAATACGATCTGGTAATAGATGCGCAGTCGACTGCCAAGAGTGAATTGGTCTCAATGCTGGCGAGACGGAGTGCGATCTGCATCGGGCGCAAAAAATCCAAACGCGGTTTTTTCTACACGCACAAGGTTGTGCCATCGCCGCAGCGCGTAAACAAAATCGATGAACGGCTCAGTTTACTGGCCCCCCTGGCGGGAATGGGTTTTGACATCAAACGGCACGACGAGATGGTGGTCGCGGTGCCGCCTGAGCGGCAACAGCGGTACCGTGACATCATGCAATCAAAAGGCATTGATTTTAGCCGCCCAGTGTTTGCCGTGTCAGTAAGTGCTAAGTTGTCCTATAAAAAGTGGCGCAATGATTACTTGCAACATGTGGTCGATCACTGTGTGGAAACCTTTGGCGCTCAAATTGTGTTGAACGCGGGCAGCGACGACGAGCGTCGCGATGCGATGAATTTCAAACAACAATCCAAACATGCGGAAGCGCTATACGCAGATATCAACACGTTCACCTTGATGGATTTGGCGGCGATGTTGTCACGGTGTGATTTATATATTGGTAACGAAGGCGGACCTCGCCATATTGCACACGCCGTTGGTTTGCCAAGTGTGTCGGTGTTTTCACCCAGTGCGAAAAAAGCCGAATGGTTGCCCAGCACGTCGCGCGCGCACCAGGGTGTGGAATGGGATGATTTGGTCGACACCACGCTAGAAGAGAAACAAAAGGTGCACGCAGCGCTGGAGATTGGCAGTGACGATTACTATGCTTTGTATCATACTATCACGCCACAGCCAGTGATTGAGTTGATTGATGACGTCACTGACTTCGTTGGCATACAGCGTTTGGAGCACGTTGGCTGGTAAGTCGCTGGTTGAGTTGTTCAAACCCGAAAAGAGTTGATTTATGACTGAATACACGTTTATTGCGGCCATTGCTGGTGTTCTACTCGTCGGGGCGATGAGCCCTGGGCCCAGTTTTTTGGTGGTCGCGCAGAATGCCTTGTCCAAGTCGCGCGCGCACGGAGTTGCGACCGCATTGGGCACGGGTTTAGGTGTGGCGATCTTTGCGATTCTGGCGAGCTTTGGTGTCACCGCGCTGATCGAGACGGTTCCGAGCGCGTATCTGGTGTTTAAGATACTCGGCGGTGCCTACCTGTTATACCTAGCAGTGCGAATCTGGCGCGGTGCGAGTGAGCCACTGATAACCGAGGTATCAGAGGGCGAGAAACAAACCACCTTGTTACAAGCATTTATGCTTGGATTGGTGACTCAGACCAGCAACCCCAAAACCGCATTGGTGATCGCCGGTATTTTTGCTGCCTTTGTGCCATCGGAACCACCGCAACACACAACCGCCCTGGTTGCCGTGATCGCATTTATTATTGATTTTAGCTGGTACGCACTGGTGGCAATCAGCTTATCATTGCCTAAGAGTCGAGGTGTCTATCAGCGCGCTAAAGCGGGCTTTGACCGAACCGCAGCGCTGTTCCTTGGCGCGGTTGGCGTTAAACTCTTGATGAGTCGAATCGACTAGAGTGTTGAATAATTTCTAGATGGCCAAACAGTAGTGCCTGTTCGGCCATCTTTTTAACCTGTGAGTTAATGTCTGAAGTGACGCATCCCGGTGAATACCATCGCCATACCGGCTTCATCCGCAGCGGCAATCACTTCCTCGTCGCGCATTGAGCCACCCGGTTGAATGACGGCGCTGATACCGGCTTGTGCGGCACTGTCGATACCATCTCGAAATGGAAAGAACGCATCAGATGCCATCACCGACCCTTTGACTTCCAAACCGGCGTGCTCGGCTTTGATGGCGGCAATTCGTGCCGAGTTGATACGACTCATTTGCCCCGCGCCAACGCCAATCGTCATATTACCTTTGGCGTACACAATCGCGTTGGACTTCACAAATTTGGCTACTTTCCAGGCGAATAACAGGTCTGCCATTTGGGCTTCCGTCGGCGCTACCTTGCTGACGATTTTGAGTTCATTATGCAGAGCCAGGTCATTGTCTTGCACCAGCAGACCGCCGGTTACCCGTTTGTACTCCAAGAGATTGCTGGCTTGGTCTTGCCATTGACCGCTGCTTAACAAGCGCACGTTTTTCTTCTTTGCGACCGCTGCGACTGCGTCGGGGGATACGCTTGGCGCGATGATCACTTCGACAAATTGACGATCGACGATCTTGGCGGCGGTGGCGCCGTCTAATTCACGATTGAACGCAATGATACCGCCGAAAGCCGACTCTGGGTCGGTTGAGAAGGCCTGGTCGTAGGCCTCACTCAAGCTGGCAGCGGTTGCGACACCGCATGGGTTGGCGTGTTTAACGATCACACACGCTGGTGCATCGTTGAATAGCTTCACGCACTCGAGTGCGGCGTCGGTATCGGCGATATTGTTATACGACAGTTCTTTGCCCTGTAGCTGGGTGGCTGTGGCGATACCGATGGGCGCATTGTCTTCCACATAGAACGCCGCCCGTTGATGTGGATTTTCACCGTAACGCATGGTTTGCTGATGTTTAAATTGCAGATTGAAAGTGCGGGCAAACTCACTTTTACTGCCGTCGGATTGGACTTTGCCGAGGTAGTTGGCAATCGCGCCATCATATTGAGCGGTGTGCTCGAAGGCTTTGGTGGCAAGTGAAAAGCGGGTCGCGTAGCTTAAACCGCCTTGTTGAATCTCAGTGATCAATTGATCGTAATCACCAGCGTCGACCACAATCGCCACATCGCGATGATTCTTGGCGGCCGAGCGCACCATGGTTGGGCCGCCGATGTCGATATTCTCAATCGCTGTTGGCAAGTCGCAATCTGGGTTCGCCACAGTTTGCTGGAATGGGTACAGATTGACCACCACCATGTCGATTGGCGCAATGCCATGGGCTTGCATTACATCACCATCGATATCACGTCGGCCAAGGATGCCCCCGTGAACTTTTGGATGTAGGGTTTTGACGCGTCCATCCATCATCTCTGGAAAGCCGGTGTAGTCAGAAACCTCAGTCACGGTGAGCCCCTGGTCTGCCAAAAGCTTGGCTGTGCCACCCGTGGACAACAGTTCAACACCCAAGTCTGCCAGTTGACGCGCAAAGTCGACGATGCCGGTTTTATCAGACACACTAAGCAGTGCACGAGCAGGGCGGAGTGATTTTTCCGCAGCAAAATCAGTCATAGTTAATACCTTATGAGAAGTGAAACGACGGCTTAGGCGATGTCGTAGTGTTTGAGTTTTTTACGCAGCGTATTGCGGTTGATGCCGAGCATATCGGCGGCGCGAGTCTGATTGCCATTTACTTTTTCCATGACGACCTGGAGAAACGGTTTCTCCACTTCATTGATAAAAAAGGTGTGTAGATTGGTCGGTAGCTCGCCATTTAGATCATTAAAATACTGTTCCATGGAGTGCTTAATACACACGGACAAAGGGTCGTTCTTGGTCATGATTGCATGTCAGAGTCGGTCAAGTGGTCAATGGAAGTGTCAGGCAGCAAGGTTGAGCTGCGAAAACGTTAAAAACTGTGCCAGCAGATTGCGCTGCTGGGCCGCGTTGTCAGTGGTGGTGATGGCACGCCGAGCTTGATCGTCAATTGAGACAGGCCAATGCGCCAGATACCACTTGATGTGTTTGCGTGCCAGGCGCACGCCCATGCCGGGGCCATAGAACTCATGCACAGCGTTAACGTGGTTCAAAATTGTCTTGACCCGCGTCTCTAGATCGGGTGCTGTGGTGTGTTGGCCAGTAGTCAAATAATCAGCGACTTGCCGGTAGAGCCAAGGTTGGCCCTGTGCTGCGCGACCAATCATAACGGCGTCGGCCTGAGTGTGTTTAAGCGCGATGCGGGCCGCTTCGGGCGATGCGATGTCACCGTTTAACACCACCGGGATGCTGAGCTGCTGCTTTACCTCTGCGATGGTGTCGTACTCAGCCTGGCCATCGAATTTACACGCCTTGGTGCGTCCGTGAATGGTGATGGCGCTGATACCGGCTTGTTCGGCGATCCTGCCAATCGTCACGGCGTTGCGTCGATCGGGCGCAATGCCGGTGCGAATCTTGACTGTCACCGGCACATCGACGGCCTCGACAACCCGCGTTAGAATCTCGGAAACCAGTTGTTCATTTGCGAGCAGAGCGGAGCCAGCCGCCTTTTTACACACCTTTTTGGCAGGGCAACCCATGTTGATGTCGATGATCTGGGCCCCATTGGCCACGTTGAATTGCGCCGCGCTCGCCAGTTCATCAGGTTCGGTGCCAACGATTTGCACCACCACCGGTTCAGGTTCACCGTCGAGATCGGAACGGAATTTGGTTTTAGCTGAATCACGCAGGCCAGACTGGCTGGTGATCATCTCTGACACCACCATCCCCGCGCCGTGATCACGGCACACCTGTCGATACGGTTTGTCTGTCACACCGGCCATGGGCGCGGCAATCACCGGATTAACAAGTTGATAAGGGCCGATTTGCATCGAGTGTTCCGTTGTAAAAGTTAGTCACTGTTTGCGCCTTCACGAGCAAATGTGGTGGCAAACGCGACGGGTGGTGCCGTCAGGAAAAGGGAGTCAGATGATACCGATCCGGTGAAATCGGGTAAAGATTCAACCTTAAAAAACTGCTACTTTTTTAAGCAATTTTAAAATTACTGTCGGTCAGAAATCAGCGCCGAATCAGTTTTAGCTCGTAACCGACGGCTTGTTTGGGGAAGGTGAGCATTTCGATGGTGACTTTTTTAAGCTCTTTGGCACCGATCATGGCGTCGGTTTGATTATTGTAAAGATAGTCGTGTGGCGACAATTGTCGGCGTGATACGACCTTACCGTCGGCACTCATCAGACTTAGTTCCAGCCAAGGCAAAGGTTGCGCGATCTCGGCGTGATTGATGAGGCTGACTCTAAGTAACGTGGTGGAGGATCTTGTTGGATGAGGTTCATTACGTGCGGCAACGATCTCGAGCTGCGCCAAATTACGTCGAACGGGTAGCGCAATGTCGCGTTCCGCCAGCCGCTCAGACAACGGTAAGGTAAGCTGTTGAATCTGTCGATCAAGCTTGCTCTGCGGGTCAATTGAGATCAGTTGCTTGAACCAAACCTGATACAGTAGCAGTGCGGCGAGACCCAGTGTCAATGCGAGCAGTAGTAAAAACATCATTATGCGCAGCAGACCAGCGACTGCGCTACGTTGGCGCTTCGATTTCGGTCGAGCCACAGGGCGTGGTCGAGTGCGAACCGGTGCAGCCAGTGGCACGTTAGAGCGCTTGGGTTTGATCAATTTATCTTTGATTAGCGAGTCCACTTCGTCAATCAGCTGGCTGTCATTTTTCTCAACATCGGTCGAGGACGTAGTCTCTGGTTCGGAGCCAGAATTTGCGGGCGTCGATGTTTCAGTGTTTGATGCAGGCAGCGCGATCTCTGTTTGCCCGTATTTCTCTGCGGTTGCCAGTTTGCGTGATTTGGGCGTTGTCGGTTCAGGTGCAACCAGCTCCTCAACTTCTTCCTTGTGTGCGTTAATGTCGGCAACTATTTGATCAACCAGCGAAGGCTCGCTGAGCGAGTCGGGGTCGACGGTAATCGAATTGGGTTCGAGTTGCGGGTCCGCGTCAGCCTCGTTGCTTTCGGTGTGCGGGTCGGCGAACTCAATTTCCATAGTTTCCGGCGCGCTGGTGTCTTGAGTATCGGGCGTGTCTTCGCTAATGGGTTCAATAAACGCACCGCGCGGGTCGAACTTGGGAACGCTGATACTGGCATCGATCAGTCTGGCCTGGAAGCGTTCGCGACAGGTGCCACAGCGCACCATGCCTTCAGACACGCGAAATTGTTCGTCACTGATGACGTAAGTGGTAAAGCAGTGCGGGCACTGTGTTTTGTTTAAACCCATCGATAAACGTTTAAGCTTTTGGAGTCGCGATTATCAGAGCCCATTGCTCTTGATGCTCAACATGATAAGCCATTTTATCACCAAAGGCGGCGGTCACACGATCGACCTGCGTGGTGAGAATGCCGGTGAGTAAAAGTGTGCCCTCTGCGTGTAAATGCGCCAGTAGTGTGTCTTTCAGTTGGATAATCACATCGGCCAGTATATTGGCGATGACCAGCGGATAGCGATGTCGAGGTTCATCGGCCAGTTGGTTGGGTAAACAGGCGTGTAAGTTATGGCCAAGTTCATTGCGTGCGGCGTTTTCATCGCAAGCTGTTACCGCCAACGGATCAATGTCGACCGCCTCGGCCGACTCCGCACCGCTTAATAGCGCTGCGATCGCCAAGATGCCTGTGCCGCTGCCATAGTCCAGTACTGCCTGACCACTTAGGTCTTGTCGTGATAGCCACTGCAAACAAAGGTGTGTGGTTGGGTGAGTACCAGTTCCGAATGCCAGCCCCGGATCTAAAATAATATTGCGTGCCTCGGGGTCGACTGGGTCACACCAGCTTGGACAGATCCACAAGCGATCACCGACTTCAATCGGCGTGAACGAATCCAACCAAACGCGTTCCCAATCCTGATCAACGAGCGTCTCAACCTGTACTGGAATTTCTGTGTTGGATTGCGCAGAGAAGTGTTGTTGCACAAAGTCAATAATCGGCTCCAATGCGATTTGGGCATCAAACAACGCCGTGACGCGCACCTTTTGCCAGGTGGGCTGGCCGGGGAAAGCCACCTCGTAGTACTCATCCGCACCTGCGTTTTCGGTGGTTACGGCTTGAGCTAAGAATGCCTCGAGTGTGGCCGAAAGCCGGTCCACTTGATTGGCATCCACCACAAATCTTGCTTGAGTCCAGCGCATATCAATTGCTGCTCGAAATATTGGGTGGCAAATAGGTGCTGAGCCAAGCAGCGATTTGCTGTTCATCCACTTTGCCTAGAACTTGTTCGATTACGCGACCTTGTTCGTCAAGCAGTAACGAGTAAGGCAGCAGTCCTTGCGGATTTCCAGCGGTTTCCATCACCGTCATGCCGGATTTTTCGGCGTAGAAAATCGGGTAGGTTATGTCCATTGAGTCCAGCATTGGCTGCGCGGTTTCGGGATTATCGATGGCAACGCCGATCACTTGAAAGCCATCGGACTTTGCGGCGCGGTACATCATTTCAAATACCGGCATTTCTTCTCGACAGGGTGTGCACCAGGTGGCCCAAAAATTCACCAGCGTTACTTTTCCAAGGTGCGAATCGATGCTGGCAGGGTTTGACTCATAATCTAACTTGGCTTGCAAAAGGGGCTGACTGTCGATGACTTCTGATACACGTGACTTATTGATTGCAAAGCCGACCACAAAAGCCACCACCGCAATCAGGGCGAAAAGAATTTTAGTTTGATTCGACATAGTGCGTATTAGTCTACTTGGTTTACCAGTGCCAGAAAGGTCTGTTTATCGAGATAGCCGTATTGTCGTAGGTCTTGCACTTCAGTACCATCAGCGCGAATGAACAAGGTGGCTGGAGGACCAAAGACGTCAAAATATTGTTTCAATTCTTCGCTGTCCTGGTTGGTGTCTGTTACATCCACCTCGATCAACTGCCAGCCAGCGAGAGCCGTGTGTACGTCCGGCTCGCGAAAAGTCGATTTGGCCATGCGCTTACAGTCAAGACACCAATCGGCGTAAAAATCCACCAGACTGGGTTGTCCGGTTTGTTTGGCCTGCGCCAAAAGAGTTTGGGCGGCGGAGAGTGTGGTGACCGTTTTGAAAGGAACTTTGTCGTTCGTATTTGCGGCACCGCCACTGAGCATTACCTCAGACAGCGGGTTTAGCACGTCGTCACCGCCACGCGACGCTCCGAGCAAGCACAGGCTGCCCCAGAGCAAAATCGCGAACGCCAGTGCTTTTAGTGCCGACGCGAACAACGTATGTTCAAGGTCTTTGCCGACTTGCCATAAATAAAAACCGATCCAAAGCAACAGTGCTGCCCAGAGCAACAGCGCGGGTACGAAGGCCAGAAAACTAGCAATGTAAATGGCAACGCCAAGCACCATAAAGCCGAATAAGACCTGTACGTGTTTCATCCAGGCTCCGGCTCTCGGCAGAATCCATGCCGCGCCAAACCCGACTAAAATCAACAACAAGCCCATACCTAAGGCCAGCGCGCTCATGATGGCGGCGCCTAATACGGGGTCGCCTTGTTTGATTGCAGCACCAATCGACAAAAAGAGCACCGGAGACACACAGGCACCTACCACCAAGCTGGAAATCACGCCCAGTAAGAAGGTGGTGATCGATACTGACCGGGTACTGAGCTGAGTGCCGCTGATGCGGGTTTGAATCGAGCTCGGTAGTTCGAGTCGAAACGCGCCGAATAGCGAGGCTGCCAGCGCGAGCAATAAGGTACAGATAACGCCAATCGCAATCGGGTTCTGGAAATACGCTTGCAATTGCGTGCCGGAAAGACCGGCAATCCAGCCAGCGATTGCGTACACCAGTACTGTGCCCGCGACATAGCAAGTGGCGAGCCAACCGGCACGAAGTTTACTGGGGTTGTTTTGACCTGCGATCACGCCGAGAAGGATCGGGATCATGGGGAGCACGCACGGCGTAAAGCTGAGCCCGATTCCGGCAAAGAACGCGATCACCACGTACTGCCAAAAGCTTTTATTAGGTTCATTGGCGTCTGCCGGAGTGTCGACGGGCGGTACTGTCGATACTCTGGCAGCTGACGCGTTGGTCGCCACTGAGTTGGCAGAGCGCGTGGTGCTGGGGTCGATATCAACGCTCAGCGTACGAGTTATGGGTGGGTAGCACACGCCAACCGGTTTATTACAGCCTTGGCCTTTTAACTCAAGTTCAATACTGGTGGCGTCGGGAGGTAGATTGGTGACCGGTGCAATCAACTCGACGTTATAGAAATACACCACGACTTCGCCGAATATTTCGTCGTTTTCGATTTGACCGGCGGGAAAGTCGATGGCACCAAACGAGATTGCGGGGTCGGTGCTGACGATGTCGAACTGATCCCGATACATGTAGTAATCTGGCGCTATGGTCCAGAATACTTTTAGTTCTTGATCAACGATCTGGGCGGTGGCAGTGAACGCTTGGTCGTCCGGCAACAGATCGGTCTTCTTCTTATTCCAGAACTGCGCCTGTGCGGTTGCTGTCACCAGTAATAACAACAGAGTGAGTAGGCGAATAAGATGGTGCGAAAATCGTTGCATGTGAGTTAGCGGTAAGCGATTTGGTTTCCAGTGCTCAGTAAGACCGGGTTAGTTTACGGATGCTGACCCTCGACCTGCTGAGCTGGGTATTGTGCCATTAAACGCGTGGCGAACCTATGATAATCGGGAACTCCTAAGTGTATCGTAATAGACGATTCTCGATGTCGAGACGTTCATACCTTGAAATATACCAAATCAAACCAATTAACTACGCACTGATGGGTTTGCTATGATGCAATCCGTAACCACGAACTTGCCAATACCATGCCCTCCATTTCACAGATCCTTCAAAGTATGACCAATCGACTGGTGATTATCACGGTGTTGGTGTATTTCGTTCAGACCACCGTCTTCGCAGGTCGCTTCACTGGTGGCGAGTTGTTCGGTTGGCAGTCGCCGAATTTTGAGCTATGGCAGTTGCTGACGCATGTGTTCTTGCATGGCAGTGAGATGCATTTGTTGTTTAACATGATTGCCTTATGGTCTTTCGGTCGAGTGCTTGAACGAGTCTGGGGCAATCGTCGCTTTTTATTGTTCTACCTGATCTGCGGAGTCGGCGCGGCGGTGATTTCGATGCTGGTCAATAATCTGATTTTGAACACCCAGTTCACCGGCCATATGGTCGGTGCGTCCGGTGCCATCTACGGCATTTTGGTAGCCTTTGCTTTGTTGTTTCCAAACTTCAAAATCATGCTGATCTTTTTACCGGTGCCAATTGCGGCCAAGTATTTTGTGCCGGTGTTATTGCTAATCGACCTGACGGCTGGATTTACGGGCGTGTCGATTTTCGGCCAAAATATCGCGCATTTTGCTCATGTCGGCGGGGCCATTGTGGGCGCTGTATTGGTCTTTTTGTGGTCGGCGCAGTCAACTCGGAAGTAAAGCGGCTAAGGGCGGATAGTCGGTATCAGCGTGCGGGGTATTGAGTAACTGCTGTCCTGCAACGATAGCGCGATGACCGGTCTGACAGGCTAGTACCACTCGATGACAGTCGGCAGGGAGTCGCAGCGGCTGTGACGAGGCCAGTGGTTGCTGGCTGTGCACCACAAATGGTTGTGGTTTAGCCTGTACTTCCTCTTCTGAACGCACGTCGATCACGTAGTCGGAGTCTTGGAGTTGGTGTTGGCTGATCAAATCGATCCGTGGTCCTGTCGGCTCCGTGGCTGCGCTAACATCGACGATGGATACGTCATATTGCCAGCAGTCAAGATAAAGTAATCGGCCACCAAGTGTGGGTTGATGCGTCAGCAGTTTAATCGCTTCCTGCGCCTGCAAGTTGGCCAGTAGACCGACACTCGGGCCCGTCACACCGACCTCATTGCATCCTTGTTGTTGCGTCGGGATGCGCGGAAAGACTGCGCGCAGACTCGGCCATTGTGCGCCGAATAGTCCGAGGTAGCCAAAGGTTTTGTTGACCGACGCGCTCAACAGCGGGATCCCGAGCTGTGTACTCGCGTCGGACAACAGGTAAGAAGTGCCGAAATTGTCGGCCGCGTCGATGATCAAGTCGACACCGTCTGCCAGTTCTAAGGCATTGCCAGGGTGAATCCGCGTGTTGTGACGGGTCAGGTGGACATCCGAATTCAACGCCTGCAGCGCAAGGTGCGCCACCTCGACTTTGGGTTTACCAGCATCCTGTTCTCGATACAGGTGTTGCCGATGCAGGTTGCTAATATCGACACAGTCGTGTTCCACTAAGGTGACTTCACCAATGCCGGCACCAACCAATTGACTGGCGACCACACAGCCGAGTCCACCAAGACCAACCAGCAGTACACGACTGTTGGCCAGCGCCTGTTGTCCGGTCAGACCGATCTGCTCGACCGTAATTTGTCGTTGGTAGCGTTGGTAGCGTGCGTTCATGCTGGCATTCTATGTCTTTGATCCGCCAACTGTCAGCCCACATTGCAAAAATAGTTGCTGCACGCGAGCCACGTGTTGAGCCGGAGCCTGTTGCCGTTGTTGCATCCGCCGTCGACGTTGCTGTGCCCATTGTTGGTAAGGCAAAGCCGCGAAGGGCAGCAACAGGTCTTCAAACTGATTGTAGTCATCCAGCAGCGCTTGATCGAGTTGTTGTAGTTGGATGCTCAATGGCTGGACTTGTTGGATAAACACCTTGCTAATGACAGTCTGGAAGCGGCGTGCCGATGGCGTTGCTTGTGTATTGAAGCACAGCGGTTGCGCTAAACGCAGTGCAATGAGGGAATCAGCGCGTGTTAATGCGTGCACAATTTGGTCCGATTCGATCAAGGCGTCCCCGCCTCGACCAAATCGCAATTCGCCGAGATGACGTTCGATTAGGTTGCGCTCAGGCTCGCTGAAGTGAGTGCGGCCGGTCAATACTTCGCGGCTGAACTGGGTAAGGTACGCGATACTTTTTTGTGCTGGTGCATAAACCCGTAAATCCGTTTCGTGGTGAGCCCGCCAGAAGGCACGATTCTCGTCTTGATGCAGTAATGCGTGCGCTAGTTGGTGGGGTAGCTGCGCCTGTTTGAGGGTGATGAATTGACTCAGCTTGCTGGCCAGCGTTTTATTATTAAGTTGTGCAATACACTCAGGGCCCGTCGCCAGGATCTCCAAATCGTTAAATAATCGTTGAGATTGGGAGGCCAGTTTACCCATTTGGCTATTTCGATGAGCCAGCGCGGTGTGTAAACGACAACCACGTAGACTTAAAAATTCGCGCACACTGAGTACGGTGTCGCTCTCTGGTCCGAGCAGCTGGCGTGGTGCAGGGAAGCTCAAAGTGTGATTTTCGATACGCGGAGCATCCCGATCCAGCACTCGTTCTAGACGGATTACATAGTCTTCGCCGATAGGTCGGTCACAGCCGAGCAACACCAGTAGCAGTAATGGAAAAATGCGCCTGTGCATCGTCTATCTTTGATGGATCACTGGGATGCCCAGTTGTTCTATAAAACGCTGCACCTGTTTTTTTTCCGGCCGGTTTAAAAATTGCCCGATTTCTTCCTGTTGGTTCAGGTATTGCAGTTTCAATGTTGGCGCACTGAGACGGTATCGACTTTCTTGTCGTATCAGGCGTGTCTGGTCGCGCTGCCAGTGCCATTCCTGCTTTGGAAAATACACGCCTTTTTGCAAAATTAATGACTGCTCTTCAATCAGCAGAATTTCCTTGAAGCTGAGTTTCCAGGACACATAATACATACCGATGCCGACCAGCATCACTTCCAACCCCGCGAACGGTAACACCATCCACGCGCCCATCCACGCCCAGCATGCCGCAATCGTCATATTAACTACAAACATGGCGATTAGTATTTTCTTATTTGTTTGCCAGCTCATGGATCGATTCGGCGACATGATAAGCTGAATTTGTTTGCCTACGATGTGTGTTTCAACCATAGTTGGTAGTTACCAGTGACTCTTAAGGTGTTTATAACGTCGTCACACATCACGCAGCGTTGCGTGAACAATGCGAGTGAATCCCAACTTTTGATTCGGAGGAATCAGTATGCCAGAGAAACCAATAGGCCAAATAATGTGGCGCGATTTGACCGTAAAGGACGCTGATCAAATCAAGGACTTTTATTCTGCTGTCGTTGGCTGGAAATCGCAGCCAGTATCGATGGGCGACTACGATGATTTTAATATGAACCTGCCAGAATCAGGTGAAACCGTGGCCGGTGTTTGCCATGCGCGTGGCGGCAATGCGGACTTGCCAGCACAATGGATGATGTATGTACGCGTAGCAGACGCGCAAACCAGTGTTGAAACGGTGCAGAAAATGGGTGGTGCTGTGCTGCAAGGTCCGCGTACGATGGGTGAGGAAACGTATTACGTAATTCGTGATCCGGCAGGCGCTGTTTTGACGATATTTTCGTAGTCGTGTGGATCCGCTAATCAGGAAGTATGTGCGTCCAACCATGCAAGTACGTCCGCATAGACGCTCTCGGCCTCTGGTTCGTTGAAGATTTCGTGATATAGCCCCGGATAGATTTTAAGTTGTTTGTCTTGCGACGCAACACAACTGAAGAGTTTCTCTGATCCTTCTGGCGCGGTCATGACATCTGCACCACCATGCATGATTAATATGGGCAGTGTGATTTGGCTGGCCTCAGCCAGTACGCGGTCCATGGTTTGACGTAACCCTAGAAGGAACCGCGCTGAAAGCTTGGATTTGCTCACTAAGGGGTCGCACATATAAGCTTCAACCACCGCCGGATCACGACTGATGCCAGATGCATCCAACGCAAGAACGGGTGTCTTGGGTAGTATCGCGGCGATAGCCTTAATGATACTCACCTGCCACGCGGGTGGTTCTTGCGGGCTTTGAATCGCGGCGCTTGACAGTAACGCGCCGCGGAACTTATCTTGGTGATCCAGCAACAGGTTGGCGGAAATCAGCCCGCCCATACTGTGACCGAGTAAAAAGACAGGAAGGTCCGGATAGATTGCGCGCGTGCGCGCGTACAACGACAGCACCGCATCTGAGAACTGTGAGAAACGATTTATATGGCCGGGTGTGCCGCTGGAGTTTCCATGACTGGGCAGATCCATACCGCACACGGCGTAACCTTGATTGCCAAGATAATTGGCCAGCGCATCGTAGCGCTGACAATGCTCGCCTAGCCCATGCACCAGCACTACAACCGCTTTGACATTGCCGTGGACAGGCCAACTCCGGTAGTAGTAGTCGCCGTCGAGTTGTTCGCTAATTGTTTGCATGAGAATCTGCCGAGATAATTGCTGATAAAAGCATCTTAGCAGACCCGCGACTTTTTGGATCAATACTTGCTGCTAATGACCCGCAAATAAAAACGTGCTTTTGGCGTGTGACTGGCGCTGTAATTCCGCGTGCTCGCGTTGTGCCAAGGCAGTTCTAAATTGGGTGTTGAGCACCGCGATTTCATCACTGCGGTTGACGTTGCGTAGTACCGTGATCAGGTCTTGCACACCGTCCAGCAGGGTGGCGACGATATGCCGATCAAACTTGATGTCGTCGAAGGCGGGGTCTACGTCCTTCATTTTTGCTGCTTCGTCGAACACCGCGAATAGTTCTTCCATCTTGTGCTTTGGTTCTGACAGCAGGTCGCTGCAAACCTGCCAATACTCACCTTGTACTAATAAATCCCAAACAAATTTGCTGAGTTTGGCAGCCGATTTTGGCTCACGATGGTGCAGAGCGAGAAACTGCTCCAGCGCATCGTGTTCCAAACCCAAAGCACGCGACACACTCAGATAGTCATGAAAACGCTCGGGGTCGCGGTGGCGCAGATATTCGTCCAGTAAGTTTTGTTGCTTGGCTTCTAAGCGTTGTTTGGCACCCGGAAACACGGTCGCCAGCTCGGCCCAGCCATTGAGGCAGTGTGATAGTCGTACACCGTACAAAGCATAGGGATCGTCGTCTAAGGCATGATCAAAAAAGTGTTCGTAGAACGACAGTGCGTTGACGAAATCACCGGCTTGGTGAGCCAAGTGTGCACTTTCTAACACCTCGATAATGGCAGGTTTTTCCATTCTTGTTTCGGCGTAATGGACGTTAAATCATGCCTAATTCAAGTTTGGCTTCTTCTGACATGTTGTCCATCGTCCATGGTGGGTCAAAGGTCAGTTCTACGCGCGCGTCAGATACGCCGACCACACTTTTCACTGCGTTTTCAACGATACCAGGGAAGGTCTCGGCAACCGGGCAGCCCGGTGCCGTGAGTGTCATACTGACATCGACAAAATAGTCTTCATCGATCTCGAAATTATAAATCAGTCCGAGATCATAGATATTGACTGGAATCTCCGGGTCGTACACCGTGCGCAGTGCGTCGACGATGTCGGGTCGCAATTCTTCGGGTGTGCGTGGGCGAGCGCCGCTCTCAATCGGTTTGTCGTCAGCGCCTTCGGGTTTTTTGATGTACGGAGTAAGCGTTTCGTTCATGATAATCAGGTCAGCATAGAAATTGCTTTTTGGATGGCATCGACCAAGGCGTCAATGTCTTCACGCGTATTGTAAAAGGCCAGTGACGCACGTGCCGTCGCGTCTACACCAAAAAACGCCATGACGGGCATTGCGCAGTGGTGGCCAACTCGGATGGCGACGCCTTGATGATCCAGCAATGTGCCCAGATCTGAGGCATGTACGCCAGCAATTTGAAACGACAGGATGCTGGCTTTGTCTTTGGCAGTACCGATGATACGTAATCCGTCGATCGCGGACAGTTTCGCGGTAGCGTATTCCAGCAGTGCGTGTTCATAGGCGGCAATCTGACCCAGGCCAATTTGTGTGACGTAATCGATGCCGGATGCCAGTCCGATCACGCCAGCGATGTTGGGTGTGCCAGCTTCAAATTTATGCGGGAGCTCGTTGAACTCGGTGCCTTCAAAACTGACCACCTTGATCATTTCGCCACCGCCTTGATAGGGTGGCATCGCGTCTAGCAGCGCACGTTTACCATACAACACGCCGACGCCCGTTGGCGAAAACAGTTTATGGCCGGAGAACGCATAGAAATCACAGTCCAATGCCTGCACATCGACTTCCATATGGGCGATTGCCTGTGCGCCATCGACCAGCACTTTCGCGCCAACGTCGTGTGCGGCGTCGATCATTGCCTTTAAGGGCGTAATGGTGCCGAGGGCATTGGAAAGCTGCGTGATGGCAAGCAACTTGGTTTTGGGACTCAGTAGTTTTAAAAACTCGTCGAACAGCAATTCGCCGTGTTCGTTAATCGGGATTACTCGAACCTTTAAACCGACTTGCTGTTCGAGTAATTGCCAAGGCACGATGTTCGAGTGATGTTCCATCATTGACACGATCACTTCATCACCGGGTTGCAGATTGGCGCGCACGAAGCTGTGTGCTACCAGGTTGATCGACTCGGTGGTACCGCTGGTGAAGATAACTTCCTCAAGTGAGGCGGCGTTGATGAACTGGCGCACTGTTTCGCGCGCGGCTTCGAACAGGTCGGTGGCTCGTTGGCTTAGGGTGTGAATACCACGATGTACGTTGGCGTAATCATGCGCGTAGAACGATTCGACTGCGTCAATAACCGCTTGTGGTTTTTGGGTCGAGGCGCCGTTATCCAGATACACCAATGGACGACCGGAAATTTCTTGATGCAAAGCGGGGAACTCAGCGCGATATCGATTGACATCGAATTCGCTGTGCATCGTCGCCTTGGTGATGGGCTCTATCGCGTTGTTCATAACTTTTTATCTACACACTCGCTCTAACTAGGATGGCTACACCAAATCGGCCAGCCCGCTGAGTAATTCTCCAGCGATCAGCTGTGTTAACTCGGTACGAATTGACTCGACTTGCACACGCTCAATCACTTCATTGGCGAAGGCAAAGGTCAGTAGCGCATTAGCCTGTTCCGCATTGATGCCACGGGACTTCAAATAAAATACTGACTTCGGGTCTAACTGGCCGACGGTAGCACCGTGCGAACATTTTACATCGTCGGCGTAAATCTCCAGTTGAGGTTTGCAATCGGCTTCAGCTTGCGCAGACAACAACAAATTGTTGTTCTGTTGATCTGCGTTCGTTTGCTGTGCATCCTGAGCGACCACGATTCGACCACGGAACACACTGCGCGACTGGTCATCCAAAATTGTTTTGTAGTACTCGTCACTGGTACAGTGAGGCACCAAATGGTTAACCTGTGTGTGATTGTCAACGTGCTGTGTGCCAGACCCGACCACCAGGCCGTTCATTTCGATATGCGCGCCCTGACCTAACAAGTTGCTATGCACATCATTGCGCACGATGCGCCCGCCGAGTGCAATATTGTGGCTTTTGACGTGAGCATTGCTGGCGTGATTGACAAACACGCCGCCAATATGAAAGGCCGCATCCCCGAGTTGCTGAATCTTATAATGATCTACATGGGCATTGTCGGCTGCGACGATCTCGGTAATGACATTGCTCAACTGCGCAGGGTTGCCGGCAGCACTAATATGCCGCTCGATCACTGTGCATTGGCTATGGGCACCTGCAATAATCACGTTGCGTACATGACTCACGGCATCGCTGGCTTGGCTAACAAACACCACTTCCAAGTGCCCTTTGAACACCTGCTTTGGCGGCAAAATCAGCACGTAGCCGTCACTCGCATAAGCTGTATTGAGTGCCATAAAGCCATGCTGTTTGACCGGCAGCGTGGTGCCGAATGCGGCTTGTACGTCAGTGTTGTCCAGCATGTCGGCGAGACTGCCGTAGGTGAAGTCGACGCCGTCCAGGTTGGATGCTTGAGCATCGACATACCCGTCTACGATAACCAGTCGAGCACTGCTTGAAGCAGGTAACTCGACGTCTAACGACGTGCGTTCGGTTGGTTGGTAGGCGTTACTTTTCAGTGCACGTAAGTTTGTGTAACGCCATTGTTCATCGCGCACACCAGGCAAGCCCAGTGCTTCAAACTGTGTCAGGGCATCGGAACGTTGTTTGTTTAGCCACGCTGGTGCGCTGGCCAACAAACTATGACCATCGATCCAACTTTGGGTTTGGTCTGCTGCAATCATCGCTAGCCCGCCTTTTGAAGTCCGTCGATCCAGCCGTAGCCTTTTTCTTCCAGCTCTAATGCCAGTGATTTGTCGCCAGACTTTACGATGCGCCCATTTGCCAGCACGTGCACGTGATCTGGCACGATGTAATCGAGTAAGCGTTGGTAGTGGGTAACCAGCACCATGGCACGATCTGGACTTCGCAGGGCATTTACCCCTTTTGACACAACTTTCAGTGCGTCGATGTCCAAACCGGAATCGGTCTCGTCAAGTAAAGCAAGCTTGGGTTCGAGCATTGCCATTTGTAGAATTTCATTGCGTTTTTTCTCACCGCCTGAAAAGCCTTCGTTAACCGAACGCTTGAGAAACTCCTGTTTCATTTCGACCAGATCGGCTTTCTCACGAATCAGCTTGAGAAAATCACCTGCACTGATTTCGTCTTCGCCGTGATATTTACGTTTGGAGTTGATGGCCGCCTTCAGCATCGCCATATTGCTCACGCCGGGTATCTCGACTGGATATTGAAACGCCAGGAAGATACCTTCACAGGCACGTTCGTCCGCTTCCAGTTCGGTTACATCGCTGCCCATATATTCAATAGAGCCTTCGGTTACTTCATAACCATCGCGCCCGGCAATCACATTCGACAACGTGCTCTTGCCGGAGCCGTTCGGACCCATGATGGCGTGGACTTCGCCAGCGTTCACTTCAAGGTCTACGCCTTTGAGAATTGGCGTATCAAATACGGATACATGGAGATTTTTGATTACTAACATTCGACTTTCTGTTTCGTTCTAGTTTATCTGATGAGCTGATATCCGGCTTAGCCGACGGCGCCTTCCAGAGAGACGTCCAGCAATTTTTGTGCTTCCACCGCGAATTCCATCGGCAGCTCGCGGAATACTTCTTTGCAGAAGCCATTCACGATCATGGAGACCGATGCTTCTTCATCAAGACCACGTTGTTGCAAGTAAAACAACTGATCTTCAGAGATTTTCGAGGTGGTTGCTTCGTGCTCCAAATTAGCGCTTGGATTCTCAACCTCCATATACGGGAAGGTGTGGGCTCCACAGCGGTCACCCAACAACAGGGAGTCGCATTGCGAAAAATTACGCGCATTGTCGGCACCCTTGGTGACTTTCACCAAGCCACGATAAGCATTTTGCCCGTGACCGGCCGAAATACCTTTGGAGATGATGGTGCTGGAGGTGTTCTTGCCCATATGAATCATCTTGGTGCCGGTATCGGCTTGTTGTTTATTGTGCGTGAGAGCAACGGAGTAAAATTCGCCAACCGAGTGATCGCCTTGCAATACCACGCTGGGGTATTTCCAAGTAATCGCCGACCCGGTTTCCACTTGCGTCCAAGAAATTTTTGCGCGATCGCCTTTGCAGACCCCGCGTTTGGTGACGAAGTTATAGATGCCACCTTTGCCGTTTTCATCACCCGGGTACCAGTTTTGGACCGTAGAGTATTTGATTTCAGCGTCTTTATGCGCAATCAGTTCGACCACCGCTGCGTGCAATTGGTTTTCATCGCGTTGCGGCGCGGTGCAGCCTTCCAGATAACTGACATAGGCACCTTCGTCGGCGATGATCAGCGTGCGCTCGAACTGACCGGTGTTCATTTCGTTGATACGGAAGTAGGTAGATAACTCCATCGGGCAGCGTACGCCTTTGGGTATGTACACAAAGGAGCCGTCAGAGAAAACGGCCGCATTCAGTGCGGCGTAATAGTTGTCTTGTGGCGGTACCACGGTGCCGAGGTATTGTTTAACCAGCTCTGGGTGTTCCTGCAAGGCTTCCGAGATCGGCATAAAAATAACGCCTGCTTTGGAAAGGGTCTCACGGAATGTGGTGCGCACCGACACACTGTCAAACACCGCATCGACGGCCACATTGGCCAGCATTTTTTGCTCTTCCAAAGGGATCCCCAACTTCTCATACGTCTCGAGTAGTTTCGGATCGACATCGTCTAAACTGTCCAGTTTGGGCTTCTTTTTAGGCTCTGAAAAATAGGCGATGTTCTGAAAATCGATCTTTGGGTAATCAATATGCGCCCAATTAGGTTCAGGCATTTTTTGCCAGCGACGAAATGCCTTGAGGCGATATTCGAGCATAAACTCAGGCTCGTTCTTGCGTTCTGAAATCCGACGGATGACGTCTTCGTTCAGCCCGGGTTCAAACGTGTCTGATTCGATGTCCGTAATAAAGCCCTCTTTGTATTCGCGCTTAACCAGCGCTTTGAGATCTTTATTCTTTTCGTTCAAGGCTTCTGACATGATAACTACCTATTAAATTGGATCGGGATATCACCGATTTGTAAGATATCCTGTTGGGTCGCCAGAGTTTGTACATGGCGCGTACGAACTACGTCACTGAGTTTCTTGCTATGTAAAAATGCAAAAAACTCGCGACTCAGGTTGGTCCACAAATTGTGCGTGAGGCACGGTTTGGCATCATTGCAAGTATTTCCACCGCCGCAAGCTAGATTAATGTTCTCATCGGCGGCCACTAAGATATCCGCAAGGGAAATTTCTTTGGCATCGCGAGCCAGCATATAACCGCCTTTTGCGCCGCGCACCGATAGTACGAGTCCTGCCTTACGCAGGCTGCGAAATAGTTGCTCAAGATAGGCTAATGAAATTTTCTGGCGCTCAGCAATGTCCACCAACGAAACGCGATCGAGTTTGGCGTGCAGGGCCAAATCCATCATCGCAGTGACGGCATAGCGTCCTTTGGTGGTCAGTTTCATGTGCTCTCTATCGGTTCGAGTCGGTATCGGTTAGACGATGTAGAAATAAAACCTGAGTAAATTACTCGGGAATCGAAGTATAGGTACGCATGTGACCAACTTCAAGAGTATTTACCGGTTTAAAGCCTTATTTAATGCGCCTTGCAGGACTATTCGGCATTACCAAGGGGAATACTGGTTTGGCGTTCGAACAAAATCCGGACGGTGCCGAAGTGGTTGCCATTCGCACGATACAGATTTGATGCGCCATGGTAGTAGGCCAGTTGTTGGCTGTCAGAGTAGTAAGCCACTCGCACGGGCTCCAACAGCCAGCTAAATAGTGGGTTGGCCAGAGTCATCTCAAAAGAGGTCAGGTCATGGACCCCCAGGTCACCAGGTAATTTGGTGTCACGTTGCCGAATGGCAATTTTGACCAAATCCATCCGCTCAGTACTGACGAACTCGGTGGTGAGTTTCTCTCCGGTAGTGACGCGATCCCAGTTTCGAGTGATGAATTGCGAGAAGCCGGCATCAATCGTAACTTCCTGATTGGACTTGGTTCTCAACACGGTCGAATTATCCTGCTGGTTCTTCTTAAGGCTGATGGCGATGCCGTCGACCAATCGTTGGATTTGTTCGGTGCGATCGTGCTGGTGGTACGTCAGGCGGTAAGATTGAACGCGGTCTTGGTCAAACGTTACTTCACGAGTGGCAATCAATTTCCCGTCCGGTGCTAAGTACTGTGTACGGATCCGCTGTTGGGTAATTGTATGCTGTTCTTCGTACAGCAATTCACCAGAGTTGGCGTCATAAGCTTTGCCCACCAAGGCTTCAGCTTTGGCCATGGGTAAGGCTGCTGTGAACAACAAACAACATGCGATGATGATGCGAGGATACATGGGCCACTCCGGAGATCAGTCTTCAGCCGTTGCAGCTCGTGTGTTTAATGGCAGAAGGCAGAATTAGATTGATGGTACCAACAAAAGGTCTCGTGACCCTTGTTGCCTCAGTGCATGAGGCTACCAAAGTGGGTGTGAAGCGAATTCTAGGTGTGTGTAGATCGTGTGTAGAAAGACAAACAGCCCGCTAAGCGGGCTGTTTGTAGTGATGCTGACAATCCGGACTGCCTATTTTGGAATGCGAATTTTTTGTCCAACGAAAATTTTGTCTGGATCCTCGATAACTTCTTTGTTGGCTTCGAAAATTTCTGGATACTTAGCGCCATTGCCAAGAAACTTGGCGGCAATACCCCACAGCGTGTCACCACTTTCGATGACATAGTACTCAACTTCAGGTTGCGCTTCTTCGGGAGCGGGTTCGGGTGCACTCAGGCCGTCGCCATTCACGGAGCCAACGCCTTTCATATTACCTGCCATCAGAATAGTTTTCTCTTTCGCCTCGACAGATGCGCAGCTGCCCTCGAGGGTACAAATCTCATCGTCCAGAGAAACACTCAAGTCGCTTACGCCAGGGTTGTTTGCTTCGATGTTCGCCTTAATCTGTTCAGCCGCATCTGCGTCGCCGATGCCAAATACTTTTTTGCCAATATTGGCCGCAAAATCAAATAATCCCATGCAATCTCCTACCTTCAAATAAAGGGTTTCAGTGTGGTGTTTATGAATTTACAGCGTACCCGCACAGGAATATGTTTGGCAAGGTGTAAATTTCTAAGGTAAATATCTGCGGGGAAGTTTCAGATCTAATCTGACCTTCCTTTGGCGATCAGCACGCCGATGCCGATACCCAGCAACCAAGGCCCCAGCGCCACAGTGTGTTGCCCAAGGGTTGGAAACCATTGAGGAAGCAGGTAGGCGACTAGGCCCAACGCGCAAAGCCCGATACCCCAATGGCGGGTGGTGGATTTCGGGCTGTCCTTTGATTGTAATTGTTGATGGAGTGCGCTTGGTAGGGCTGCCAATGTGGCACGCCAGAGTGGCCAATCCCGTTGCAAGTCTTCCAACAAACGCAGAGGCGACATCTGCTGCACCATCCATTTTTCCAGAAACGGCTTGGCGGTGTCCCATAAGTTAAGCTGTGGATAGAGCTGTCGACCGAGGCCCTCGATATTCAAGATGGTTTTGTACAACAGTACTAACTGAGGTTGCACAGGCATCTCGAATTGACGCACTGTCTGGAACAACTGCATGAGTACATTGCCAAAGGAGATATCACTGAGCGGTTTGGCAAAGATAGGCTCACACACCATCCGGATCGCTTGTTCGAAATCGTCCACCCGGGTATCCGCTGGAATCCAGCCCGCACGCAAGTGAGCGACTGCAATCGCTCGGTAGTCGCGGTTGAAGAAGCCGAGCAACATTTGCGCTAAATACTGTTTGTCGTGTTCGGTCAGTGTGCCCATGATGCCAAAGTCAATGGCAATCCATTTGCCCTCGTCGGACACAAAGATATTGCCGGCATGCATATCAGCGTGAAAGAAATTTTTCTCGAAAGCCTGTGTAAAAAACACTTCGACGCCGTCTTCAGCCAACTTCTTTAAGTCGTGCCCTTGGCTTTTGAGTGTGTCCAGCTCGCGAATCGACGTGCCGTAAATACGTTCCATTACCAGCACATTTTCATGTGTGTAGTCCCAGTAAATACGTGGCACATAGATAATGTCGGTATTTTCAAAATCCGCGCCCATGCGCGCGCCATTGGCTGCTTCGGAACGTAAATCCAGTTCATTGTGAATGGTCTGGTCATACTCACGAATGACATCCAACGGGCGGAATTGGCGACCACGTTTCCAGAACCGTTGCAGCCAACCGGCCATGGTGTACATGACTCGTAAGTCGCTCTCAATGACATCGGCAATGCCGGGGCGTAGAACCTTGATGATCACTTGCTGGTTGGCTAGACCGTTTTGGCCTTTGATCGCCAATCCAGGTCTCAAGGTGGCGCTGTGCACCTGTGCTACCGATGCAGACGCCAATGGCTGCGGGTCGACTTCGGCGAATATTTTTTCGAACTGAGTACCGTAAGCTTGTTTGATAATGTGCATCGCCTGTTGCTCAGAAAACGCAGGCACGCGATCTTGCAGTAAGGTAAGTTCAGCTGCAATGTCAGCTGGCAACAGGTCGGGACGAGTCGACAGAGCCTGGCCTAATTTGACGAAAACTGGCCCCAATTCTTGTAAGGCCAGACGGATTCGTTCGCCCCGGGGTTGTTTAGTTTGAGCACCGGAACTGCCGAATAGGCGTTGCGCAATCCAGCTTGCCTTGCCGTTCAGCTCCAAGTCGGTGATTAGGGTGGCCAGTTGGTATTTTTTAACCACACGCCGAATGGCAAATAGGCGTTTGATGCGAGAACGAGAGTTCGCCATGAATTATTCAGCTTGTTTGAGCAGACGCGATAAGCGGGCGGATAACCGGTCAGTATCGGCGCGTAGCGTGTCTACATCGTCTAGAAACTGATCAACCGCTTGCGCCGGAGCAACCAGCCCATCTTGGCCACTGAGTTGGGCGTTTAACAGCTGTTGTAGGCGGTGCTTGGATTCATCAGCAAATGCTTTTGCTTCGCTGGCCAAGTGTGTAATGAGTTTGGCCGAAGTCTCACCAAATTGTTCCGCTAACATAGATTCCCAATCAATATCGAGTTCTGCAATTAATTGTGCAAAACGTTGGCCAACGATGGGATCACCTGAAATTTCTAACTCTCCAGGCGCCAGGTCTGCATTCTCGAGCCCCACGCGACTGATTTTGAGCATGGCGCCCAGTGTGGCTGTCAGGCTGACATCGACGGGGGCATCGTCTTGATGCGAAAATTCAATGCCGCTTGCTTGTGGCGTGACCCGAATAACCGAGTCAAACGGCTTAATTCGCAAGGCCATGGTTTTGCCGCGCAATCGTTCGAGGCGAGCTTGTGCCGCTTGGTCATAGGCCAGTGTTTTATTGCCCGCGAGTTCGAGTATTTCCAATAACATGCCGCCTCTAATACTTGTAGCCTACGTGCAATGCGACAATGCCACCGGTTAGGTTGTGGTAGCGAACGCGATCAAACCCCGCTTCCAGCATCATCTGTTTCAATTCTTCTTGACCCGGATGACGTCGAATCGATTCCACCAGATACTGGTAGCTGTCTCGGTCATTGGAGATCAGCTCACCGAGTTTGGGAATGACATTAAACGAATACGCGTCATACAGGCGACTGAAAGTTGGGTTGGTTGGTTGTGAAAACTCCAGCACCAGTACCCGACCGCCGGGTTTTAAGCAGCGTTGCATTTCTCGCAGTGCTACGTCTTTGTGTGTCACATTGCGTAAGCCAAAGCTGATGGAGATGCAATCAAATTGGTTATCGTCGAAAGGCAATTGCTCGGCGTTCACCAGACAATAGTCAATGTTGCCAGCGATACCGGCGTCGGTTAGTCGACGTCGCCCTTGCGCGAGCATGGCTGGGTTGATGTCGGTTACCACAACGCGCCCCTGTGGGCCCACTTTAGCGGCAAATTTGAGTGATAAATCACCACTGCCGGCGGCCAGGTCCAATACTTCATTCCCCGGATTTACGCCACTTTGCGCGATGGTGAACCACTTCCATGCTCGATGAAGGCCCATTGACATTGCGTCGTTCATCACATCGTAGTTTCCTGCAACGGATTTAAATACATCCGCTACCAGGTTTTGTTTTTGATTTTCATCGACTTCTTGAAAGCCAAAATGCGTTTTGTTGGGTGATTCAGACATGACTTAACTCAGATAAATGTCGTTAGGTTGCGGTGCTCTTTCGATGTCAGCGGCAGCAAGTTTGTCGAGGTATTGTCGCCAGTATACCGAGCGTTGCGCACCGAGCTCATACAAATAGTCCCACGAATACAAGCCAGAATTATGTGCGTCATCGAAGATCAGACGCACAGCATAGTGGCCGACGGGCTCAATGGCAACGATGTTAACGGCTTCTTTGCCAACCTGCAGTACCGCCTGATCAGGGCCATGACCTTTGACCTCGGCGGACGGCGACATGACACGCAGATACTCGCATGGCAGCGTAAAGTGTTCATCATTAAACACCACATCCAGCAATTTGGATTTAGTGTGTAATCGAATATCGGTTGGCGTGTGTTTCATGCGCTTGGCCCCAAGGTTAGAGCTCGCAGTATATCGTTTCGCCCGTGATGGGAAAACGTGCTATTTTGCGAGATTGATCAAGCATATAACGAGGTGATGAATTAATCGGCATGGAACATTACAAAATCGTGCTGCCGGCGGACTTAAACGACTATGGGAGTTTGTTCGGCGGCACCTTATTAAAATGGGTGGATGAAATAGCGTATATCCGCGTGAGTCTCGATTTTCACGGGCAACATTTTGTGACGATCGGGTTGGATAACGTGGAATTCAAACACCCGATCCGAGAAGGCCAGATACTGCGTTTTCGCTGCAAACAAACACGCGTCGGAACCAGTTCTGTGACATACAACGTCAAAGTCTATGGCGCACGGTATCAGGCTGATTCGGAAATGGTGCTGTTTGAAAATAATATTACCTTCGTGTGCGTGGACGGCGATGGACAAAAAACAGCCATTCGAAAAGACAGCTAAGTTAGGCGCGGTCTCCTCGCTGGCTTTGATTGCGGCCAATTTGGTACCGCTACTCGGGGTTCTCTTTTACGACTGGAATGTGGCTTTTGTGTTGGCGCTGTTCTGGATTGAAAACCTGGTCATTGGCCTGTTCAATCTGCTGAAAATGTGGACGTTGGCACTGATTAATCGACGCGTATCCGGCTTACCCGTCAGTTTGTTTTTTGTGCTGCATTACGGCATTTTTTGCATGGGACATGGCACTCTGTTGTGGTCCTTGCTGAATATGGGTGAGCTTCCCGTGGATCAGTATTTTCCCGACGTAGCCTCGGGTTTCGCCAGCCTGTTCGCGCAAGGCGGTGCGGTATTTATGGGCTTTTTCGCAGAGTTTGGTAGACCATTGGCCTTGGCTGTGTTGGCGCTGATTGCAAGTCATAGCGTGGCATTTATTGAAACCTTTGTCCTCAGTGGTGATATCTGGCGCAAGCGCATTGGGGAATTGATGGGCGAACCGTATCCGCGCATTCTGATTATGCATGTCGGGCTACTGGGTGGGGCTTTGTTGTTGGAGCGGTTGGGCTCTCCAACCTGGTTGTTGGCGATTATGGTGGTGTTGAAAATCATCGTCGATGTCAGTCGATATCGACGTACGAAACAGCACTAAACGGCCTGATAAATCGCGTGGTCTTAAGCTTGGGTTCATCTTAGTTGTGCAATACTGCTGAAAACTAATCAAAGGATTCTCAAGGAATTATTATGCACAAGACTTTATTGACATTTTGTGTCGCGATGTTGGGCTTATTTGCCACACAATCACTGATTGCCTCGGAGCAAGTGGCAGACGACCAGATTCGTGTGTCGGGTGTGGGCGAGGTCGATGCTGAACCAGATCAGGTCACGCTCACCGTCAGCGCCTATGCGCAGGAAGCAGACAAAGCCACGGCCAAGCAAAAAGCGGACGCGGCGTATGAGCAGATTCTGGATCTAGTCAAAGCGTATGGTGTCGACGATAAGGACGTAAAAGTGCAGCAACTGAGCATGCAGCCACAGTATGAATGGTCAGACAATCGCCGAGTCTACCGTGGAGAACGCGTCAGTCGGATGATCAGTGTAGTAGTCCGTGACCTCGAAAACCTTACGCCCTTGCTTGAAGGATTGGCTCAGCAGGGTGTGTCTGAGGTCAATTCGATGCAGCCCGGATTTCAAGATAGTTCAGCGTTGCAGCGTGAGGCGCTGGCGCAAGCGGTCGCAGACGCACAAGGCAAGGCAGAATTTCTAGCTAAGCTTGTCAAGCGCTCGGTGGGGGCCGTAATCAGTATTACCGAAAAAAGTAGTCACAATCCGGTATTCGCGCGCCAAGAAATGGCGATGGCTAAGAGCATGGTCATGGACGCACCACCGGAAATGCTTGGAACACAGACCATTCGCGCCAACGTAGAGATCGTGTTTCGATTAAACTAGTAGGCCTTTCAGTCACGTCTTAGCGTCGCGGTACGAGCGAATTATGTTGCGAATTATTCTGTTTTTGTTGTTATTGGTACTCGCCGTGAGCGGTTATGTTTGGTATTCCATGCAATCCTTGCCTGCTTGGTTCGATGACAATCCGAGTCAGGCCAGTGATGCGTTGAATAATATTCAGACGCCTCCAGATGTCCACAAACTGTTGGGGGGCAAAGTGGCTGATGTCATGAATGGCCAGATTGTGTTGAGCGAAGACGAGTTCAACACCATCTTGTTGGCGAGCTTGGCGCGTGATGCAGATGGTCGAAAACTACTACAGGTCAGCGATGCGGTAAAGGCCTTTCTGCGGCCCGGTGAGGTCGAAATCGCAGCGGTGATTAATCTTGATAAGGTCGAGGCGGTGAATCCTGATGCTCGGCGTGCTGTTGAAAAATTCGATAAGATTTTTCCATTTCTGGACGGTTCACGCGTGGCCTTAAGTGTGTTTGGGACACCGGTTGTGCGCCATGGTGGCGTAGGCGTCAAAGACGACTTTCATATTCGCGTCGGAGCCTTGCCGTTCAGCAATGACACATTGCGTGGATTGGGCGTGGACGTCGAGCGTGCGAACCGTACTAATCTCGACCTTGAGTATCTCGAAGTCCAGGAAATGGCACTCACCAAACAGCAGGTGTCTATGTCGGTATTACCGCGGTTTTAGGCTTAACTGTCTTTGACCTAGTCAAGAGTGTGCGCCATTACTCTGTGGAACTCCGCTTATGGCGTTTCCAGTAATTGAACAAGCCGACCAGCGACGCGGCTATCCAAAATATTTCGATTACAAAGCTCGCTAGGTTGAAATGGATCAATAAGCTAATGAGCAGAAGAACCGCGCCAACCAGATTCCACAGATTGTAAGCCAAGCCTTTGGCATCCAATTTGTTTAATTGCAGCAAAAAGTAAGTGCCCACCACCATTGATGTGCCCAACATCCCGATGATGTTGGCCAGTAAGTCGATGTTCATTATTGTGCGTCTGCTTCTGCTGCAACTGTTGCTTCAATCAGAACTTGGACCGCCACGTCTTTACCGACCCAGGATGTGTCAGTCCAGTCACCGGTGCCAATATTCCAAGCTAATCGATCAATGGTTGCTTGGCCTTCGAGCCTTACCAAGTCACCGGTTTGGTGTACGGTAAAGGTAAAAGGCAACGTCTTACTGATGCCTTTCATTGTCAGGCGACCTTGGGTGACGAATGCGTCGCCTTGGCGGTTGAACTCGGTGGCGACAAAGCGAGCCGTCGGATGGTTGGACACGTCAAAAAATTCTGCCGATGCGATCGTTTGATCACGTTCAGCGTCGTTTGAATCCGCTGAGGCTGGATCGATAGTGACATCAAAACGCGACTGATCGAGCTCATCCGCATCAAAAAAGAGTTCCGCTTGCCATTGTTGCCATTGACCTGAAAATGGTGCGCCAGCCTGATCACCACTGAATTTGATATAACTGTTTTGTTGATTGACTTGCCATTGCGTTAACGTACTTTCACGTACCGACGGCGCATTGTCTTGTGCGTCTTCGCTGATTGCTGGCGTGGTGTCTGATGCGGTTGGTGCAGACGAATTGATTATGCGCCCAAATACCAAGGTGCAGAGTACCGTCGACGCAATGAACAAACCCCAGCCCAATTTGCTCGACATTCGTCGTAACACTTCATCGCGATCAATGAGGTGGTGTTTCAGCGCGGCTGCAATATGAATCAGTGCAACAATAAACAAGGCCTCGGCCAAATAATGATGCGTGACATGCATCGCTTTAGCCCAGGCCTCACTTGGTCCGACTAAATCTGGTAGTGCGACTAGGTTAAACCAGCTTACCGAATAGGCTTTGGCAGAAGACATCAACCAGCCGCTCAGTGGTAGGGCGAACAGGAAGCCATACAGTAATAGGTGGGAGATGTGTGAGCCCCAGACCTGCCATGTTGGCATGGTTTCTGGGAGTGCTGGTGGTGGCGATGTAAAGCGAACGACAATCCGCACCAAGGCGAGCGCCAAAATGGTGATTCCTATTGATTTGTGATTGGCCAGTACTGCCAACTGGTTTAGTACCTCGCCGCGGTCTTCAGCGGCCTCGGCCAGTTTCGCCAGGATGTATTGTGTAACGATCAGTCCTGCGACTAACCAATGCAATATTTTGGCTGGAATTCGATATTGGTGTGTTGTCATTTCGTCTTCTTGGCGCGCGGATGTGCGTCGTCGTAAACCTGTGCCAGGTGTTGAAAATCTAAATGGGTGTAAATTTGCGTGGTGCTGATATTCGCATGCCCGAGCAATTCTTGCACCGCACGTAGTTCACCACTCGATTCGAGCATATGACTCGCAAAGGAATGTCGCAGCATATGCGGGCTAACCGAGATGTCGATGCCCTGTTTACGAGCCCAGTAGTTTACCCTAGTCTGAATCGAGCGTGGGCTTAGGCGATTGCCGTGCTGGCTGATGAATACGGCCTCATAGGCGTTGAGCGGCAGCGAATTTCGTTGTATCAACCATTCACGCAGCGCCTTGTCAGCCTGCTTGCCGATAGGGAGATCTCGAGTTTTATTGCCTTTACCGGTGACGCGAATCATTCGCTCGGGTAAATTCAGGTCGTTCAAATCAAGGTTACACAGTTCGGCCAAACGCAAACCACTGGAATAAAACAATTCCAGAATGGCTTTGTCACGATAACTCAGCGGGTCCTGTGCATTTAATTCCACCAACGATGTAATCTGATCCACGGTCAGGGTTTTGGGCAGTCGTTGTTCGGATTTTGGAGCACGAACATCGTTAAATGGATTACTTTTGAGTAACCGACGCTGAATTAAATACTGACAAAACCCGCGTGCCGCAGACAGAATGCGCTGAATACTCTTGGCGTGTAAGCCCTTGGTATTCAGGTTGGCGGCGAACAGGCGTGCTGCATGGTTGGTTAATCCTTGCCACAGCAATAAGCCTTTTTGGTCACTAAACTCGAGTAGTTTCAACAAATCACGCCGATAGGCTTGAATGGTGTGTGTCGAGAGTCGGCGTTCGACAGCCAGCATGGTGAGGTATTCGTCGACCAGTTGTGCGGCGTTTTGGGCCATTGTGTCGTAACGGCTTAGATTCCGTGTGGTTGCAGACGCGCGAAACAAATCCCGGCCATCAACCCCAGGCGATCGAGGTGTGCTGTGCCCAGATCATTGGTGTAGCGATCCGGTTCGCGTGACCCAAGAGCCAGAATCGCCAAGGGACTTTTACTGTCCGGCGTGCGCATCGGCACCAGCGCAGCGGAGTTGATATCCTTGCTGAAGAACAAACTCATAATATTGCTCGGCCACCGATTGTCGCAAACCGCTCGATTATTAGACAGACGACGGATCGCGTCTTCATAACTGTCACTGTCGCTTTGGCGGCGCGAAGCGGCCTGTGATGTTTTGAACGATACTTCATCAATCTCGAACTTGGTGCGCAGTTCATTGGGGAACTCAGTGGCGAATTCAGACAAGTTGGTGAATCCAATCATTTGACAAATAACGTGCGTAAAATTATCACTGATTTGCTCGTTTTCGCGGGCAACCTGAATGAACTGATGTTGTTGGGACTGTTGTTCTTTCAAGCGCTCTTTCAAAAGCGAAATTTGGCGCTCTATCAGACTGGCAGTCCCGCGACTGTCGCTCAGTGATACCAATTCCAGTAATTCGGGGTACTGCTGAAATATGGTCGGGTGATCACGCAGATAGCTGGCAAAGTCGGCGCGGGTCATGTTGGTAGTCTGTTCAGCAGGGTTCATATAATGAGAAATCGCAGATGTTTCTTAATTGGAGACCGATTCAGTCTAGTCTACAACGAAATTCGACCTTCGAAGGTGGTTTCCGCCGGGCCGGTCATCAAAACTGCTTGGTTTTCGCCGTCCCAGCGCACGTTCAGCACGCCACCGGTCAATTCCGCCGTGACGTTGGAGTCAAGTAGACCACGCTGAATCCCAGTGACCACGGCCGCACAGGCGCCCGAACCACAGGCAATGGTTTCGCCGCTGCCACGTTCGAATACGCGCACACGCACCTCTTGTCTTGACACCACTTGCAGAAACCCAATATTGGCACGTTCGGGAAACATCGGATGGGTTTCGAGTCGAGCGCCTAGTTCAATCACCGGTGCCGCATCGACGTCGTCAACCAGGAGCACCGCGTGCGGATTACCCATTGATACAGCACTAAACTCGATGGTTTGATCATCCAGTTGCAGCGTGTAGAGTGACTGGCGTTCAGAAGCGTTGAGCGGAATGTCACTGGGCGTAAATCGCGGCGCGCCCATATTGACAGTGACCATCTGCGACGTCGGATTTAAGTCCAGCGTCATGACTCCTGAGAGCGTTTCGACGCGAACTGGATTTTTATTTGTCAGGCCCTTGTCATGCACGTAACGTGCAAAGCATCGAGCGCCGTTACCGCATTGGCCGACTTCGCTGCCGTCGGCATTTAAGATTCGATATTTAAAATCGATGTCGTCAGAAGTTGAGGATTCCACGATTAAAATCTGGTCGCATCCAATGCCAAAATGGCGGTCAGCGATCTTGTTCGCCTGGGCAGCAGTTAATGGATAAGCTGCACGCGTAAAGTCAAAGACTACAAAGTCATTACCCAAACCGTGCATTTTTGTGAAGTGTAGTTCCATGCGCGTATTTAATCACAAATTGGCTGCTGGAGCTCATGGTTGAGCGGCAACAATTTGGATAATTTTTTAGCTAAATTTCGCCTGCATTTGTATACTCCGCTGCATGCAGATTAATTGGCAAGATATTGACACGGTGCTGTTGGATATGGACGGCACGCTGCTCGATTTACACTTCGACAACCATTTCTGGTTGGAACATATTCCCCGGATCTGGGGTGAACCGCGAGGAATGTCAGCGCAGGAGGCTAAATCCCATCTTGCCCCCTTATTTGAACAGCATGCGGGCACCCTGAACTGGTATTGTGTGGATTTTTGGAGTGACTTGCTTGGGGTGGATATCATGCATCACAAACAGGAAGTAGCGCATAAAATCGCGTACCGCCCGAGTGCGAAGGCATTTCTGCAACGCTGTCGGGACGAGAGTGACGATGTGCGCCTAATCACCAACGCTCACCGCAAGGTGTTGAACCTTAAGATTGCGCACACCAAGCTGGATCAATACTTCCACGACATGGTGTGTTCGCATGAACTGTCACACCCGAAAGAGGATGAAGGATTCTGGCATCAACTGCAGAACAAAAAAACCTTTGACCCGGATCGAACCTTGTTTTTGGACGACAGTGAGGCGGTATTGGAAGCTGCTGATCGCTACGGCATTAAACACGTCTATAGCATCGCACAACCGGATTTAAGTACGGAGCGAGCGATGCCGAGTCGTTTCTATATGCTTGACAGGTTGGCGTAAGGTTTACTACGCGCCGAAGGCGCCCAACCGGTCCGAGGTATCGTTGATGTCGGGGAACTGCTCGGCATTTTCGTGCATCAAAGCGTCTTCCAGAGGTTGGTAGCGCTCGTGGATCTGATACAAGGTTTTATAGGCTTGAATAGCGGCAGTACTGCCATCACAGATTTGCGTCGTCAGGTCAGCCACGAGTTGGTCGAGTGCGTCTGCCCCTTCCGCTACATCATTGACCAAGCCCCAATCGAGCGCCTGACGACCGGAAAAGACGGCTGCACTGAACGATAATTGTCGCGCGCGGCGTACGCCAACGGCACGCGCCAGATTTTGCGCCATACCCCAAGTCGGACGCAGCCCCCATTTAGCATGAGTATCGCCAAATTTAGTATCGGCGTCGGCAATGATAAAGTCACAGCTCAGCGCGAGTTCGAGAGCCCCGGTAAAACACGCGCCGTGTACCTTGGCAATGACCGGCAGGCGGTGTGTACGAATGGCGTAGGTGACTTGGTTGGCAATGGTGTCGAAAACGTCCCCGATTTTGCCGGCCTTCGGCTCGATCCCTTGTAGGATCTTGAGGTCGACTCCGGCGGAAAACCCGCGCCCGTTGCCGTTCACCACCACCACCTTACAGGCTTCATCGTGATTTGCTTGTTCCAACGCAGCCAGAAAGTCATGGAGCATCGCCGGCGTGAATGCATTAAACGCGTCAGGTCGGTTAAAGGTAATGGTGAACACACCGTCGTGTTCGCGGGTCAGTATCGTGGTCATAGTGTCGTCTTCGTGGTCTTAGTTAATCGTTGCGAGCGTGTGCCGTCCTCTTGGGTGACGACGTTGCGTGTTTGAAACCCGAGCTTTGCGAGCAAATTCAATGACGCCGTATTTTCACAATCTACATTGGCGCGAAACTCCGACAGGGTCAAACGGTCTGCTAACGCGGGTAGCAGCGCACGGAGTATTTCTGTCATCACACCTTGCCCCCAGTTGGCTCTGGCCAGAACATAACCGATTTCGATGCTATTGGATTCCGCCAAATAGTCGAACGCAATGGCGGTGCCCACAAGTTCTGGCCGGCCTCGACGCAGAATCACGAACTGCGCCGCCTCTGCGATGCCTCGGCGCTCAAGGACACGAGCATACCAGCGCTCAGCATCCGCCCAATTTTGCCAAGTCTGGTAGGGAAGGTAGCGATTGACTTCGTCATCCGAATGGATTGCGTAGATCGCCGTGATATCCGTTTCGACAATCGGTCGCAGCAGGTAATTCTCGGTTTGTATCCTAAAGTCTGAGAGCAACTCAATCATGGTGTTTAAAACGACCTTGGCGTAAAAACGTTTGGATCTGTTTGATTACCCTAGGGTCACGCATCATAAAAGTGTGATCCACCGGCAATACAATATGGTCCTGCATGCCATCCACACGTGAGCTTTCTACGGTCACTTTGCCGTCGCTTTGACTTGGCAGCAGCCGCGACAGCACTGGGTCGACAGACCGGTTGCCAGCAATTACGCCGAGTGAAAAATCGACCGCGCCGAGCGATCTAGGCCGGCTGTCTGAGCTGGTGCCAAGTTGGCGACCCGCTGGGCCGTTCAGCAGGTCGAAAAACTGTGTCAGTATGGGGGTGCGCCGAAATGCCTCAACGATTTCACTGCCTTGATTCGGCGGACCAAGCATGACGACATGTCCGAGCTGGGGTAAAGCATGCCGACTCAGATATTGCCGCACTAAAATTCCGCCTAACGAGTGCGTGACGAAATGGACGCGCGACGCGTCGGCGCAGGCCGCCAGTGCCGACTCAATAGCAAGGTCAGCCAAGGTTTCAATCGGGTGGCTGCGCGAGGGGTATCCTTGGTTAACGACGTGAAACTCGTTGCTAAGCTCGGCGGCAATCTTGCGCATCGCAAAACGCGTGCGGCCCAGTCCATGCAGCAAGATAACGGACTCGGAAGGCACGTTGGTAGGTAGGCGTTGCGCGTCCATAGGTCGGCCGAGGGCGTTACAATTGGGTCAAATTCGCATAGGCCAGCACTAACCACTTACTGCCGGCTTCGGCGAAATTGATTTGGATACGCGCATACTCGCCGTGGCCTTCGATATTAATGACCGTGCCTTCACCAAATTTTGGATGCCCGACACGCATGCCGACGCTGACTCCGCTTTCGTGTGCGCTCTGGTCATCTACCCAGGCAGAGTGCGCGCGCACCGGTGCTGAGTACGAGGTTTTCGGTTTCGGTCGCACGGCATCGATGAGTTCATCGGGTATCTCGCCTAAAAAGCGCGACGGACTGGTGTACTTCTCAGAACCATAAAGGCGCCGACTCTCGGCATACGTCAGCCACAGTTGTTGCATGGCGCGAGTCATACCGACGTAACACAAGCGGCGCTCCTCCTCGAGCCGACCGGAACCTTCCTCCAAGGAGCGTTGGTGTGGAAACAATCCTTCCTCCAACCCGGTAAGAAACACCAGTGGAAATTCTAGGCCTTTGGCGGTATGCAGGCTCATGAGTTGAACACAATCTTCCCATTCTTCGGCCTGTCCATCGCCCGCTTCTAACGCCGCGTGCGCTAAAAAAGACGCCAGTGGCGGCAAATCGTCTTCGGTTTCGTCGATTTCATACCCGCGCGCGGCCGTGACCAATTCCTGTAAGTTTTCAACGCGTGCTTGGCCTTTCTCGCCTTTTTCTTTTTTAAAGTGTTCGATCAGCTTACTCAGGTCGAGCATGATTTCGATCTGCTGAAACAAATCCTGGTCTTCGATTTGAGATCGGATTTCCTGAATCAAATTCACAAACGTCGCCAAGGCGGATTGCGCACGCGATGTTAGATGCGAACTGCCGATCAGTCGACTTGCCGCATCCCACATCGAAAGCTGGTGTTGCCGTGCGTATTCTCGCACAGTGTCGACGGTCTTATTGCCTATACCGCGAGTCGGTGTGTTGACGATGCGTTCAAATGACGGGTCATCATCGGTGCGAGTACACAGTCGTAAATACGCCAACGCGTCTTTAATCTCGGCGCGCTCAAAAAACCGTAAACCACCGTAGACGCGATAAGGCATGCCCGCGTTGAGTAGCCGTTCTTCGAAAGTCCGTGATTGTGCGTTGGAACGGTAGAGGATCGCGACTTCACTGCGTGCACCGCCCTGATCGACCCAAGCTTGAATCTGGCCGATTACGAATTTTGCTTCATCGGTCTCGTTATACGCAGTGTACAGTTTGACTTTTTCGCCTTCTTCGCCAGCGGTCCATAGGTTCTTGCCTAAGCGGGTATCATTATTCTCGATTACCGCGTTGGCGGCGTTCAAAATGGCGCTGGTGGAACGGTAGTTTTGTTCCAGACGCACGACTTTGGTGTCGGGAAAATCTTTTTCGAATTGTAAAATGTTTTCGACTTTAGCGCCGCGCCAACCGTAGATGCTTTGATCGTCGTCACCGACTGCGAACAGGTTGCCGGACCTTTGCACGAGCAAGCGAAGCCAGGCGTATTGAATCGAGTTAGTGTCTTGGAACTCGTCAACTAAGACGTGTTGAAATCGGTCCTGATAGCGCGCACGCAATACTTCATTGTTTTTAAGCAACTCAAAGGCACGCAAAAGCAACTCAGAAAAATCGATCAAACCAAAGCGCTGACACAACGACTCGTAATGGGTGTAGACCGCGAGTAAGGTCTGTTGTTGCGGGTCGTTGCTTGGTGGCACGCTAGTCGGACGGCGACCTTCTTCTTTGTGGGCGTTGATGTACCACTGTACCTGCTTAGGCGGCCAGTAGGCTTCGTCCAATGCCAGTTCTTTTAGGCTGCGGCGAATCATGCGCAGTTGATCGTCACTGTCGAGGATCTGAAACGCCTGCGGTAAGTTGGCTTCCTGATAATGCTGACGCAGTAATCGGTGCGCTAAACTGTGAAATGTGCCAATCCACATGCCCGACATTGGCAGCCCTAGAATGTCCTCAATGCGGCTGCGCATTTCGCGGCTGGCTTTGTTGGTGAATGTGACCGCCATAATCGACAGGGGCGAGACGCCATGCGCCTCAACCAAATACGCAATACGCGAAGTCAGCACCCGTGTTTTGCCACTGCCAGCGCCGGCTAAGATCAATACCGGCGAGGGAGGCGCTGCAACGGCCTCTCGTTGCGCGTCGTTCAGCTCATTAAAAATATGCGAAATATCCACTTATTCGACCGTCACTGATTTTGCCAGGTTGCGCGGTTTATCGATGTCAGTGCCTTTGAGAAGGGCCACGTGATAGGCCAATAATTGCAATGGAACCACATACAAAATAGGTGCTATGTAATTGTTCACTGGCGCGACGTTTAACACCATACCCTGTTGGTCCGATTGCAGACCGCTTTCAGCGTCGGCAAACACAAATAGTTTGCCCCCGCGTGCGCGCACTTCCTCCAGATTGGATTTGAGCTTTTCTAACAACTCGTCATTCGGAGCCACCGCGACCACGGGCATGTCTTCATCGATCAGCGCCAGTGGGCCATGTTTCAATTCGCCAGCCGCGTAGGCTTCGGCATGGATGTAGGAAATTTCCTTGAGTTTCAGTGCGCCTTCCATGGCGATTGGGAAATGCGCACCGCGGCCCAGAAACAACGCGTGCTCTTTATTGGAAAAGTATTTGGACATGGCAATGATCTGGTCTTCCAAATCCAGTACATTCTCAATCTGCTGAGGCAAAGTGCGTAGCTCGTTCACGATCTCGGTCTCAACCGCATCGATCGAGCGCCCATCGCCGACTTGGCGGCGGCGTAGACAGATTGCCACCAGTAACAAGGTCACGAGTTGGGTGGTAAAGGCTTTGGTTGATGCGACACCGATTTCGCGCCCCGCATGGGTAAATATCGTCAGGTCACTGGCGCGTACTAAGGAGCTTTCGGGCACGTTACAGATGCAGAGCGTGTTAATGTAGTTCATGCCTTTGGCCATCTCGAGTGCGGCCATGGTATCGAGTGTTTCACCCGATTGCGAGATGGTCACAAACAGGGTGCCGTCGTTGACTACGTGTTTTCGATAGCGATACTCGCTGGCGATTTCGACATCACATTTAATACCGAATTCTTCGAACCAGTAGCGCGCTACCGAGGCTGCGTAATAGCTGGTACCACACGCAATAATTTTTATTTCACGGGTGCGGTCAAAAATATCACGCGCCTGCTCACCAAACGGCAGTTCCAGCACACTATCTGCACCGAGCCGACCCTCCAGGGTTTCGGTAATGGCGCGGGTTTGCTCGTGAATTTCCTTTTTCATGTAGTGCGCGTAACCTTCCAACTCGGTTTCGTCGTCACTCAAATTACTGACAATGACTTTGCGTTCAACTGGGTCGCCATTGCGATCAAAAATCTGGATGGACCGGCTAGTGACTTTTGCGATATCACCGTCCTCCATCACCATGTATTGATTGGATACTGGGATCAGGGCGGACATATCGGACGCAATAAAATTTTCGTTGACGCCGATTCCGATCAGCAACGGCGAACCACTGCGTGCCGCGATCAGTGTGTCAGGTTCAAGTTTTGACACCACACCCAAGCCATAGGCGCCGTGTAATTCTTGCACCGTGGTTTGTACCGCGGCAAGCAAGTCTTTGCCTTGCTGCATATGCCAGTCAATCTGATGCACAATGACTTCGGTGTCGGTCTCTGAGCTGAACGGAAAACCAAGCTCTCTCTGGCGACTACGTAATTCCTGATGGTTCTCAATAATGCCATTGTGCACCACGGCAACCTGCGACGAGCTGGTGTGCGGGTGGGCATTATTCTCAGCCGGTTTACCATGCGTTGCCCAGCGTGTGTGCGCAATGCCCACATGCCCTGCAACGTGTTCGGTAATGGCTTTCAGACTGGCAACGCGGCCAACACTGCGACGCAGATCCAGCGCTCCGTCGGCATTCACCACAGCCAGGCCCGCGGAATCGTAGCCGCGGTATTCTAGACGGCGTAGACCATCAAGCAAGGTCGGAGTGATATCGCGCGAAGCGACCGCGCCAACAATTCCACACATAGTTGTAATTCCTATTGTTTATCTTTGCTAGGCCGTTGCCAGCCGGAGATTTGTCTTTGCCGTCCGCGGCTGATGGCGAGTTTCCCGCGCTCAACATCGCTGGTGATAGTCGATCCGGCACCAATGGTTGCCTCATCGCCAATGGTTACGGGTGCTACGAGTTGGCTGTCCGAACCAACAAACACGTCATTGCCGATCACCGTTTGGTGTTTGTTTGCGCCATCGTAATTGCAGGTGATTACCCCTGCGCCGATGTTGGTATTGCTGCCGACCAGTGCGTCGCCGACATAGCTCAAGTGATTTACCTTGGCGCCGGTTGATAACTGTGCGTTTTTGGTCTCAACAAAGTTGCCTATGCGCACGTTGTCATGCAACACCGTGCCTGGCCGTAAGCGTGCGAATGGGCCAGCATTCACACCCGAGTACAACTCTGCTTCTTCGATAACGGTGTTCGCGTGAATAGTGACATTGTCGGCCAAGCGACTGGCTTTAATCACACAGTTTGGTCCGATCTTTACGTTGCGCCCGATGTGGGTTGGCCCCTCGATCACGACGTTGATGTCTACTACCGTATCACGACCAATTATGACGTCGCCGCGAATATCAACTCTGGCTGGGTCGAGCATTGTAACGCCGGACAGCATCAGTGATTCCGCTGTCGACTGTTGAAACAAACGCTCAACCTCGGCTAATTGAACTCGGGTGTTGATCCCCATGATTTCGGCTTCGGAGTCGGGCTGTGTGCCAAATACCGGAGCGCCTTCATCATGAGCCAGAGCCACGATATCAGTCAGATAGTACTCTTTCTGGGCATTCTGATTGCCGATTTGTTGTAGCCAGCGCGCTAAATCTAAACTTCGCGCGCATAGGATGCCGGAATTAATTTCGCGAATAGTACGCTGAGATTCGGTGGCATCTTTTTGTTCGACAATGCCAGTGATATTACCACTTGTATCACGTGTAATTCTCCCCAATCCGAACGGGTTGCGCACTTCTGCCGTGAGAAGTGCCAAGGGTGCATGTGCCATGGCGCTTACCAAGGCGCGCAATGTGTGCGCCTGGATCAAGGGCACGTCAGCCGTGAGCATCAGAACATGGGCGTTATCGGGAATGTCTGGCATCGCAGTGGAGACTGCGTGTCCGGTACCGAGTTGTTCAGTTTGTTCGACCCAGTTCAGTTGTTGCTTTTGAGGGTGATGAACAAATGCGTCAATCACTTGTTGTTTTTGGTGTCCAACCACCACGTGGATACAATCAGGCCCGAGTGTGAAGGCACTGTTCAGTACATGTGCGAGCAGGCTCTGTCCGGCGATCTGGTGCAGTACCTTCGGTAGATCAGAGTTCATGCGGCTGCCTTTGCCGGCGGCTAAAACGACGATATGAAGCGGGCGAGTAGTCATTCGTGGGGTGGCGTGTCGTAAAAGCTCGATTCTAGCAAATGGTGCCTCGTGGAACGAGGGTCAGACCATAAAATAACCGTTCGGTAATCGCAGAGAAGGTATAATCACACACATGATGACTGCATCGCACAGACCTATTGCGCTGACCGTTGGTGAACCAGCGGGCATTGGACCAGATTTGGTACTCCAATTGGCGCACCAAGGTGGCTTATCAAATACCGTTATTATTGGCGACACACGACTGCTGGCGCAGCGTGCAGCGCGCTTAGGATTGACGCTGCCAGACGAGTTGGTGATCCGTAATGTGCCGGTCGACGATCCAAATGTTTGCGGCGCACCAAGTACCGCCAATGTTGCCGGCGTGATTCGTATGCTGGATGTGGCGATAGATGGTTGCTTGCACGGCGAGTTTGCTGCGATGGTCACCGGCCCCTTACATAAAGGCATCATCAACGACGCGGGTGTGCAGTTCAGTGGCCACACCGAATATCTTGCTGAGCGCACCGGTGCGGCGATGCCGGTCATGTTGCTGGCTAGTAGCAAATTGCGCGTGGCGCTAATCACTACCCATTTACCTTTGCGTGATGTCAGTGATGCAATTTCGGGCGAGCGAATTCAACAGATCTGCCGGATTATTGATCAAGATCTGCGCAGTAAATTTGGACTGCAGTCGCCACGTTTGCTGGTCTGTGGTTTGAATCCACATGCTGGAGAAGGCGGGCATTTGGGTATGGAAGAGATAGAAATTATTGAACCGGCACTTAACCAATTACGCGAAGCTGGTTTGAAGGTGGTGGGGCCGCTACCTGCTGACACGCTGTTCACCGAGAAATATCTGAAAAACGCGGATGTGGCCGTCGCCATGTATCACGATCAGGGGTTACCGGTGTTGAAATATCAGGGGTTTGGTCAAGCGGCCAACATCACATTGGGTTTGCCGATCATTCGGACCTCGGTTGATCATGGCACGGCGTTTGACATCGCGGGAACAGGACAGGCCGATATTGGCAGCTTGAAGGTGGCGCTCGAACAAGCGCGGTTGATGAGCGCGAGTCAGATCGCGTCGGAGTTGGATAATGGCTGACTTTGCAGCACCGCGAAAATCACTGGGCCAGAACTTTTTACAAGACCCTAATATTATCCGCAAAATCGTTGATAGTTTGGCTGTCAAAGCCACTGACACGGTGTTGGAGATTGGTCCGGGCCGTGGGGCGTTAACCGAGTTATTGCTGCCACTCGCAGCTCACTTGCACTTGGTGGAATTTGACCGCGACCTTGTGCAGTACTGGGCCTCGCGTAACGAAACAAATCTCACCGTTCACGGCGCAGATATATTGCAGTTTGATTTGACACCAGTGCTGAGCAATGTTGATTCTATCAAGGTGATCGGCAACTTACCCTATAATATTTCTAGCCCGGTGCTATTTCACTTATTGCAATACGCCGACCGCATTGCTAGTCAGGTAGTGATGTTGCAGAAAGAAGTGGTGGATCGAATGGCCGCGCAGCCCGGCAGTAAACAATACGGCCGTTTGTCGGTGATGTTGCAACAGCGCTATCACATAGAGTCTCTATTTACGGTGCCAGCGACAGCATTTTTTCCACCACCCAAGGTTGAGTCCGCGATTGCGCGTCTAACGCCCCTGGATCGTATTCTACACCCGGTAGCCAGCCACGCGGATTTTGCCGCGATGGTAAAACAAGCCTTTTCGATGCGTCGTAAAACGTTGCGCAATAATCTAAAACCGATGCTGAATGCAACACAAATTAGTGCGCTCGAGATTGACCCAAGCGCGCGTGCCGAAACATTAACGGTCGCCGAATTTGCCGCATTAGCCAACGCGTTTAGCACGCAGCAGAGCGAAACACACTCGAAAGCTTAATTTTTGCGTAAGACCGTGCTTCAAGTGCTTGAAATAGCGGTTGGATTGCCCTATATTCGCTCGCCCTGAGGAATGAATTCGCGCAAAATCACGAGTTCGATCTCTTTAATTTGGAGAAAATCATGAAAGCAGACATCCATCCAGCATACGGTGAGATCAACGTCACCTGTGCATGCGGCAACGCATTCAAAACCGGTTCAACACTTGGCAAAGACTTGCACGTTGAAATTTGTTCTGAATGTCACCCTTTTTACACTGGTAAGCAGAAAGTAATGGACACTGAAGGCCGTGTAGGTCGATTCAAGTCACGTTACGGTAAAAAGTAAGGTTACTACATTCTTGAATTGCGTTTAAAAAAGGTGCTGCGAAGCACCTTTTTTTTTCGTGTATTCACAGCCTTAATCGATTGCCAAGCTATCCTCTGCATGGCAACCTCGCTTCTCTAAATCCCCATTTATGTGCCAGATCTATGAGTAACTCACGATTCCAACTAGCCCAAAAATATATTCCTGGTGGAGTTAATTCGCCGGTTCGCGCGTTTAAAAGCGTTGGTGGCGAGCCCGTATTCATCCAACGTGCCAAAGGTGCGTATCTATGGGATGCGGACGACAAGCACTATATTGACTATGTTGGTTCCTGGGGACCAATGATCCTGGGTCACGCGCACCCAGAAGTAATCGACGCGGTCAAACAGGCGGCTGATAACGGATTGAGTTTTGGTGCCCCGACCGAGTCTGAAACCACACTGGCACGTAAAATTTGTGAATTGATCCCAAGTATCGACAAAGTGCGTATGGTCAGCTCTGGAACGGAAGCCACGATGAGCGCCTTACGCTTGGCGCGGGGTTTTACTGGGCGCGACAAAATTCTCAAATTCGAAGGCTGTTACCACGGTCATTCGGACAGTCTATTGGTTAAAGCGGGTTCCGGTGCCTTGACCTTTGGCGTGCCAACCTCGCCGGGTGTGCCAGCCGCGCTGGCAGAACAAACATTGACCCTGCCATTTAATGATCTTGAGTCAGTTGAAACCCTGTTTGCGGAATTGGGAGAGCAGATTGCCGCCATCATTATCGAACCGGTTGCGGGTAATATGAATCTGATTACTCCCAGACCGGGTTATCTAGAAGGATTGCGTAAGCTTTGTGATGATTACGGCACGGTGTTGATTTTTGACGAGGTGATGACCGGGTTTCGTGTCGGGCTACAGGGCGCCCAAGGTGTCTACGGTGTAACGCCAGACTTGACCTGCTTCGGTAAAGTGATTGGTGGTGGTATGCCGGTTGGCGCGTTTGGCGGTAAAGCCGAGATCATGAATCACATTTCGCCAGACGGCCCGGTCTACCAAGCGGGCACCTTGTCGGGCAACCCAGTCGCGATGGCGGCAGGCATCAAAACTTTGGAGTTGGTCTCAGCGCCAAACTTCTATGAGAATCTCACCGCGAAAACCAAAAGCTTATTGATTGGTTTGAGCAATGCGGCCAGCAGTGCTGACATTCCGTTGGCTACCAACGGCGTCGGCGGTATGTTTGGCTTTTTCTTCACCGATGCCAAGCGCGTGCTTAGCTTCGCCGATTCCGTGGCCTGTGACGGAGATCGTTTTAACGCCTTTTTCCACGGCATGCTCAAGCGCGGAGTGTATCTGGCACCGTCCTCATTTGAGGCGGGCTTTGTTTCCAGTGCCCATACCGAGAACGATATTGCCGACACGTTGGAACACGCAGCGGCGGTTATGTCGACGCTGGTGTAACTGACGGTGTGCGTTCAATAATCGAAATGTTCGCTGGGTAACGAAACAGTCGGCCGTTCAACGTCACCATGATGGCGACCACCGTTGCGATCAAATGAAATAGCAAGAGTAGCGGAATGGCCAGCGCGCCGACGATGATGTAGGCCATGAACAGACACATGAGCAGATACAGATACGTTGTGATTTGAAAACAAATCGCCTCTCGGCCCTGATAATCCAAGTATTCCGATTGGCTGCGGCGGGTTACCCAAAGATAATAACAAACCAGAAAGTTCAGCAGTGGAATGCCGGTGAACAACAACAGCCCGCTGGCGTGGATCCAGGCCGCCGTGGTGCGGTCATGGGTTTGCGCTAGATGTGTTTTTAGTTTGGGTTGTCGTCTTACCAACAACAACATCGCTGTTAGCCCGCACATCAAACCGGCGATCAGCAAAGAGATGACGGTGAGAAACGACATCTGGATTTCAGTGTCGATGCCGATTGCAGCACGCACCAATGGCATCAGGGCAATGCCCATTAACAACATAGCCAGACTGAGAAAAATCCAGCTGGGAAGACGATTTACCATAGAATTTATTGAATTAGGGAAAAAGCTGTAAGTACTTCACTCGCGTGAAGTGTATTAAAACATAGTTGGTGCTAAACTCCGCCGACTTAATTGAATCAAATACCCTTAGAAGCACGAAAAGGTATAGCAATGCGGAATTATTTGTTTACGTCAGAGTCCGTCTCGGAAGGCCACCCTGACAAAGTTGCGGATCAGATCTCTGATACCGTTCTCGATTATCTTCTGGAAGAAGATCCATACTCGCGCGTCGCGTGTGAAACCTTGGTTAACACCGGCTTAGTGGTGTTGTCTGGTGAGATCACCAGTGCGCGTAGTTTGGACGGTGTGGTTGAACGGATACGCGATACTATCAAAGAAATCGGCTACAGCGGCTCAGAAATGGGTTTTGATCACAGTAGCTGCGCCATTATGCTAACGCTGGATCCGCAGTCCAAAGACATTGCCCAAGGCGTGAACGAAGGCGAAGGTATTGATTTGGACCAAGGTGCTGGCGACCAAGGCTTGATGTTTGGTTACGCCTGTAGCGAGACGGATGTGTTGATGCCGATGCCGATTGAGTACTCGCATCGTTTAGTTAAAAAGCAATCCGAGTTGCGCAAAAACGGTCAGTTGCCCTGGTTGCGACCCGATGCAAAATCACAGGTCACTGTACGTTACGAAAACGACAAACCAAGTTTCATTGACACTGTGGTGCTGTCGACGCAACACGATGAGTCAGTCTCACATAAAGATTTGGTTGAGGCGGTAATCGAAGAAATTGTTAAACCTGTTTTGCCTGCCGATATGGTCACCGCAGAAACAAAGTATCTGATTAACCCGACCGGGCGTTTTGTTATCGGCGGGCCGGTTGGTGACTGTGGGATTACTGGGCGTAAAATTATCGTGGATACCTACGGTGGTGCAGCGCATCACGGTGGCGGCGCGTTCTCTGGCAAGGACCCATCGAAAGTTGACCGCTCCGCCGCGTATGCCGGTCGCTATGTAGCTAAAAACGTGGTGGCCGCGGGGTTGGCTGACCGTTGTGAAGTCCAAGTTGCGTATGCGATAGGTGTGGCTAAGCCGGTGAGCTTAATGGTGAACACGTTTGGTACGGCCAAGATTGAAGAAACGAAGATCGAAGCCTTGGTGTTAGAGCATTTTGACTTGCGTCCAAAGGCCATTATCCAGACCTTGGATCTACTTCGACCTATTTATCGAAACTCAGCCGCGTATGGCCATTTTGGTCGTACTGAACCAGAATTTACTTGGGAGCATACGGATAAGGCGGATGCCTTACGTGAGGCAGCCGGGCTGTAAAGTCCAGGACCCAGGATTCAAATCAAGGGCTGCAATTGCAGCCCTTTTTTGATTTTTAAGCGGTGTTTCTGGAATCCGAGTTGGCTTGTTCCATCCCCGCCAGTTCACCGTTGACTTCGGCAAACTTAAGACTGCCATCGCCGGATAATAGGATCGCAATGTAGCGTGTTTTTTCGAAGTGCGCGAACACAATCAGCATCATCACCGTGATTGGCACACTCAAAAACATCCCGGCAATTCCCCAAATACTGCCCCAAAGCGTCAACGACATCATTACTACGAATGGGCTGACATTTAATGAGTTACCCATCAGTCTCGGTTCTAAAAAGTTCCCTACAGCGACCTGAATCGCGCCAACACCGGCAAGGACAATGAAAAATTGCGTGAACGTGTCAAACTGAATCAACGCGAGAATGGCAGGAAACAGCGTTGCGATAATTGACCCAATTGTCGGAATGTAGTTCAGCATGAATATGGTGAACGCCCAAAAGCCAGCGAAATCGACACCGACCCATTTCAGTACGCCGTAACTGATGATACCAGTGAGCGAGCTGGTGACGGTTTTGATCCAAAGATAGGTCTGAATGTCTTCCTGCGCATGCGACAAAATACTCATAATCGAATGGCGCCGATAGCGGTCCGGAAAGATCGCCGCAATCTTCTTTTGGAACGTGCCTTGTTCCAGCAACATGAACATCACGTAGAACAGTACTAATGAAATGTTGCCGATCATGCCGGTGAATGTGCTGGCTAGCGTACTAATCAACGGTGCAATCTCGATTCGACTAACCATCTGCTTTACGTTAGGCAACAAATCAAAGCGTGAGTCGGCCCCTAATTTAATCAACATTTGGTCAAAATTAGCCTTGTACTCGGGTGCGGCTGCACGCACGGCGGTGATGTTGTCAGACACCATATTGATCGCGAAGCCAAAAAATAGACCAATACTGATCAGTGCCAAAATTAAGGTGATCCAGTTGGGTTTTTCAAACAATGGGATCGCACGCGCGAAGGTTCGGCTTAGCGCGTTGATCACGTACCAGACCATCACGGCGACGGCCAAGGGTACTAAAAATGCTTGCCCGACAACCAACACATAGAAAACCGCGATGGTGGCTAAAATGACGAGCGAGACAGAAATGGCACGGTTATCTATGGTCATTGGAGTACTCAACTGAATAGCAGAGCACCTATAGTAAAGCCTCGCCCAAATCACAACAAGTCGCATGGGAGGCGTGAAGCAAAGAGAGCAGGTATAATCATCACATTGTTTGCTTACCTGCTCGATACGAGCACTGATTTGATGGATCTCAAAAATTTAATTCGCACTATTCCGGACTTTCCAAAACCGGGTATTCAGTTCAAAGACATTGAGTCGATTACCGAGCACCCAGAGGCCTTTTCGCATGTGGTAGAGCGGTTTTCTGAAGCCATGGAAGCGCACGACATTGATAAAATCGTGGCGCTGGATGCCCGCGGCTTTTTATTTGGTGGCGCGTTAGGGCTGCGACAAAAATTGCCGATCGTGATGGCACGCAAAAAAGGCAAACTGGGCGGTGACTGCGTGGCTGAAACCTATGCTTTAGAATATGGCAGTGCTGAAGTCGAGTTGCAGAAAACCGCCATTAAATCAGGCGAGAAAGTAATGATTATCGACGACTTGCTAGCGACCGGTGGCACCGCGGCGGCAGCGGCGGCCTTGGTGAATCAGGTCGGTGGCGATGTGACCCTATTTGCGTTTGTGATCGAATTAGACGGTTTGAATGGACGTGCTCAGCTCGGCGACGTCGATACAGTTGCGCTGGTGTCTTTCTAACAATGTACCGGTAGGGGACAATATGGGTTCTGGTTGGGTCAAACAAATCGTATTGATTGCGGCGATTGTGTTCGCCGCGTGCGCCGCCATTGCGTCGGAATACGCCGGAATGCGCGTGGCCTTTATGGCCCTTAAACCGCTGACAACGATCCTGATTATTGCCTTGTTTTGGCAGTTGGCAAATGGGCTTGGGTCGATTGAATTACGTGTGATGTTCGGTGCGCTGTGTTTGTGTCTTCTGGGCGACACCTTGCTGCTGTTTGATGCGCTGTTTGTTTTTGGGTTGACTGCGTTTTTGTTTGCTCATCTTGGGTTTATCGTGGTGTTTGCGCGCGCATATGGCCTGCGATTATCCTGGTTTCCAACGCTCGTAATCGGTTCCGCGGCGGTTGGGTATTTCTCTCTACTTTTCCCACACCTAGGGGTGTTGACTGTGCCGGTCGCCGTCTACCTCAGCGTAATTATTTCGATGGTGTTGTGCGCGGTCGGAATGGCATCATATTCTGGCTCGGCCGTGGCCAGAGGTGTGGCCTTGGGTGCAATCGTGTTTGCAATCTCGGACTCCGTGATTGCCTACAATAAATTTCTTCAGCCGGTCTGGTGGTCTAGCTTGGTTATTCTGAGCTTCTACTGGTTGGCCATGACGTTACTCGCCATGTTGGTGCCGCCTCTACTGAAGCAGGCCCACATCGAACGAGGCTCAAGGCTTTGATCGAGCATGCTTGCATTCTAGCTGGCGGGCGTGGCACACGCATGTTGGGCGGCGCAGAACAACAACCGAAAACGTTGATGAGAGTCGGTGGCGTATTTTTGTTAGACCATATTCTGGTCCACCTAGCGACCAGCGGTGTCCAACGCGTAACCATTGCCGGTGGTTACAAAGTTGAACACTTAGAACGGCATGGGTTCAATCGTCCCAGGCACGGGCTTGATCTACAATTGATCGACACCGGCCTGGATACCAATACTGGGGGACGTGTGCTGGCGTTGAGCAGTGCTATTGGCGACCAGCCTTTTCTGTTGAGTTGGAGCGATGCGGTATCCAACGTTGATTTCGCCGCCATGTGTGCCCAACACCAAGCCGATTCCGCAGAACTTACCCTGGCTGCCGTGCATCCGCCTCAGCGTTTTGGGGCATTGCGTCTTCATGACCGGACGGTGACGCACTATACGGAAAAGCAAAGACAATCCGATCATTGGGTCAGTGGGGGTTACTTTGTGGTTAACCCGTCTGTGTTGAAGATGATTACGGGGCCAGAGTGTTCTTGGGAACACGACGTCCTCACTCCTTTAAGTCAAGGTGGGAGGTTACAGGCATACCGGCATGAAGGGGATTGGCAGTGCATGGATATACAATCCGAATGGCAATACCTTAATGAGCTGGTCGCACAGGACAGGGCTTTCTGGCCTCTGCCGGCCACACACAATCAATACCAGACTATGCAAACATGAAAGTACTCGTGACTGGTCATCTTGGGTATATCGGCGGTGTTCTCGTGCCTATGCTCAATGCGGCAGGTCACGAGGTCGATGGTTGTGACATGAACTTTTTTGCAGACTGTGTCTATGTGCCGGAGGCCAGCTTTCATGGCCACAATCTCGCTAAGGACGTTCGAGATCTAACCGTACAGGATCTCGAAGGCTATGAAGCCGTGATTCATCTGGCTGGGCTTTCCAACGACCCATTAGGTAACTTTGATCCAACCTTAACGATAGAAATTAATCAATCTGCTTCAGTTAGGTTGGCAGGTCTAGCAAAACAAGCCGGTGTGCGTCGTTTCTTGTTTGCCTCGTCGTGCAGCAACTACGGCGCCAGTGCGGGCGAACTGCTGGATGAGCACGCGCCATTCAACCCCCAAACAGCCTATGGGCATTCCAAAGTGGGGGCAGAAACGGCTGTTTGCGAACTGGCTTGCGCAAGCTTTGAACCTTGTAATTTGCGCGCCGGCACGGTGTATGGCGTAGCCCCGCGTATCCGATTTGATCTGGTGGTGAATAATCTGGTGGCGTACGCGCTCGCGAGCAAACAGGTGGTGTTAAAAAGCGATGGCCGTGCCTGGCGTCCACTGGTACATGTCAGTGATGTTGCGCGAGCCTATGTCGCCACGCTCGAAGCGCCATCAGCACGGGTAGCAGGGCAGGCCTTTAATGTGGGCCGAACTGCAGAAAATTACCAGATCCTCGAGGTGGCTAGGTTGGTACACGCAGCGGTTCCCGGATCGGAGTTACGCACCCTAGATGAAGCGTTTGCCGATACGCGGAATTACCGTGTCAATTGCGACAAACTGGTGCAAACAGTGCCAGCCTATCGGCCGGTCTGGGATCTGGCTGCTGGAATTCAGGAATTGGTTGACGTTATTACGCGCGTGCCGGTCGCGGTCGAGGACTTCGAGGGTAATCGGTTTAATCGACTTGCACATTTGAAATCGCTGATATCGAACGGCGTCATTGATTGCGCTTTGCGTGCCACTGGTAGGTAGTGCGCGTGTTATTTCAACGCGATAACGTCACCGTCGATGCGGAGCGTCTTTAACATCGTAGCCACTTCGTCGAGGTAAATTGGGTTGGCCACAAGGATGATTGCAAACTGGCGGTTTTGGAGCTGTTGCGGGTCGTGAATAAGCAGATCAGTAGCAGGCAAATACGTGCCGTGCTTATGGGGATTGATGTCCACCAGTGTCGTGCCGACTTTGAGTTCAGGTAGGGCGCTCAGTAATCCCACGGCCTTCGACGCAGCGCCCCAAACCAGTAACGCATTTTGCGTTGCAGCGGGTAGTAGGCGTTCGCGCCATGCGGCTAATTCAAGCTCTAGGTTCTGTTTGAATGCGGTGAATGGCAACGGGTTGGGTGCGGTGGTGCGTGTTGATTTGGTAACTGGCCGTGCCACCACATTGAGGTACTGGTCATCGAAAATGGTCTCAGATTGGATTACCTCAAAGCCACACATTGAAAACAGCCTAGCGACCGCGTCGGCGCTAAAATAATTGCAGTGCTCGTAGTAAACATCCCAGTATGCGGTGGTAGTCAGGATGCGTTCCAGTGCCGGTACCTGAATCGCCATTAGGCAATCGTGGTCGCCAATCGAGCTGCGTAACTGGGATAAAAATTCACGTGGCTCAAACACATGTTCGAGCGTCATCTTGCATAGGTAAAAGTCGATCGCCGGGAGCGTTAGCTTGGCGCTTGGATTGGGCGGGTAGAGCTGCTGATACACGGTTAAACGTGCATCGCTGCGTGCACGTTTTGGGTTAAACGATGGGTCAAAGCCAATCGCTTCAGTAATCCCAGCGTCGAGCAGGGCCGTCAGGAATTCACCTTTCCCACAGCCGATCTCCAGTACGGTCTTACCACGAAGTTGATAGGACTCCACAAGCGTTACGGCAAATTGTCGATGAAATGTCTGGAACTTGGGTGAGTAAGCTTGGGTTTCTTCATAGTCGCCATCGTAGTGCACAAGCGTAGCATCAAAGTCGCCGTTCCAAGCCATATTGCATTGGTTGCAGGCCAAGAGACGGATATCGCCTGTCGGGATTGCCTTCGCAGCATCGGCGCTTGGGGTGAGTCGTACGCTGTGGACTGGCACCGCCGACAAAAAGAAAAGTTCGGTGGTGCTGTGTTGCAGGCAGATCGGGCAAGGTGATGACATCAGTCGATTACCCTTAAGCTCGGATGCGGTAATACGAAGCGGCCACCTTGGGCACGAAACCAGGCTAGTTCCGCCATAATTTCGTCGGCATAGTTCCAAGCAAAAACAATCAGGTAATCCACTGGCGCATTTCTAAGCATGTCGATAGACTCGATTCGAAGCCCGCTGGCAGGCATGAACAAGCCATGCTTGGCTGGATTTTTGTCTAGAACATAACTCAGTTGTGGTGCATCCAGCTCGGAGATGGCCAATAAGGTGCTGGCTTTGGCCGCAGCACCATAACCAGCAATCTTTTTACCTTGGTGATGCAGCGATTCCACGAGCTGTTTCAAAGCCCGTGGTGCTGCATAGAACGATGCAGCAAATTGAGTGATCGAGGCTTGCTTCAACAGCATGTTTTCGACGTCAAGGAGTGTCCGTACACTGTCGTCCTGCCGGGGTTGGTGGCCAAAGTGAATACGCAGGGAACCGCCATACGCTTCGATTTGTTCCACTTTGTTGACGTGTAATCCGTGGTTTGCCAGTAGGCCTTTGAATGAAGTGAGGCTGTAATAGAAAATATGTTGATGGTACAGAGTATCGAATTGGCGCTGACCGAGCATCGGCAACGCATGGTGGAACTCAACCACGGCAGTACCGTTAGCGTCTAGCAAGAGGCCAATACCAGCTAGCAAGTCGTGGATGTCAGGGACGTGCGCAACAACATTATTGGCAACGATCAGGTGTAGCTTTCCATGTTTCGCCAGAATCTGTTGCGCGAGTGCCCGCGTAAAAAAGGCGTTGATGGTTGGAACACCCTTGGCAATTGCAATATCAGCTTGTGGGGTGCAGGGTTCAATCCCCAGCGTGCGGTAGCCATGGTGTTTTAGATGTTGCAGAAAATACCCATCGTTGCTGGCGATTTCGACCACCGGGCGGGCAACATCGGGGGCATACTCTGCAATAAGCTGTGCCGCTAAATCACCCATGCGCGCGACCAGTGACGCAATGTTGGAGGAAAAATACGGGTACTGATGATTGAATATCCGCTCTGGGATCAGGTGATATTCAAGTTGCAATAATAAACACGCATCGCAATAGTGCACTACCAACGGCGCCTGGCTGGTCATATCGTGCGGCGATGAACTGAGTGCATCGCCGACCGGAATCATACCGAGGTCCAACAGGGGGGCGGCGAATGGGGTGTCACAGGCTCGACATTGGCTGACTGATTCAAACATCAAGAATGCGCGCTTTTGTTGGGGTAAGCTCGTGCCTTAAATTCAGCGCGCGCGCGCCGTACCATGGCTTGGTCGATCAGAGTGAGTGTTGGGTAAGGAGGCAGTGGGGCGCGACTGTACAGTTGCTTCAATTCCAAACCGATTCTTTGGCGATTGTTGATTACCCAATGCCACCATTCACGCAGGCACGCGCGCCGCTCAGACCAACTTAGCGGTATCAAGAACACAGACCGCAAGTGTTCATACACTATGCGACACTCGGGGAACACGCGGCCTTGTCCCGCATTTGGATTCCACCAAGTGTAAAACCCATTACCTGATGCCATCAAATTCGACGCATTGGTTGCATGCCAACGGTATTGGAATAGTGGTTCGTCAATGAACACAAACGGGTGCATCAGCGCCAGTCGAATCAGTACCACTCGGTCACTGGCTTTGTACGGTTCAAACCCCGGGATTGAACGCAGTGCCTGCGTTCGTACAACTCCAAAGATTGGGAAAGCGGGTGGCGCGGCGTGAATCAGGTCCCCGTATCGAATTGCCGCATTGAGCGAGCTCAGCTCTACGTCGTCTTGGTAAAAGGTCATGGATGATTGGTCGCCATGCATCATCAGCGTTCGGGTGTATGCCAACTGTGCCGTGGGGTTCGCATCCAATGCGGCAACACAGCGTTCTAGGTGCGTTGGTAGGCACACATCGTCATGCGCTGCCAGCTTGAATAGCGGCGCTTTGGCGTGAGTGATCACGAAGCTGTGGTTCCAGCTGGCGCCGTGATTTTTGTCTGCTCGGTAGTAGCGGATTCGAGAATCCTGGGCGGCAAATTCTTCGCAAATGGCTTGAGTTGAATCCGTGGATGCGTTGTCAGATATGATTAACTCGAACTCGGTGTAGGTCTGACCCAACAGCGACGTAATCGCTTCACGTAAATAGTTCTCACCGTTGTAGACCGGCAGGCCGATGCTGACTTTGGGCGAGCTGTGATCAATCGCTTGGTTAGCTTGTTGGCGTTTTACGGTCGGCAGCACAATATTGGAGGATTTGATCAGTCCAGTCAGACAGTTTAAACGAAAGTGCTCGTGCGTGGGCGGCTTTGCTGATTCGCTCACGAAGTGTGGGGTCACGCACCAGTTGTGCAACATGTGATCGACACTCAAGATCAGTGTCAAAACAAAAACCTGATTTGCCATGTACCACCCGTCGTTGCGGGCCATCGCGGTTCACCACCACCGGAGCACATTGCGCCGCCATTGCTTCGACCAATGAGCGTGGGCCTGGAATGGGGACCATCGGTGCGTAGGTTAGCAAGTAGATGTCGGTGGCGCGCAGGAACGCCAATGGGGAGATTTCGTTGGGTGCAAAAAAATGAAATTGTGGATGGCCTTGTAGTGCCTCAGCGAGGCGCGTAGGTGCCGGCATAAACCAGAACACGGCTTCGGGTAGCGCTGTGGCTAATTCCGTGTAAAAGTCGATGGCGTTCTCGGGCACATCGCCATCGCCCGCCAGTCTACCAATGATGACTGGCTCTTCTGGGTTCTTTGTGGCGTGTTTTTCAGTTGTCAGAAAACCAGAAATATTCACGGGCGGCGGCAGGATACTGACGGGAGTTGATCGCAGGCCCGTTCCCTTGACCAGTGTGCGCCATTCGGCGTGCATGTGGGTATCTTGAAAATACAAATGCGTCAGATGCGGAGCGAGCCAAGTCTCCAAGGGCATAGCGCCGACGGTGCGATTGAATGCGATCTGAATCGAATCGGCGTGACACAATGCTGACTGCCAAGCGCGACTGAAGTTTCGCCACAGGGTTGGGTACTCATTCATGTAGAAAAATACGTGATCACCAGGTTCAAGCTCAATGCAAGGTTGGGCTTGATTAACTGTGAGGCTGCGATTCGCAAACAAAGACAGCAAGCTGTCGTCGTGTTGGGGTACCAGATTCCAGACGCACAGATCAACATACGGCTGTAGTTCGTCAATCAGAGTTAATCCGCTGAAAAAGCCGCCGTTACTGCGATTACACATTAACGCGAAATGCAGTCGCCCGAGTTCGTTCATAAATATACAGTTGTTAACTTAAATCCATGTTTATGAAATTTCCCATCGCCACCGCTGGAGAGTATGAACGAGTATGTGATAGGCTAGTGTGACTAGGTTGGGTTTCATGGGCATATTCTGTCTGTTCAGCGTCCTGAACGCAAATGCCACTTTTTCCTTGTCCTTAAACATCAAAATTCAAAACGGATTGGAGCATGCTATGCCAGATTGTAGTGGTTACGGGTTTGGACTCGAGATTAATATGTGTGTGGATGGCGAGGTTGGTGCCGGTAACTATGCTCAGGTAACGTTTTCGATTAACGAAACACTGAACACAAATTTTCATACCGACAGCATCACACGTTCTTGGGACGGGTCGCGAACAGTATTTGACGTGACTTCAGAAATGTCTTCTTACGGCGGATATGGTTCGGCTAACTGCACCACGAAGGCGGCGCGCATCACCATCATCCCGGATGCCAATACCAATACCGGCACGTTGCTAATCGAGTTTGAATTGGATGGCTGCGGTGCTGCTCCGTCGTCATATTCCCCGCAGGTGGTAGAAAATTGCGGTGGTATTGGCCCGTATATTATTTCCGAAATGACAACTTACACGCTGGATCAACCAGCGTGCGTGGTATAGCGAGGAGCGTAGCATGCAAGACAGACGAAAGTTTATCAAAACAGTCGCGGCGGGCACCGGTGGTCTCGTCGTCAGTAGCTCAGCATCGGCTCAAAATGTGAGTCATATCTCAGGTATTGTGACGTACCTGCTCGATGAGCCGCAAATTGTTACAACGGGTTCGGCGTCGGGATCCGTGTTGATCACAAATTTTAATGTGACCCAGGCCGCTGCTTCCACCAGCACGCTCACGATTGGTATCGCCGCGTCCGGATCGATCGAATAAGTCGCTAAACGAACAAAACAGAGGATTTGAGAAATGGCAGATTGTTCAGGTTACGGGATTGGGGTCAGGTTCTTCCTATGTGTCGACGGGGCCGTGGGGAATGGTAAAAAAGCAAATTTAACGATTAGTATCAGTAATCAAGGGCGATATTCATATGATACCTCGTCGCCGATTACGGTGCCGAACTGGGACGGTTCAGCGTTAAGCGTCAATTTGGATAACCTGTTAACCTATGGGTTCAGCAACGCTAATTGTGATATCAAAACCACTTTAAAAATCAAACCCGACGGGGGTAGCAACAGCGGCACACTTCTGCTTGAGCACGTATTAACGAATTGTGGCCCGGCAACGACAAGTTATTACCCGCAAGTGTTTGAAAACTGTGGTGGAGTAGGGCCGCACGTCATTTCTGAGATGAGCACATTCTCACTCGAATTCGTAGGTTGCGATGGGTAAACGGATTGGCGTTGTCTGTATCAACACTGCTGGGTTGATCTGAATGGGGGACATTGAGTCCGATATGGACGCCAGCCGCTGGCGCTACACCGATCTGATTCAAGTAGGTGTTAACCGCTGGAGTAAGCTCTCCGAGAAATTTTGGCGGGTGCCGAGCGAGATCAAGGACCGACGCTATACCGCCTGTAAGCAGTGCGAGCATTTTATCTCAGCCACCACCCAATGTTCCAAATGCTTGTGTGCTATGGGCATTAAAACCTGGCTTGGTGGATTCGCCTGCCCAATCGAAAAATGGCCAGCAGAAAAGCATGTAAGCGAATAGGTCAACTCAGCTGCCACGCTATAAATCCAGTTGAGAATCCTGCTTAAGTCCAATACTATCACGCTTAACATAGTATGTTGTCAGGGTCGGGGCGCTTACCGTAGTACAGGGAATTTTGAATGAGTACCAAATATCACGTTGTTTTCTCAGGGCAAACGCAAGCAGGCGTTGATCCGTTGATCGTCGCACAGAAACTAGCGCGAGGACTCAAAAAAGAGCCAGAATACATCGATGTTCTGTTGAGCGGTAAGCCAGTCGTGGTGTCGCGCACCAGTAACCCGAATCGAGCAAACCTTGTTGTCAGTCAGCTGGAAAAGATTGGCGCGATAGTGGAGCTCAAAACAGTGGACAACGAAGTCGCTGTCGTGGCGGATCAAACCGACGCACACAGCGTGACGGAAGCAACGCAAGCACGGGCGCAATCAAATACCAGTCCCATCGAATCCCAACCTGATGACGAATCAAGTATTGGGGTGACGTTGTTAAACAAGTTACAGTATCGCTTTGATACCTTTATGGCACGTGGTAGTACGTCGTCATTTAAAGCACTACTGTTTGTATTTCTAGCCATTTTTCTGATTGTGGCTGGATTGCGTGGATTAATGCATTGGTTTAGTCCGGACCTGACGCAACAATACGAGGGTTTGGATTTTCTCGGCAATCTTTACATCACGTTTTTGCAGCTCACGGACCCGGGAAATATGGCGCAGGATATTCTGTCGTCTTTCTGGTACAAACTATTCGCCATCGTCGCGGGACTGGCTGGTGTAATTTTGTTGTCGGCCTTAGTCGCCGTGATAACGACCGGATTGGACCAAAAGTTATCTGAGTTAAAACGTGGCCGCTCCAAAGTGATCGAGGCTGGTCACACGCTGATTATTGGCTGGGACGAGCAGCGTGTTATTGAGATTCTGCGCGAGTTGGTGTGGGCCAATGAGAGCGAGGATGACGCCGCTGTGGTGATCTTAGCCGATCGCGACAAGCAAGAGATCGATGACGTATTGCGCTTGCGAATGCCAGACACCAAAACCACGCGCGTTGTCACTCGATCTGGTAAAGGCACGATTCTGGTTAATCTGGACATGGTCTCGATTGAGTCCGCTAAATCCGTCATTGTGCTTGCCGCGTGCTCGGATACCGATACGGATGCCGCGAAAACTGCCAGTGACGCCATGGTGATTCAAACGGTGTTGGCGGCGACCACTAAGAGCGTGAATAAGGAAGACTATGCAATCGTAGCGGAAGTCTACAATGACACCTATCGCGACATTATTGAAAACACCTTCCCCGAATACGTGGTGACGTTAGATACCGCGAATATTCTGGCCAAACTCTTAGTACAAACCTCGAGGTCGGTTGGTTTGTCCGTCGTGTACAACGAAATTTTATCGTTCGATGGGTGTGAAATGTATTTTTACGCCGCAGACTGGCGCCTGGCGGAGTTTGGTAAACTTGCTTATCATTTTCCCGACGGTGTGCCGATTGGTGTGCGTCATGCCTCTGGTGAGCTGCTAATCAACCCGCCGCGCGGCTACATGATGCAAGATGATGATGAAGTCTTGATCGTCGCAGATGACGATTCGACCATCGATTATCAAGCCCAACCATTAGTAAGCCCGCGTGTGATCCCGCCGTTAAATACGCGCGCCGATCAGGGTACTGAACGCGAGCTCATCGTTGGCTGGAATCACAAAACGGAGACCATCCTCAAAGAATTCGCCGACTACGTGAAAGAAGGCAGCGTCATCGACGTGGTGATTCACAATGCGAGTCAGTCGGAGCAAGATGAATTGACCAGAATCGATGCCGAAATTGATAACATCAAAATCAATTTGATCGATATCAATCCGTTAGATCGCGCCTCGTTGGTGTCAATTCAGCCTGATCGCTACGGCAACATTATCATTCTGGCTAGTGCACATAAGGATAAAGATACGCAGCAAGTTGATTCCGAAAACATCGTCACCTTGCTGTTACTACGCAGTATTTTTCAGGGTATCGATCAGTCGGGTCGCGAGACCAAGTTGATTACCGAGGTGCTCGAATCGCAGAATTATGAATTGATTGCGCGGGCCGGTGTGAAAGATATGATTATTTCCAATCGACTGGTCAGCATGATTACGGCGCAAATCTCCGAGAGCCGCCACATTAAAGATGTGTACGATGATATCTTTCAGGAAGACGGGTCTGAAATATACCTCAAACCGATGACACTCTACTTCGATTCGTTTCCGGTGCAGGCTAATTTTGCAGATTTGATCAGCGCAGCCCAGAACCGTGAAGAAGTGTGCTTTGGCGTCAAGATCAAAGCACTCGAAACCAATCAGGCAGAAAATAGCGGCGTAGAATTGATACCACTCAAAGACAAAATGTTCACCTTGAATCCTGATGATTGCTTGGTGGTCGTCGCTGAGGATGAACTGTAATCCGCTGAACTTGTCGATAATGACAACGCAGGATCCTTAAAATGAGCAAAAAGAAACTTGCCTTAAGCACAGTCGCCTTGGTAACACTGGTGTTCGGTGCGTTGGTGTTTTTTCATAAGCCATTATTGGCGTGGTATATCGAGCCACCGAAAGCGTTTGTGCAAGCAGATATTCCGACGCCGCCGGACTACGATTCCTTGTCGTACTGGAGTGCACATCCCAAAACCACTGAGAGTGCAGACCTGTCGCCGGATAATGCCGATCGTGGGGCGCTCAGTCATGCGGCCGTGGATGTATTTTTTATCCAGCCGACCACGCTCTTCAGCGGTGGCCGTTGGAATGGCAGCATGGCAAAAGATGCCTACGCGGAGCAGGGCACTGAGCATGTGATGGCGACTATGGCGAGCGTATTTAGTGCCTGCTGTGATGTGTATGCACCGCGTTATCGTCAGGCGCACTTGTCCGCATTTTTACGCACCGGTTCGGATGCCGCCCTCGCCGCGTTAGATCTAGCATATCAGGATGTCGAAGCCGCTTTCGATTATTTTATTTCGCGTCGCCCTGACCCTGGGCGGCCTTTTATTGTGGCCAGTCACAGTCAGGGCACATTGCACGCAGTGCGCTTATTGGCCAATCGGATTGAAGGGCAGCCGTTGCAACACAAATTGATTGCGGCCTATTTGATTGGCTATTGGGTGCCGCCGGATGTATTCGATGACACCATTCCGTCTGTTCCATTATGTGTGATGCCAGGGCAAACCGGTTGTTTGGTGACTTACGATACCTATGATCGCAGTGGAACGGGTCGAGACACGAGCGGCGTACTGCCATTTTGGTTACGCAGTGGCTGGGAGTGGGCGAGTCGAAATGAGACCTTGTGCGTTAACCCCTTGAGTTGGCGTGCGGACACAACGTTGGTTGAAGCAGGTCAGCACTTGGGTGCGGTCCCGATGCGATGGCAAAACAATATCCCCAGGTTAGTAAGCGACCAAAATCCGGGTTTCGAATATTCGTCGCTGGGTAACGCCATGTTGGAATACACGTCGGCACAGTGCTTACCGAGTGGTGAGTTGATGGTGGATCCACAGCGCGATACCCTGTTTGATAACCGGGGCGCTGGTGAAGACCGCAGCTTGCACCCGAGTGATTGGAATTTGTTCTATATGAATTTACGTCACAATGCGCGACAACGTATCGACGCGTTCATGAAGGGTACTTAAAGATACGGTGACATCAGCGAGACCAGTGAGTCGCGTAAACGCACGAACACTGAACGTGACGCGAGTTCTTGAAAAGTGACGGGCGTTGATTGCTGATAAATTTGATCAAAATGGTGCCACATTCGTCGATTAAACGGCGCTGAAAACACCTCAAGTCCCAATTCAAAGTTAAGCCGCAGGCTGCGTGGATCAAGATTGGCGGAGCCGATCAGGCAATAGCGGTCGTCGATGCACAGCAGCTTACTGTGACTGAACGGCGGTGGTTGATAACGCACTTCCACGCCCCAATTGAGCAGTTCAGACAACAGATTACGATTGGCCCAGTGCATGTAAATTAGGTTGTTCTTTGCTGGCAAGATGACGCGCACGCGTACACCGCGAATCGCAGCAGACTGAATCGCCGAGACCATCTCACGAGAAGGCAAAAAGTACGGTGTCATAATTGCAATACGATCTTCCGCGCAACTGATCACACTTTGTATGGTTGTCGCTAACGCATCCAATGACTCATCCGGACCATCTGGAATTAGCCGACATGCCATTTCGCCTTGCTCAGAAATGACATCGGTAGACGGCTTCGGTAGTTCACCACCACGCGCGTACTGCCAATCGTAGTGGAACAACTGCGTCAATTGCGGGCTGATCGGTCCGTCGACACGAAAGTGCAGATCCGTGACGCTGCGCAGTCGGTTCTTGCGGTCCATATTCTGGTCGCCAATATTTAGCCCGCCGACAAAACCCAGCTGATCGTCAATCACCAACATCTTACGGTGATTACGCAGATTTATATTCACACTTGGCGGCAGTAGACGTGGCGGTAGAAATCGCACTACGTCAATGCCGCGTCGTCGTAATAAAGTCGTACTGCGTTTAAAAGAATATAAATTCCCAATGCCATCAATGATCACCTTGACGGTGACGCCGCGTGCTTTGGCCTCGGTCAGCGCATCAATAAAACGTCGCCCAATGTCGTCACGTCTAAAAATATAGCTGGTCAAATAGATACACTTTCTGGCTTGGTCGATCGCCGCGAGCATGGCGGGATAGGCTTCGTCACCATTGTAATAAGCCGTGACGTGATTACCCGCCACCAGCGCGCGGCCAGAAACCGTATGACCGATAGACTCGAGACCACTGGCCGCATCATCGGCGCGCCGTTGCGGCACGTAATCGGCGATTTCATAGTCTACCTTTAATAATGCCAGTCGCATGCCACGTGCACGCCGTTGGATTCGGTTGATACCAAACAGAAAATAAGTGATCGGCCCGACAAACGGCAACAGCACACAGATGATAATCCAACCGAGAGCCGCACGCGTGTCACGTTTGAATAAAAGGTTATGGTAAATCGCCCAAGTCGCAGCACCAAAATACGCTACAAAACCCAACACGACATAGATATCTATCATGGCACTGATCAGTTCACATGTTTGCTTGCGGCCAATCCATCGATCTGACCTGTAGTGGGGCCGTGTTGTAACCTGGTGGAATAGATCATTGCACGGATTCTGTAACTATACGTGATGTGGTGGCGATCGCAAATCGCAGACGTAATCACGCTAGAGTAATGGATTTTGTAATGCACTCGGATTATCGTATATCGATGAAATTTCACAGCCTTATCAAGTTGTCATGCTGCTGGTGTGTGCTGGGCAGCGGACTGACTAGCGCCGACCTTATTGCGCAGATACCATTTGCTGATGCCAAAGACGTTGCCAACGGCAGTGTGCGCGGTGTGAGTTCACTCGATGTGGCTGACATCAACGGCGACGGCCGTGGCGACGTGGCGGTCATCGAAGGCGGCAAACATGCAGGTGGGCGCAAAACCTTCGCATGGTTTGCTGCACCGAGTCAGATCCAGGGCACGTGGACGCGTCACGAGTTCGGCAACGACACGCACTTACGTTCATTTCTCGGTGCGGCCAAGCTGGCGGACATGGATGGCGACGGCGACGTGGATCTGGTAGTGAGTTCCGACAATCATTCCGGCGGCACCAAACAAGCAGATGTCTACGTGTACTTAAACCCTGGGCCGGGTAGCGCCACCAGTACGTGGCCGTATCAACGTGTGACCAGCAGTACCTTGGCATTACATCATATCAACGACATGGAAATTGCAGATATGGACGGTGACGGCAGATTGGATATCGTCACGCGCAGCCTGACACCGAATCAGATACAGATCTTTTTTCAAAACACGATTTCGAACTTTACCCGTAAGGATATCAACACCAATATTGCGTCTTCCGAAGGGTTGGCGGTGGGTTTGCTGGATGCCGATAATCGCCCAGACATCAGCTTTACTGGGCATTGGCTCAAATCACCTACGAATCCACGTACTCAGGCGTACACACGGTTGAACATTGATGCGAGCTATAAAAGCATTAACCAAAATACCAAGGAAGCCATCGGCGACATCGATGGTGATGGATTGAATGACGTGATTATTGCCCCAGCAGAAGCATTCCGAAATGGCGGTAATGCACCGTTGGCGTGGTATAAAAACCCCGGCAATACCAGCACTGCCAACTGGGCGTCGAACACGATTGTCAATCAAACAAACAATACACACACCGTGAAACTTGGTGACATCGACAATGACGGCGACCTCGATGTGGTGACGGGCACGCCGTGGTCAAACAGTGCTTCAAGTATTGCGGTGCGCGTGTATTACAACAACGGCCAAGGCGGCTTCGGGCCGGCGCAGACAGTGGTGTCGGGCAAAGGCTTATATTCCGGTGCGTTGTTTGACATTGACGGCGATGGTGATCTCGACATCATTGGCCAAAACGCCTACGCATCCACGTCGAAGCCCTATGTATATGAGAACTTGCACAACCCTGTTGCGCCACCATCGCCGCCACCTGGAGGTCCCAGAAAGAAGGCCGTGCTGCCATTTCTGGACCTGCTGTTAAATGAATCAAATCAATAGTTGATTGAACCAGGCATTTAATATCGCAAGCCTGATTCGAGCGCATCGAACCTCACTGCGGCGATGTCGCTAGCTGCCGAGCGAGAGACTGAAAGGCCACCAAACTCTCGAGATCCATCAGACCACCGTCTAGTAGATAGTCGGGGTAGGCAGATGTCTTCGCAATCAGAATTTTATATTTTGGATTGATGTAGATATATTGCCCATAAATTCCAATCGCAGCAAAATCGTTACCGTCTTGGGTTGGTGGTAGCCACCAGTGGTTCGCATAGCCAAACCGTGTGCCAGGTTGGTTGCCTTGATCAATGGGGCGTAGATGTTGGGCTTCTGGAGAATACGACTTGCGTACCCAATCACTCGACACAATTTGTTCACCGGCCAGGTTTCGACCTTCGTTTAAATACACCAGTCCAAATCGAGCCATATCGTGAAGGCGGATATTCGCACCGCCAAAGGCGAGTGGCTCGCCAAGCGAATCCACCAGCATTTTTACGTCATCTTCGGCACCGATCTTCGACCACAGATTGCGTTCAAAGTAACTTTGATACGACTCGCCAGTCGCGCCGCGAAGGACCATGCTTAATACGTGAGTATTTATGCTGGCGTACAGTTTTCGAGTGCCAGCTGGATGGTCCGCCATCATGCTGGCGGCGAATTGATCGAGAGAGCCAACTGTCATTGCGACCAATGATTGCACGATTTCAGAATCGTAGTCTCCGTAATCTTCGCTCCACTTAATCCCCGTCGACATGTTTAAGGTCTGGCGTACTGTAATGCCTTCATAACCAGAACCTTTTAATGCTGGTGCGTAATTCGTGACGAGTTCATCGATATTGATTCTGCCTTCGTCAACCGCTATGCCGATTAGCATAGCGGTCATACTTTTGGATACCGAGGCCATCAGGACTTGGCTCTCTGCCGTATTACCTCGCGCATAGTCTTCACTGATGACGAAGCCGTCTTTGATGACCAACAGTCCGGTGGTATGGGTACGCTCCAGAAACTCCTTGAATTCTCGCTGTTCTCCGTAGAAATCAAAGTGACTTGGCAGTGGTGTCGCGGTTGATGCGTATTCCAAGGGCAAGCTTGGCCCATTGTTGGGAATAGAGATGGAGGCATTGAGCTGAAATAAACTACGAAAATTTTCGTCGATCGCATCGGCTTCGAACGTTGCTGCGTATTTTCGCAATGCTTGTATCTCGACCAAGGTAGGCCAATAATAGATCAAGGAACCTGCGATGATGGCGATCAAAGCCAAGCAAAAGTACTTAAGTTTCACTATCAAACACCCGGGTGAAATCAGTTTATTGAGTATGGAGATCACACTCAAGATACACCAAGCCGGATGTTTGTTGATGGTGCGAATAGCGTCTACGCTGTTGTGCTAGGTGCAACGACTCACCAGGCGAGACAAGCGCACCGCGTTTCCGCGTGCCTTGTAATGTGCCGCCGATGACAAGCAGCGTATAACCGGACTCCGCGGGTTTTTTCGATGAGTTATGAGTTTATTGTGCCTGTTTCTGCAGTGCGGCTTTGACCTCGTCTTCAAACGCCTTACCGTTGACCATCGACAGCGTGGCATCACCCAGTGCGATTAGTCCACGTTGGCTCAGGGTTTGTAATGCATCATCACTTGCGCTCCAGATAATGGCGGTTTGATCGCTGGTAGGAAGCGTAACAAACCGGCTTTTAAAGTTCTCGGCCACAGCAACGCGATTCATCAGCCTCAGCATGGCTTCGATGTCGTACCAATCCCCATAGTTCTCTGCTTGTTGATAATAGGTATTGCCATTGACCTCTGCGCGCAGTTGATACGCGGCATCGCTGTTTGGATCGGACGGTGGTGTTTCGAAAAAAGAGACGTCTTTGAGGTCTGTGCCGCTCGCCACGCTGGCCATCAGATAATGATGATCGTTGGGGAACATCCCAGTTTCAGCGTCGAACCAGACTATGTCAGCCAGCGCTTCAATAAAGTAGGAGGCTGTCAAGCCGCGTTCCAAATCGACCTCCCCAGAAACCGGCTTAGTCAGGACGCCAATCTCGCGTAGATACGCTTCCATACTGCCAGGCTCGGGAAACTGACTGAGTCCATTGACCAGCGGAACCAGCTCTGAGTATGGGCCCTCAGTAATGTGCCACGTAACAAGAATACTCGCGTCTTTCACTGCCGCGGCGCGGTCGCGACGCGCTTTCTCGACTAAACATTGTTCAATCGCGTCGGTTTTTTTACCATCTGCCAAGCTCGCCTGCCAGCCGACACAACTGCCGTCAACTGGTGGAAGGTCAAGCAAGGCGGAATCGACAGTTGCGGAAGCAGCAGGTTCGGTTTGCTCAGCAGTGGTGTCCGTGTTAGCCGGGACACATGCGTTAAGCGCTGCGATGGCGAAGAGGTAGGGCAGTAATCGTGTCATGAGCGAGAGTGTATAGGCTGAGATTTAGAATGCAACGCGGCGGTCGAAATATGAATAAAACGCGGTATTGGGCTTAGTTGTATTGTGAGCGATCCAGCAACTCGATGAGTCGGTCACGAGCCATTATACTGCCGTTAACGCTTTGGCTGATCTTATGCAGTAGTAGTTGCGGCGAATCACAGTTGTCAATAAGTTGCGTCATCACGGCATCGATGCAGTGTCGCCATTCCTGAATTTCGGGTGATTCTGACGCGACTAAGAATGCGCCACGATACATTGCCATGGCCTCATTCGTTCGTTGTGTATCCAGTGCACGCCAGATATGGATAAAGTCGGCCCAGGTGCTTGTGGTTAGTCGATAGGGGCGGGAACCAATTTCGCCATCCAGACATCGCCTTAGATGTGAGACGTCCGCTTTTAGCGTAGAGAGTGAGACTGGCGCATCGCCATAGATGGCGGCATGTAATTGTTGCAGATTTAATCCGTCCGGATGCAGTGCCAACAGACAGAGGATTTCAATTTGACGCGGCGGCAGGTTCACTGGTTTGCCGCGAAATACCACTTTGGGTTGTCCTAGTGCGAAGAGTTCTAATTCGGCACGAGGCAAGACTGACGGCAGACTTTGCGCAATCGATTGCGCCAGCTGAGTTGTTGCACTTTGTCCGAGTGGCGTGTGTTTATTCCAGGTCGTCGAGATATCCAGTGCACCTAAACATTCGCCGGTGATCGGATGAATAATAGGGGCGGCATAACAAACCCAGTCCTGTACATACGGCGAATAATGTTCGGAAGAGAATACCGTAACGGCGCGTTTCAGCGTAAGTGACAGGCCGACCGCGTTGGTGCCCACGTCGCGCTCGGCCCAATGTCCGCCTGCGGTAAAATTAAGTTTCTCGGCACGCCGACTCATATAGCCGCTGGCGCAGGTCCAGAGCAATCGACCGCAGGGGTCAGCGATGGCAGCCACCAGCTGGCCTTCCTTGACCAATTGCTGCATATTGGATTGTTCCCTCCGCGCAGCGATGGACAGCGGCGATTCCTTCCATAAGGCCGATGTCACCGCGTGGTCATCACACGGAGCGCATTGTGAGGTGTCGTGTATGACTTTGGCACTGCGTTGCCAAGATTGAAGGATTTCGCGCGAAACACTTTTTTCTTTTGGCAACAGGCGGTCGGCATCAAACTGACTTCGTTGATGCTCAATGGCGCCGCGTCGCTGCCTTAATGTGTTCGTTTCGCTCATACTCGTTAGTTGTGCAACCGGTGTGAGTACTTAGTTAACCGCAATCATGGTGGTATTGCGGTCTTTATCGTGAACTGCTCCTCGCAAGACAGTCTACACCCAAGCCGTTCGTGCACGCAAAACCGCAGGGTCAAATAATGGGTGTTTCTCGTGACCATTCGGTTAAGGTCTCTAGGTAAATGGATTCAAAATGGCGTAGTGATTTGATTAAATCCGCCTTAGGCACGAGATCAGAGAACGTGCGCGCCAACACATTGCAATTCCATAGCCCAACCGCCGCCTGTTCGCCAAAGGCGTAGCGGCCTTTGGTGTCGACTTGGCTTGCGATAAACATTGGATCTGGTTTGGTTAACAATTGCGCAGACCCCAAATCAAGTGTCAGGCCGGCAACTGATTGATTGTCGGTGTTCATCATGCCGTGCACAAACCCAGCATGATGCCAATCCGCGATGAGACGAGCGGTGTGCTTTACCATCGCATCAAACAGTGCCCCATAGCGCGTTGTGTGCTCATCAGGATCACGTAATAGGTCGGGGAAGCACCGTTCGAACACATGATCGGCAAGTTTTCTAAATGCGGCGTCGTTGTTACGAAAATAGCAGGCTTCGAATGAACCGAAGCGCACGAAGGTCGGAGCCATGCGCACCACAATGGCAGCAGATTCTGTGCGGCCCCCGGTTAACAATTGCTCGCTACCTTTAATCACCGCCAGACAACGAGTTGTGGCGATACCAAGTTGTTCGAGCTGTTCGCTCAGTTCGTATTCATGCAGGCATTCCGACAACGTTGCGCGCCCGTTACCCTGAAAAGTAAAAGGGGTGACGCCGCTGCCTTTTAAGGCAATATCCCAAATACCCTTGGCCGTAGAAACGCTGCCGAGTACCACTGAACGACCATCACCCAAGAACGGATTGAAGCGGCCGAATTGGTGTCCGGCGTACGCCATCGCGACTGGTGAACTTGGAATCGAAGTTGGATTGCCGCTAAATAGCGCGAGCAGGTTGTCGTTAAAGTGAACGTCGTGCTCAAGCTTCAGTGCGTGTACCAGCGTCGTGTTCTGGCGAACCCATTGCGGGTCTAGCAGCGGGGTCGGCGCACAAGGTTGAGACAATTCGTGGTCGGTATCTGCGAAAGGCGTCTGTAGTCTTAACACGGGTTTTAATTTTGCTCACAAAACTGACCGGGTTGATAACAGTATATCAACCCGGTCCAATATCCCCATACAAGCCCAGGAGTGACGGGCGCGAGGTTTAGAAGAAACCTTGTGGGTTGGTGTCGTAGCTTACCAGCAAGTTCTTGGTTTGCTGATAATGCTCAAGCGCGACCTTGTGTGTGTAGCGTCCGATGCCGGACTTTTTGTAGCCGCCGAATGCAGCATGGGCTGGGTACATGTGATAGCAGTTGGTCCACACGCGCCCGGCCTGAACACCACGCCCCACTTTGTACGACAGGTTCATGTCTCGTGTCCAAACACCAGCGCCTAGGCCAAAGTCGGTGTCATTGGCAATCTCAAGTGCCTCTTCGGTGGTCTTAAACGTTGTGACCGACACCACTGGACCAAAGATCTCTTCTTGGAAGACTCGCATTTTGTTGTTGCCTTTGAGCAAAGTCGGCTCCACATAAAAGCCGTCTTCATAGCCGTCGCCAACGCTCGCTGCCTTACCACCGGTAATGACTTCCGCGCCTTCATCCAGACCAATCTTGATATAACTCATAATGCGATCGAACTGCTCCTGCGACACCTGTGCACCAACCATGACTTCGGTATCCAGCGGGTTACCGCGTTTGATCTTGCCAGCACGCTCGACCACCATGCCAATAAATTTTTCATAGATCGACTCTTCAACCAACAGGCGCGACGGGCAAGTGCATACTTCGCCTTGGTTAAAGAACGCCAACACCGCGCCTTCCACGCACTTGCTAACGAACTCGTCTTCGTGGTTCAAGATGTCTGCAAAGTAGATATTGGGTGATTTACCACCGAGCTCCACAGACGACGGAATCATGCTGGCAGCGGCGCATTTCATAATGTGTTGCCCGACTGGGGTGGAGCCAGTGAAGGCGATTTTGGCGATGCGCGTGCTGGTTGCCAGTGCATTCCCCGCTTCCTCACCAAACCCGTTGACGATATTCAGTACGCCTGCGGGTAACAAATCACCGACCAGTTCCATCAGCATCAGAATCGTGGCCGGGGTTTGTTCTGCCGGTTTGAGCACCACACAGTTTCCTGCCGCTAACGCTGGCGTGAGATTCCACATTGCCATCAACAGCGGAAAGTTCCACGGAATGATCTGACCGACCACGCCCAGAGGTTCATGAAAATGATACGCCACCGTATTGCCGTCAAGTTCGCTGATCGCCCCTTCTTGTGCCCGCAAGCAGCCAGCGTAATAACGTAGGTGATCAACGCATAAAGGAATGTCGGCGTTCAGAGTCTCACGAACTGCTTTACCATTATCCCAAGTCTCGGCTACCGCCAACGGCTCCAGATGTTCTTCCATTCGATCTGCAATCTTCAGCAAAATGTTCGAACGCTCAGTGACCGACATCGCGCCCCAGGTATCCTTGGCGGCATGTGCTGCGTCTAATGCCAGTTCAATGTCTGCTTCATCTGAGCGCGGTATTTGACAAAACACTTTACCGTTCACCGGCGACACATTGTCAAAATATTGGCCGTTAACCGGTTTAACCCAGTTGCCGCCAATGTAGTTTTCGTAACGTTGTTTGAAGGAGACGATGGCCCCTTCGGTATTTGGGTTTTGGTATTGCATTGCATTACTCCTTTGATGATTCGATTGTTGTTATTGGCTTAACTGCCTATGGCAGACAGCTTAACGGAGCAATGGTTGGTGGAAGGTTGGTGTGGTGGTGAGTTTAGGAGGGGTGTTGTTGCGCTATACGCCGTGTCAGCGCTCCAGGGACAAACGCTATAACGTCGCAAGCCACGCTGGCTCACGACGTTATAGCGTTCAAGGTGTACGGTTTGCGAATGTGAAATTAGCGAGACTGTGCAATAAAGGTTTGGGCGAGTTCTTTATAGACTGAGGCGAAGTCAGAAAATTTTGTGGTCTTAGTATTGATATTTACCGCAATGACCATTTGATAGTCTGGAATGATCACTAGCCAACTTTGCGCACCGCGAGAAACCCCGCCATGGTGGTAGGACGCGTGTGGAGAACCCTCAAGAAGAAGCTCGCCCTTGCGCCATCCAATGGCGTAGTTTTGTGGGTTAATCTCACCGTTTGATAGCCGCTGGGGCTGCCATAATGTATCGACTACATCGGGGGCTAGAAACGAATCGGTAAGATACGCCGAGCCCAACTTCACCAAGTCGCTCGAGGTAGATATAAATCCGCCGCCAGCTAATCGATGGCTTAAATTAACATCCCGCCACTCGCGTAGATGTGGTCGCTCGGGGTCTTCGCTGCGCCAGTAATGGGTTGCTAGGTTAATCGTAGGTTCTTGCCAATGTGTGTCGTGCATCAATAACGGCGTCAAGACTAACTCGTTTACCAGTTGTTGATAGGGCTGTTTGCCGCTGCGTTGCATGTATGCACTCAATAACACGGTGCCAAGGCTGGAATAACTAAAGTCGTTGCCCGGTTGAAACAATAGCGGCGTGTTGTTAAACAGATTGACTGCATCTTCAACGTTCTCGTAGTGTTGGTTTAATGCCATGAACTGGTACGCTCCTTGCCAGTCTTTGGTTTGTCCGTAGTGCGCGAGTCCCGCCGTGTGCGACGCCAGCTGGCGAGGTGTAATCTTTGACCATTCCGAGTTCGGTAGTACCTCATACACAGTAGATAAAGGCTGATCGAGGTCGGCTAATCCGTGTTTTAGCATGCGGGCCAGTGTGGTAGCGGTAATCGCTTTGGAAGTGCTACCGATTCGAAACTGCGTGCGGTGCGTCGCCGGCTGGCCTGATCGAACGTCTTGCCAGCCCACTGCGCCAGTCCAAACGCGCTTTGCATTGATCGCTACTGCGGCAGTGATCGCGGGCGCGTTGATTTGCTGACGGTGAGACGCCAATATCGCAAGCGCGGTATTAGCTGATGCCTCGAAACGCGGGTCATCAATCACTTGCGACTCCGGATACTCTGTTGGCGGAGTTATCCAGCCGAAAGGTGGGTGTGGCAGTTTCTCTCGGTGGCTCAAGAACCCATAGACTGGGAATAAATAGTGTATCGCTAAGCCGGCTAGGGCAATGAGCAACCCATAGCGGGCAAGACGTTTTTTAGACTGAAACATAGAACACGTTAGGCAGACAAGTTTAAGGGTGGTAAAGCATGTCGGTTAACGATGTTGACGACTAATCAGAAATAAAATCGCACCGGGCAATTTTTAAAAAAGCAACAGATTAGTTGGGATTTATGTTGCTCGATGGTCTCTGGGTGCCATTTTGTATCGCGCTTTGAACGCGCGATTAAATGAGGTGATGGAACCGTAGCCTAGGTTCAGGGCAATGTCGGTGATCGACAGTTCAGGCTTGGATGAGAGCCAATCGCACGCAAGCGGCATTCGTTGATCGTTCAGATAACTGGAAAAATTCCGGTAGCCCAACGTTTGGTTAATCAGATTTCTGAGCAGGTATTCTTTGGTGTCCAGCATGCTGGCGAGTTTGCTGACCGTTAGGTTTGGTTGTGTGAAGCCTTGGTCATGAATAAAGCTCTCTAACCTAAGATACAGTGCACTGTGTTCCTGTGGCAACGAATGGGGTGGCGTGTTTGGGGACGCTCGTTCTGTATCGGTGTGAGGTTGCGGTTGGCCTAGCGCGGCGTGAAGAAAATGGTTAACACCAAAAGACACCGAAAGCGACAACATTAATAGTGCCCCAAACAACGAGCCGACTTCACTTCGCATAAAGCGGCTTCCGCTAACTTCGCTGATCACATACATCATGATGAGCGCGCATGCAGCGATCAAAAACAACGCGCGTTTGCGACGCCGTGCGTCGACCAAATCATCCCGCCATGATCTGATGCTTAGAAAAATGATGTGCAGTATCCCTAAGCCAGAGGCCAGATGCAGCACCTCGTGTACGGTACCACGGCCTTGTCCGAGTACAAAATAAGCCACATGCCAGAATGCGTACAGCGCGGGAATCAGTTTCAGCCAAGGTCGTGCCTGAAGGTAGACCTCAACCCGAGTTAGGCTGTGTAGCGCGTACAGCCAAAACACGATGGGCAAACCGTCGGTCAGCGCCAACAAAATAGGACGAGCGGCGAGCGCCAACGGTGGGCGATAATGCATTGTAAAAATCACCGCGCCAAGGCAACAAATCAATAGAGTAGCGACTAAGCTACGTTCCACCGTGAGGCTTCTGCGCTGCACGGTAAGAGTTATTAGCCAAATCAGAAAGAACAGAAGCTGCCCTAAGCACAGCGAGCGTAGAAACAGATCGAGCAAAATCAATTGAGACACGATTATTCCTATTCTCTACCCAAAGCCAGGCAGTGCTATGCTGCGCATCCTAAAACGGATAGTGGCTGAAAATCGATTCGACTTTTGCGCCGAGCTGCGCTTTGTCGTTATTAATTTTAGCAAACGAGCGTAGTCCGGCGATTTGGATTTGTACATGTTCAGCCAATGCTTGTGGATTCTTGTTCGCGTCGACCTCGCCTTGTATCTGCGCTTGCTCTATCAATGCAACAATTTCCGCGGAAATCTCGCCAAAGTAACGCTTCGTTGCGTCAATTAAGTCTTGGTTCTCGGTCGTCAATTCGCTCAAGGTTTTGCACAGCATGCACATGCCATTGGGCGCATCAGTCAGGGTGTCGACGACCTGCGCATTAACAAACGCTTTAAGCGCCGCTATGGGAGACGAATGCTGCGCGGTCAGTTGCCGGATCTGTGCTAAGCCCATATTCGCGTAGTTACGCAACGATTCCTTGAACAAGCCATCTTTGCTGCCGAAGGCTGAGTAAATGCTGCCCGGTCGCAGGTCGATCTCGTCTTGCAGGTTGCGCATTGAGGTTGCATGAAAGCCCTTCGCCCAATACAGGTTCATTGCCTTGTCGATCACTTTTTGGCGATCAAATTGTACTGTCTTTGCCATACTTCAAACCTCTCGCGACTTCTTGAGCATTCGTTCAATTATAGGTTTGTCTCTGTGTGGGGTAAAGCGCAGTCAGCCGAAGATGAGAATAATTGAACGTTCATTCAAATATATATTGAACGTTCGTTCAATTATGGTTATAGTGCACAGATCAAGCAAAGGTAGGTCGACGTGATTGCCCTGTTTCATTAGGGCGTAGTTCGCCACCATGATCAACAAACCCTTAGGACTAGAGAACCACTATGAGCAAATTTACTTTTCACACCATCGAAACCGCACCTGAAGACAGCAAAGCTATTCTGGAAGGTGCTAAGAAGCAAATGGGCCTAGTGCCGGGCTTGTATGCCGCCATGGCCGAGTCACCTGAAACCTTACAAGCGTATCAACAATTGCATAAGTTTTTCACCGCGACCTCGTTTGACGCCGAGGAACTTACCGTGGTTTGGCAAACGATCAATGTTGAGCACGAATGTAAGTTCTGTGTGCCCGCGCACACCGCAATTGCGCATTCAATGAAGGTCGACCCAGCGATTACCGACGCCTTGCGAAATCAAGCGCCGTTACCAACCGCCAAGCTGCAAGCACTGCACGACTTTACACTGGCCATGGTGCGCGAACGTGGTAATGTGAGCGATGAACAAATGGAAACGTTTTTCGCAGCTGGATACAGCCAAAAGCAAGTCATCGAAGTTATCTTAGGTCTTTCGCAAAAGGTGATCAGTAACTACGTTAATCACGTGGCCAAAACCCCGATCGACTCCATCTTTGAGGAATATGCTTGGCGTAAGTAATGTCACCGCCATTGGTGGCAGAACGCACTAAATAAGTGACTTGGCCTATGCATCGGAATGACTAAGGCCAAGTCATAAATGTCACCGCGTTGACTTAGGTTGGTCCTGTTCTAAGCCTTTGCGTTGACGTCTAACGGCACTAATCCCGCGTAAAATACAACGCGGTTGGTGCGATACCAGCAAAAAGCGTGTAAGGCGTGGCGTCCCAGCCGGTTGAGTAAATGGTGCCTCGGAATAGAGCTCGAAGACTCACGTTCAGCTTGGTACCTGCGGAGTACGTTACTTTGGTACTGCGAGAACCCTCATGTGACACTGAACCTTGATGCCGCGATGAGAAACTATCCTCATGGCTCCAACCTAATCGATGGTAGCCTTGCTCTCGATTAAAGATCGCCCCGGTACTTAAGTATATATTCGAAGAACTGCTGACGTTACTTTTACGAAAATCAATATCGTAATAGAGTGCGGCGTCAACTGGAATAAATGACCGTCTTTTCGTATCAGTCATGCGTGCACGCGCCGCTTCCGCATCACCAAAATGGCCGTGGATGGTGATATCACCGCCGTCGACTATGGTGATTGGGGCGACACGTCTCACTAACTTTGTTGTATCAAAATCCCGTTTACCAGCAGTGCCTTCAAAGATTTTGTTGGAGTTATAGATAACGCTTCCTTCAGCGCGTGCGATCACGACAGGTTGCGTTCGGGTTCCATAGTTATTGGGGCCAGTCTCTTCGCTAAAATTCGTGGCCCAGGCATTGTACATCATGGCATACGCACCGCCAGCTCGCGCGATAGCAGTAAACGTACCGAAAGTGATTACGCCTTCTTCGGCTGTTTCGTCAGTCACTATTTCGCCGGTTTGCACATCATACCTATTCAATTCGAAACGGCCGGTATGCCATGGCAACGGGCTGTCAATTTCGAGTTTCTCGTTCTCGGACACATCTAAAGCAACGTCGTAAATACGCCATGCAGGTGCAAAATGAACCTCGGTATATGGTTGGTTGGCGGCGGAGCGGGTCCACCAGTCAATATCTGCAGAGCTGGTTATGGTGCGTGGCGGTTTCGCTTTAGTACGCTTGTTGTTTATCGAAAGCGTGCCAGAAAATGCATCACCGGCGGAAATAACACGTCCGCGCATGCCTTGGCGATTTGGCAAGTGTATCGCAGCAAAAAAATCTGCCGAGATGAAGACGGTGATCGCGTCTTCATGGAGAAAATTACGATTAAGACTACTGGGTGAACTGTGTTCCAGAACCAATCGTTCTACATTGTTTCGAAACAAATCAAGCATGGCAGTTCGATGCAGTGATGAGTTATTGCGCATTTGCTCTGAGCTTGTGGGTATAGCGATACACTCTTTATTTTGCTCAAGCAGTACCGCACATCGTGCTTCCAGCATGCGCACTGCCCAGGAGTACATCATTTCACCTTGGCCATAGTGCATTAAGGCGCTGGACATAGCCGACTGGTAGAACTTGTAAGGCGTTTCCAGGTCATCCATGGTGGCGTTTTCTAAGCCTAGCAACAGAATATTCATCTGTTGTGTAAGAAGCGGTAACGAGTTGCCGAATCCATTTTTCGTCATCGCTACCGACAGTGTACCCAGCTTCCGGTCGACTTCGTGTTTAAAAACAATGTCATTTGCCAACTGCAGCAACTGTTGCGGTGTGTACGAGACGGTGCCATTGCTAACCGGAAGGAAATGATCATTCCAGAGCACCTGAATCTCGGCAACCGCAGCCTGAGCAATGGTTTCAAGTGGTACGGCTTCGACTTTCGCTTCTATGCGGCTTAGCGCGTTTATTATTAAGCCTTGATTCTCTTGTAACCTACCAATGTCTTTTTGCACTTGGTTTACGACTTCTTTTATTGCCGATAAGCCCTCGCGTAATTCGTTTTTGAACTCCTCTTCTTTGCGACCTGACATCGACGCCGCGGAATTGCAGATGAAACCTTCTAGCCCGTTGAGGTTTCTTGGGTTGTCTGGCGTGCTACAACTGGAGTCATAGACCTCGCCTAATGCATAATTAATTGCCTCTGTTACTACCTGTTGCGCAACCGCTTTTGCAGCTGCGGTGACCACTTCAGATTGCGCACGCGCAGGGGTGGCAAAGCAAGATAAACCGATTATATAGAGCGTCAAAGCGCACGAAAGCATACGATGTGTGTTCATAATTCCTATCCAAATGTCCAATATCCAATGAGTCTCACAACATAGCGCGCATTGAGTAATAAAGAAATTGGTCAAAAGTATGATTGGTTGTTGACTGACATCATTTGAAATCGTGCTGACAAGTGAGAAACGCTAAGGGTGGGGCTAGTTAGGCTTTGATGGGTTCGAACTGCTTTGGTTTATTGTTGAGATCGAACGATCAGTGGGTTAACGCGATTCTCATGCCGGCCATGGCATCCTATCGAGGATCAGGTCGACACTGACCACAGACACTGTAATTAGTTTTTAACTAGAGTAATCGATGAAGAATATTGTTATTTTTATGACCAACCATGCCACCTTGGGCGAGACGACTGAGGCGAACGGAACCTACGCAGCAGAGTTGACGCATGCGGTAGCGGAATTTGATAAGGCAAATTTTACCTATGATTTAGTAAGCATCGCAGGCGGACCAGCACCGCTCTATGGTGAAAATGACTTTGACGATGACGCACACAAGCGTGTTCTTGCTGACCCAGCGTTCATGGCCAAGATAGAGTCAACCAAGAAAGCGAGCGACATCCAAATTGACGAGTATGACGCGGTTTTCTACCCTGGCGGTTTTGGCTTGTTGTCAGACCTGGCGACCAACGACGAGGTTGCTGCGTTAACCGCTAAGCTCTATGACAAAGGTGGCATTGTTGGTGCCGTCTGTCATGGTCCAGCTGGGCTGCTTCCCGTGGTTTTGAGCTCGGGAGATAAGTTGTTGTCAACTAAAAAGGTGACAGGTTTTACACGCGATGAAGAAGTAGCGGCGGAGACTATCGACAAAGTTCCCTTGGTGCTCGAAGACGAGCTGCGTAATTCAGCTAAGTCTTTTAGTAAGGTCGACGTATGGCAGGAACACATCGTGATAGATGGTCGGCTGATCACTGGTCAAAACCCAGCGAGTGCACATGCTGTTGGCAAAGCTATGGTGACTGCATTGACGTAACGCGATATTGGGAATCCATTAAACGCATCATATTAAACGGGTCAGAGTCGAACTAAATTATATCGACGCTGGCCCTTTTCTTTGTCCTATCGGCTCTAAAAATAGGTATATACACTCATTCATTTTCTTTCCTGAAGGCCTAAGCTCGTGTGCACGAGTCATATCACAACGTATATCACAGGGAATACTATGCGCTTTCAAAAATACCTCACTTCATTAAGTTTCATTCTATTAACGGCCGTCATCACGAGCGTCACTGCCCATGCTCAAAATAAGGTTGTGGTGATTCCCCTCGCAGGGGACGCACAACCGTTACAAAATATTATTACTGTGAGCGCAAATAACGGAGACTTCACAAACCCGGTAGACGCCATAAACTCAATCTCGGATGCGAGTAACACCAATCCGTATCTCATTGTACTTGGGCCAGGTAGTTACCCAATTATTGGCCAGCTGGTTATGAAAGATTACGTAAGTATCACGGGCAGCGGAATGGAGACCACTGAACTACGCGGAGCTGTAGGCGGTGCCGGTTTTACTGAGTCAGCAGCGTTTATTGTTGGTGCGCGTGAAGCCGATATTAGCGATTTGAGTATCGTAAATTCAGTGGGCCAAAACGTTGTGATCGGCGTGCACACCTCGCAACAAGACATGCGAATATCGCGCACCAGAGTGATTGTGTTTGGTGCACTCAATTCACAATATGGTGTGGTAAACCAAGACGCTGAATTAAAATTGTACGAGAGTGAAATCACCAATACCGGGAGCGGTGGAACCTGCTACGGAATATACAGCTACTCAGATGCGGTGTTGAAGGTCAGTGATATGGATATGTCACTAAATTGTAACCACGGAACCCAATACGGCATCTATACCAACGCTTCCTCGTTTTCGTACGTAAGCAATTCGATCATTGACATCGACTGGGAAGGCGTAGGGGTGAACAATAGTTATGGCTATTTTTCGAATGGTAATAACAGCAAAGGCTATATCTCAGACAGCATTATCGGCGGCGAAAACGGTGCGGTATATGGCGGCTCAAGTATAGGGAACTACTACATTACACACGTTTCAAATTCCGATTTACGATCTCACGCAAGCGGGAATGTGAATTGTAATTTCGTCAGATTTTATACTGGTTTTCCGTTGGATGATGAGTGTTCTTAGTGGGTGTTAATATCTTAGGCACTGAATAAAATCAGGCGTATCGAGATGATCAATTGGTAAAGAATCAGCGAGGCTGCTTCCATGCGACCTCGCTGGAAAGCTACTTACTCCACAACCGCATTAAAATTGTTTACGCAGGGTTGTTGCGGCGTGTAAGTCACAGCGACTGGAACAATACCGCCACTGCTACATACGCCAACGATCGGGCCAATAAACGGCACACCACCGCTCTTCACGTCTGATCCACCAAGCCACCAATTATTAACGGTGGTGAAATTGCCTTGCGCAACAATCATATTTTCACAGGTCGTGACTGTGTCACCTTGGGTAAGTGTGAGCGTGCCTTCAACGGCGAAGTTTAATTCATCTGGCATCGGCCCCGACGAGTCGCAGGCAATCGCATTGCCAGTACCGATTTGCTGTTTAAACCAGTTGGCCACGCTGCTCGATTTCTTGCGGCCTGCCTTGACTGTGATCGTGCACTTTCCGTCGCTGCCGCTGGCCGTGGTACCGCTGTAAGGCTGGCCGGACGTGATGGAATGGCCGGTTTCAGTAAAACTACATCCGGTCAAGCCATTGGTATGCAGGTATACATCGTTATCGTGTTCCTTGGTAGCATGGGCGGTTAAAGACGATGCGGTCATACACACGACCAGCGCCGAGAATACGAATTTGGATTTCATCTATTTCCCCTTTATTGAAAAGTTAGTGATGGGTGAACACCAACGCTAAGTCGTACAAGTGAGTTCAATGCGTCGGTCAAAAGAGGATAGGCCCGAGCAACGGAACTGAAAATTACAGACTATTACAGATGCCAAGTGAGCTTTGAGGGGCGCCATTATGGGGTGTATTAAAAAAGGCAGGTATGCAGGGAAGTGGGTGTCCAGTAAAACATTAATCCGTCGGTATTGGCTTTTTGTGTATTCCTAGTCGGCTGACCAGCAGATAGTTGGACAGGCAAAAGGCTAAAGAACTTGTTGCTCAAAGTGTCTTCGTTATTTCACGAGCATTGCTTTCATCGATAACGTATGGCAAGTAAACTCCATGGATGATCGATTTATTAAAAGACATTCCTCCAGAAAAAGCCTTAGCTCACTACACAACCATGCCAACTGCTTTGGAAGGGATACTTAGAACGCATAGCATCCGATTTAGACCAATAACAGCGGCTAACGATCCGAGAGAGTCACGTCGCAGATGGTCGGGAATTAGTTGGGAGGGAGCAAACTCTAAATTTGAGTCAACAGTCTTATCAGAGTTCGAAAGAGCCCAAACAGAATATGTGAAAATGTTTTGCTTTAGTAAGTCTGATCCAAACATTCACCCCTTGTTTACTCAAGCTGGGCTGTGTTATGCCTTACCTAACATGTGGGCGCATTACGGCGATAGGCACAAGGGTGTCTGCCTTTTATTTGATGAATCAAAGATCGTCGAAATGATACCGCCCGGTAAACTTATGGCTGCTGAGTCAATATCTTATGATGATTTCTTTTTAGAGAATCAAAGTATCGGGTCCTTCGGTAATTTTGATCAGATAGATGCGGAATTTGGTGGAAATGTTAGTGAATTCGTTAAGGCTCACATTCAAAAAGAGTTCCAGCCCGATTTACTGAAGAAAGACAATGGTTGGCGCGGCGAACAAGAGTTTAGAGCATTGATCTATGATCGAGACCCTGACACTCGAGAACACCTTGATCTGGGGTATGGAGAAAGCCTCGTGGGTATTGTTCTAGGAATTGATTTTAGTGAGGTGTATATCCCCCTGATTAAAGAGTATACAAGTAGCCAGGTACGTTTATGGAGATTGGCCTGGTCTGAATCAGATGGGACTTATAAAACTAAAATTATTACGTAGGACAAAATAGCGCGTCTGTAACTGAAAAAGAAGGGACCTAAAAGCTGCTACCAGAGTTCGCGAATACATGGCCATTCAGCTCAAGGTAGTAATTAGAAATTTTGCAGGTCCGTGTAGATTGAAAACCCGCCTTCATTCTCAGCAGTGTAAATATTGACACAGAGTTGTTTTTTTATTTTTTCCCTTCCCTTGTGTTCGATTCCCCATGTGATTTCCATTGGACTCGAGTTGGGTTGAAGAACACCGTTGCATGTGTCCAATATCGATGCTATTTCTTCCTCAACTGAGCGCCCTTCTGTTATGAAACTAGTATCTTCGCCTTTGTTGAACTCTTGATTTATTTCACGCTCCCAAGGGTCGTCGCCGTAAAAATCAACCCTCATTTTAGGTCGATTATTAGTTATCCCCGTCCCGGTTATACTGGTTATATGTGCTGCTTTTTTGCCTAAGTTATAAAGCCGCAATCTGCAATTAATATAGTGGTCGTGGGGGTTAAATTCTTTCTTGAGGCATTCTGGATGTTTGGTCAGTTCAGCCTCAAAAACAACCTTAATGTTTTCTCTTTCATATAAATAATGCCTAACTGCAAAACCTATTCCGCCAAAAACAATTGGTGATGCAACACCAATCAGCGCAATTATTTGTGGGTTGCAAATTTTCATTGATTAATAACTATTTTTGTTGGATTTGTTTTGTCTGCTTTGTTCTGGCTAGGTGCGGCCTTAACTGGGCTGATTTCCTCTTGACTTTCTCGTGCTGATGATTTGTTCATACTTGTCTCATCGTCAACAGCTGGGGTAGATTCGCTGCGTGTTTCAATGTTGATTTTTGGTTTCAAATCTTCTATTGCTGAAGTTAACTCTATTAGGCCCTTAGCGTTGTTCTCTTCTAATTCAATTAGCCGCAGAGTTACATTGGTTGAGTCAATGTTAATGATATGGTTTTGAATAAGCGCGCCCATGGCTATTGCGGCGGTCACTACTAAGCTAATCCACATTAAATTACGAGACTGTTTGGCGTGGGTTTCCGAATTCACTGCATCTTGGCCGAGGCGCGTATTCATGGAGCTTAATTCAGTTACGAAATTGCCAAATACTTCAGTCATTTGGTGATGTTGAGAATTTTTTTCTACAAGCTGCTGTTCTAATTTTTCAACAATTTGATTTGTGGCTTTTTGAAATTCTTCTGGGATTTCTGCGTCTCCATGCGAGTTAGGCATAAAAGTAGGGATTTCTACGTGGCCTACTTGATATATGGGCTTTGTTTCAACTTCTCGCATTTGATTTGTTAGACTGGTCAATCTCTCTAATGAGTCACCTATGTTCACTGCTGATGGATTAGTATTGCTGAATTGCTCAATGGACTTTGTTGCGTTCTGCATTGCCTCCCAGGTGCTCAAGCCCATTGCTGATTTCATTATGTCCGAATGGTCTGGTTTCATCGCTTTGAGAGCATCTGCTGCAGACTCACCAATCCCGTTAAAAGGGTCTAGCTGAGATGCCTTAATTGAATCTGGCGTGGTGGCTGTGACAGCCGACTCAATCAGACTTGCCTTAATTGGAGTCTTTTGGGGCAGGTCGTCATTGCGCTGTGTTTTGCGTTCTACATCCTGAGGTTCATTGTTTCCCTTATCTATCGGTTCTTCCTCCCTGGTGTGCTTATCCTTTTTCTTCGTCATAGAAAGTGCCGCCCGAATTTAATGAAATTTATTGTGATCTAAAATGCACTGTCTGGAGTCAAGTTTCAAATGGTAATTGTTGTGTTTAATAAGGTAATTTGTAGCCCATCTGTAGCCCAAGAACTTGCTCTGACGCCATGCAACGAGAGCAGTCAATTAAGTTGACTTTAAGTGGTTGATATTGCGGGAATAAAATGGTGGCCAGGGACAGAATCGAACTGCCGACACGGGGATTTTCAGTCGGCACTTGAAGCAATGACCGTAAATTATCTAGGATAACTTACGCGTAACCTGACGATATAAAAAGTAATTTAATACCAGTAGTTTAACGTAATTTTGAGGAATTGGTAAAAGCTGATCAATGTACCTAATTTGTACCCAGTTTGTTTTGATGAGAAGCGTACGCTTGACTCTTAACGTACAGGTAAACTTATTGAAAAAGTAAAATCGAAACCATATTCACGATCCTGCTAAGGTAAGGAATACTAGTGACCTTCTCCCCAAAAAGAGACCCATGACATGGATGAGATTGGACTTACCCCTGATCAGCTGACCACTCCGCGCTATTCCAATTAATCTATCAATAAGGCAATCTAGGGGCTGTTTGAAATAAGAAATTGGCTCTGAGATACTTGAAGCGGATGATATCAATGGATGAATATAATTGACTAATGAACAAAGCAACCCCTCAAACCATTGAAAGGAAGCAGGTGCGTAAATTGAGTTCCTCAAAAACGATAGCTTTTGGTACTTTATTATTTGCAATCACAGGTTACGGAGTACTTGCACAAGGATCCACCAGCAACCTCGATTTAGATAACATCGCTCGTGTAGATTTGCAGCCTGAAGAAATCAACCGATATTCGCCCTCGTATCGTGATTATGAACGTAGGCTCAGTTCAAAAATCGACCGCAGTCAAAATAGTATCGCGCTCTTAATGCTTGCTGACACGCTAAGGGGTAGTGATCGTCATGGCGGCAATATGATTGCTATTCTCAATGATCATAAGAATCGTGTTAGTGGCGCTGTATCTTTTAAAGGCGGAAGGCATGACTTTAGTATTGGAGGGAATCTTGCTGGTAGGGTTGGAAGCTCTGAGCTGGTCCAGAAAGTCACGGGAGTTGGGGCTGAAGTTAGAGCGAAACTTGACCTAAATTTGATTAAAAGAGGTCGTGAGCTCATCCCCACATCTGGGCGAATTAAGGAACAAACGGGGATGGATTATGTTCTTGGTGGTGGTGGAATCGCAACTAGAGAGTGTGGATCAATATCTGGTGAGGTTACGGCACCACTAGCCCAAGGCTTAGCCAAGGGTTCTTTGGGAGCTGGTGGACAACTCTGTCATGCGTACGAACCTTCCAAAATGACCTATTTAGGAAAATGGGTAGCTGAAAATCAGACAAGGCTTAGAGCGATAGAGGATGGGAGAGGAGACGACTTTCAATTCATTACTGAGGCTCTATTCAGACACCATGTTTCCACTTGTGGGAATCTGGTTTTGGCCGAACCGCAGAGCTGTGGAGAAATAGAAACACATCTTAATGCGCTGAGGGAGGGAGGATTTTTAGGGGCATTGCCAACGGATATTAGGACTGAAGATCAGATTAGAGAGGCTTTTAAAAATGAGCCAGGGAATAAGTTGCTCAACGAGTTTTCTGTCGAGTTTAAGAGGGAGATCGAGGAGCTTGAAAATCTCATTGGTCGCGAACTGGGTGATATGGAGCAGCAAATGCTCGCTTTACTGGCTGGAGACAAAAAGCTGACAGAATCATTAAGCGAAGTTCAATTAGAGCAAGTTAAGCAAGGCGCAATATTAGAGGTGCTTGCCGATCCTTTGGTGAGAGAGCATCTTTACACGCAAGCTATTATTCAGAGTCAACAACAGCTACAGCAGCGCCAAGAGGTTATGAATAATTTCTTGCGGGATACCTCGTATGATTCGTTTGCTAATGGAGTGAGGACTGACGAAGAAGTGCAAGATCTTAAAGACCGAAAGTTCAAATTAGACGTAAGACAAATCAATAGTGAATTTGAGCTGAGACGAGAGGCAAGTCTAGCTATTCAGAACACGCTTCTATTATTGGGAGCATTGTCTGACTCTCCGGAGTTTCAGCAAAGAGTTAATAAGGCTTTCTTATTAATAAATTCGGCAAGTGAACTCATCAGAGCTGGTCAAATAGTAAGTAAGGCAATCAGTGCTGGTAACCTCACCAGTACTGCGACATTGGGCGCCATTAGTGGTGGCGCAGGTGCGGCTTTAGTTATTGTCTCCTTACTTTCCAGCTCATCAGATAGCGGCCCATCTGAGCTTGAGGTGGTGATGGATTTTCTTGAACAAAGATTAGACGTGGTTGATCTAAAACTCGATCAACTCACGAGAATTGGTCTTAGCAATAGTGAAAAACTTGATACGCTCTTGGAGGCTCAACGTACGATTACAGATGTAGTCGTGCAGAACGCTCGCAACATTCAAGCGTCCCGAGTCGACATTGCGCAACTTCGTCAGGTTGTAGAGTCGCTTGAGCATCGATTTGATGAGCTTCAGTCATTCGCACAGAGTGAGTTTGACAAGGCGACGTTTCATCGGAACCTAATCTTTCAGGAACAGTTGAAGATAAATCAGGATGATCATATGTCTTCAATCGATACTATATTTCGCAAGTGGTTTAGCGTAGATGCAGGAGTTATTAACAAGCTAAATACCGGAAAATATGATGATGCTTTCATTGATAACGTTCGAGATCAGCGCGCAAGATTACTAGCCTTAATTACTCAACTAGGCGAAGAAAAATTTATTAGTTCGAGTGAGTTGGTTCAATCTGACCCAGACAAATATCGGCTATTTCCGGCTCAACTATTGTCTCTTTATCCTGAGTTCTCTGACCAAGTTAATTCAGTTGTCTTGGATGAGAGCTACCGTATTCTATCGGATGGTTTAGATCTTATACCTTGGAGGTACGAAGAAGACCTTAAGCAAAAACATAGAGCAATATTTGCTCCGGTTGATACACAAGACTTTACCGACCTTAAGAATCCAGACTTTCTGGCTTATGCCGTTCGAAATTATCTAACATTTATACTAGCTCTGACGCCGGAAGCACAGCAGGCTGTAGGATTTAGTGACCTGTCAGAAATCGACGCAATGATTGGTCGTCTGAGTAGAAGTAAGGTGTCAGCACAGACTTTACTTTGGCAGTCACTTACTTTGATACAGAAGATGATGGTTTCCTGGGATGTTCAACTATCATCTGGCTTTGAATCTGCTAGCTCCCTATTTTTGACTCATCGCCGAGATTTTGATGGTTATATTTTTTCAAGCGAAAAATTGTCAGCAAAAGACTTCAAGAATCTTGGTGATTTGGAGGTTTTTGTTAAAGACTTAGGACGGGATAGGGAAGTAGTGGATTGGTTGATTGCAAATTCTGAGAGCTATGTAGTGGATGAGCTTGAAGGCGATTTCGCTGAGATAATCCAACTACTAGAAAGTTTTTCCGATGGCAGTTTTGAGATAAATCCTCGCATATCTGAGAAAATTGATCTTGCTGAGTTTTTGTCTTACCAGAGACCTATTTCCCATATTAAGGCTCTCCATGATGCTTTTTCTCAAGGAAAATTATTCTCAAAAGAAGACTTAAGCTTTTTAGAGGCTTTTAAACAAAAGCCTCTACTAGAGATTAGTCCCAAAGATATCGAAAAGCTGATTGGTCTAATCAGATCGGATAGACAATTATTAAGGTTTGCTCTTGAAGAGGGATTAGTCGATCTGGCCCTCCAAAGAGATAATCAGGTAGTTGATGCCAATGGTGATGAACCTGGCTTGGCTAAGCCTGTCGCTGAAATTGAAGACACAACTTATCACAGCGATACAGTCACTCATAAGTACGTGGAAACTTTCTTGGGTTGGAAGTACAACAATACCTATGAGCGATACCGATATGACTGTAACGGAGTCAAAATTAACTCATTGGACGAAGATTATATCGAGCAAGCACACTATGGCTTTCCTCTTGATGAAGGAGGGCTTATAAGAGGGAGAAACATCAACTGGCTTCTGGATAGTCGTCTCTATCCACTTAGAGAAGAAGCAATGATTTATTGCATTCGGGAGGGTGAGAAACAAAACGTAGTAGACATCCGACCATACCTTTTGGGTTATTACACCGGTTACGATTTCTATGTCGCTCTGCGTGATGAAGAACGTTATTCGGACGAAGAATTTGTTAGGAAACACGTAATGATGGGAAATGGCGCTAAGCTTTTCTATCGAGAGAACTCAGTTTGTAGATTGTCGGTTGAATGGAGGCCCGATAATAACGGCGTAGATGGTGTTGACATTGGTCGTTCGATCGCGATCGATAGTCAATACGTAATTGGAAAGGTCGATAGTCCTTTTTTATATGCCTCAAGCAGAGAGGTTGATCAGGTACACAAGAAGTTATTTGCTCCTGATGGAACGCCGCTGAGAGAAGGCTTTGAGAGGTCATGCAATGCCTATGATCAATCTGTTAGCTATTCAGATCATCCCGGGAAAATGAGCGCTGTTCAAGTCGGCAAACCTAAACCGGCCAGAGAGATTCTTAGTGAGTGGCGCTCAATTGATGAAGATAACTTGCAGGTAGATCAGAGCTTCAGAAAAGGTCTAATAGGGGTATTTACTAAGAGACTCAAAGAGCAAAGTGTCCAGAGAGTGAAGGATATTGGTTTCTACTTTAGAAATCCGGCCAACTATTCTCGGGATATATTGCAACTAATGAAAACGCAGGCTCCCAATGAAATTAGCAGTGATGACCGAGAACTGTTAAAGCGCGTTTATGAATCGAGGGGTAACAATGCTTTCTTTTCACATCCTATTTTTGAAAAGTTCAATAGTGTTCTGCGGGCTTCAGATGGCGCTGGTACAGCAACGCAGGCCGATGAAATTGCCAAGAAGGTAGAGACAATAAAATATGAAAGAAAATTACCAGAAGCTATAAAGTTATTTGCGGAGTGGGGACTAGGAGAGTGCCTCTATCAAACACCAGAGTATTTTCCAATTCTTGCCTTATTTAGAGAGCCTATCAATGGCATTACTCTTCCTCAAGCAATGGAGATCCTATATGACGAGAAACAGTTCGAGAGCTATCGGTTGGCTCATATAGTTATTAAGACTGCAAGGATTCGTTTGGAGAATCGCTTGGATCAGATTAGAGATTTTCCACCTCGGCCTATAAATTCGGCCACTAGAAATCATCCACATTGGGATAAATATTTGGGAATCGATAAAGGTGAAGCACTCAAAATTGCACTACAGTCTAATTGCGAACCAGGTCATTCATCCATTCTTGAGCTTGAGGAGTATGCGGATCTCATGAAGGAGTTTGATTTAGTTCATTAGCCAGCTTACAAGCCCCATCTGGTGACAAATAGATCTTTCATGATTGATAGCATATAGATGTAGATGTAGAAGTTAGTTTAGACCATATCCGGCACTTGACGGTCTGAGAAGATTGCAAAGAAGTTGAACTGCAATTCCTATGTAAGTTCTATATCTATGCTCTCAACTGAACCACTCTGCCTTATAGTGCCATACGGACATTCTAGTGCGGTGGTGTCTTTTGTAAGCACTCCTTTAATCCACTTTTGATGCAATCGATCTGTCATATCAAGTGTGCCATCTTTATTTATTTTACCAATATCGTTCAACTTATCAGCTAAAGCTACCGTGCATTTGTTTAGTCGGCCGTCTGCTCGAATAGCATACGCATTGGGTTTTGCTGCGTAACATATTTTAAAGTCGCCATTTTTGTTTGTTGAATTAACTAACTGTTTAGCAAGTATCTGATCATTTAGTTTATTCTCAACCAATATTTCATCAGCTCTAGAAATCGGTGTAATATTTATATCGTCATCACCACCGTACCTTCCGACTGATTTGAAAATTACTGAGTACCTACTATCATCCGAGAAATTGGTGTTAATCATTTCTACAAGCTCAGGTAGTTTTGAAAAAGTCAAAGGGGTGTAGTGCACCCTTAGCATTACATGAAATTCTAGTGGAAGTTTTTTTAAGTGAACTAAGTTTCCCCAAATCGTACTAAAAGTCCCCAAGCCGTTAGCTTTTTTCCGAGTAGAATCATGAATTTCTTCTATACCATCCAAGGATATTTGAAAGTTCGTCACCCCAAGACTAATTACCTTTTTTGCTCTTTCGCTATCAAGCAGATATGCATTGGTTGTCATGTCTGACTCAAATATAAAATCTTTATCACCTAAGAAAAGATCGTTAACGAAAGAATTTATTTCTTCGATGACATTTACCGCTAATAATGGCTCTCCGCCAAACCAGCTAATCCTTAGGTAACGTAATTCACCGGCTCGTCTCTTTATAAGGTTTTTGATTCCGGTAATAACGTCAGGTTTCATGCGACCTATTTCAAAATCTTCATAGCAATATGTGCACCTAAAATTACATTGCTCAGTAGGAAAAAGAAATAACTCTAGCCTTCTATTGTCAAGCGTAGATAGTAATTTGCTATCAAACTCAGACATTTCTTAGCGCCTTAAACTCAATATTGATCGTATCTACTTGCTCTAGCTTAAGGTTCAAAATCTGTGAATTGAAATCAGGATTTTTTATGATAACGTTATCTGGTTGGATGAGTATTTCATCATTGTTTAGGAGAGATGAATTACAACTGCCGTTGACTGTATTGCCACACCCTCCTGCATTTACATCATTCCCACAAGCTCCATTATTTGTACAAGAGTTGCTCGCGACCAAATCACCGCTATCAACTATAGCTTCTAATTTTTCTTTTAGAATCTGGTCAGAAATTACAACTCTGCCCAGCTCATCAATGAGTACTTGATCATTAGCTAAAGAAAATTTTTCTTGCATGCTTATCTCCTATCTAATTTGAATTAAAGCCTTTGAATTCGACGTTGATTTCCTGACCGTTCATTTTTCTTTCTAAAATAGAAGCGTTGAACTCTGGGTTTATGAATGTCACATCTTCAGCTATCGTTATTTCTTCTAAACTCATGAAAGATGAAGAGCAGCTACCGTTGGCCGTATTCCCACATGCGTTAACCGAATTACCACATGTATTTGTACAAGTGTTGCAAGCTGCGAGTTCGCTTTGATCGACTAAAGCTGATATCTGATCCTTTAGTTCTGCATTAGAAACGACGACTCGACCAAGGTTATCGAAAGATACTTCCTCATTTTTTAGTGTGATTTTAATTTCCATAGTTAACACCTTTAATTTTCACTCAATAAGCTTAAGTGATAAGAAAGGTATTTGTAAAGAGTGCGATAGTCGGAGCTGCTTACTTTCAAGCTCAACACATTGCATTACACCCCTCGTCTAAGGCAGTTATTTTTACTGTTTATATAGTTAATGGCCGAAAGCTCTAGTTATGTAAGCCCAATATCCTCTCTATCCTTGAATCCAATCTCCAAAAGCCTCTATTCCTCCTATTTGTCTTTCAATTTCTAGACGAGTTTGAGAGACCCTCATCTTTTTACTCGCCGACTCTATTTAATTACGCGAATCTAGTAAACACTACAGGTGTTCAGTAGAAGCCCATCCCGTAAAATTTTCGTAAGAAGATTAAAGGGCGCACTTATGCAAACTTTCAGTTTGCGTGCGTAAAAATTAAAACCAAGGTTTGAATTTTTTATGGCGATCTACAGCTGTCGTGTACAGACAATCAGTCGATCTAAAGGCCGTTCGGCCACCGCTGCCGCTGCGTATCGAAGTGGCACTTCGATAGAAGATATTCGCACGGGCGAAATCCATAATTACACCAATCGGAATGGTGTAGAAACGACGGGCATTGTGTTACCCGAAAATTCACCTCGTGAACTAAATCAACGAGAGAATTTGTGGAATGCCGCTGAGCAATCGGAGACTCGTAAAAACTCAACAGTCGCGCGCGAGGTGCTAGTTGCTGTTCCGCATGAGCTAGATAAAGAGTCACGTCAAGATCTGATTGAAGTTTACGCGCAACATCTTTCTGATCGTTATCAAACGGGCGTTGATTACGCGATTCATGAGCCAGATGCACAAGGCGATAATCGCAACTATCACGCACATATCTTGATGACCACTCGTCGAATTGATGAGCAAGGTTTTGGTGCAAAGACGCGAGAGCTTGATGAAATTCGTGGCGACAACCCGCGTGGAAAATTAGAAGTAAATAACATCCGCCAGGCTTGGGAAGAACACGCTAACCGTGCTCTTGAACGATCAGGTCAAGAGGAACGCATTGATAGTCGCAGTTTGAAGGATCAAGGAATTGACCGAGAGCCTACTGTGCATATCGGGCCTAGTGGAAATGCGCTTGATCGTCGTAATGAGTTTTCTGAACGAGCCGAACTCAACAAGCAAATCCGTGATTTGAACAAAGAGCGAGTGCAAGCACTGCGTGAGTTAAAACAACTCCACAAAGAGCAACGCGAATTGAGCTCTGAACTGTCTGAGCTTTACGCAGAACGTAAAGAAGTTGGCCGTGATTTGAAGAAAACGGAAAGGCTCAAAGCGGCTGTTGACCAGGTCAATGAAAACCGGGGCGAAGTGTTCCAAGAACTGCAAGACAAACACTCAAAATATCAGCGATGGCATGACAGGGAAATTCACAAAGCCATTAGCGAGTATCACAGCTTTTCTGCATCTGAGCCGACCAAGAAAGGATGGTTTGAACGGCAGGCGAGGTTTGAACAACGTCAGCAGGACTTTGAGGTAGAGAAGGCGCAAAAGTTTGAGTCGATGCATAAAACGATTTCTGAGCATCGAGCGCCAACGATGGACGACGCTATATCAAAAGCATCATCAAAAGCCGCTTACGAACACAAGATCAAGAAAACCGAAATCGAAGCCAATACGCAAACCGATATTGGTGGCCAGGTAGAGAAGAAAACCTCGCATTACGAGGATATTCAAAAACAGATTTCGGAACGCTCAGAAGCGCGCTCTGAAGTTCAAGACCGTATCAAATCAAATCGTGAATTACTGGCGGAAGTGGAGAAAAAATCCGCCGCCGCACAACAGCAACTCGAATCAAACACTAACTCGTTTACAGGAGGCTCCGTGAACCAAGACACCGAAATTCAACCCGATAACACTCAAGCTCAGATTGATGCTGGTAGCAAACAAGAGGCTGAGTATTACAAAGGAGCGTTCGAGCGAAGGGAAGCCGAGGCAGAGTTAGCGCTCAAGGATCACAAAGAACACTTTGAACGACTTGAGCAGCCTGAACTCGACAATATTGACCCGATTCAAAATACGCCAAGCTCACAAAATGTAGAGGTCAATTCCGAGCGTCAGCAAATAGATTCAATGCTGAATAAGGCTGAAGAAAAGTTAGCCGAAGCGGAGCAAGCCCAAGAGAAGGAGGAAGACGATCTAGGCTACTAAAGATGAGGCGGGGCTGATGTTGGCGCACCAGCCCCTAATTCAACGTCACACACGAGGTTCAATTCATGTTTTTAACGTTAAATCGTTCGCAATATACCAAATATTGCGCGGGAGGCTCTATATGGGTCTAGTCGAGTTTTTAACCCTGCGCGGATTTTTGACTGCGTTCTCATTTTGTTTTTGGAATGGGCAGTATGCGATCAGAAAAGCAATTCAAATTAAATGGCGAGGCAACGTGCCTATTGGAGTGTATTGGGAAACAGACATACCCGCCGAAGCACAATACCTGGGCATGCAACCGCATGGCACTCAAGACTGGAAAATACAGAGAGCCTACCACTCGCTACTTGCAAATTACGGTGCGGATCGTTTGCATTTTGATCGTACCTTCAAATACCTTCCAGGCTTATTGTTGTTAGTGCCTTTGCTTCAATGGTCGTTTACCTGGACACTGAACTCAACCTGGGAGCTATACGAGCTCGTTATGGCTTTCTGGACAAGTTTGGCCGTGTTCATTGCTATTGCACCCTGCCTATCATCATCATACATCTGGCGTTGGCTATTGCCTTCCGTTTTGGTGACTTCGAGCGAAGAAAAAGCCTCGCTTGATGTGCTTTCAAGATGCTTGGTGCGTTTGCTCCCAAACAACAGAGTGCCAGACGACTTAGCCGATAAATACCGTGTTGGCGATATCGACTCTGAGGGTGACAGCGTTGTTGGCCAAATACTGGCCGCAGATTTTGAAGTCTCAGCCCTTTATTTACAGATCAGAGAAACACGCATTGTGTTCTTTTTCGCTGGAGTCATTCTAATGCTGGCGACTTGGCTACCAACTGACTTCACAGCATTTGGAATGGCAAGCAAGAGCACGGTTTTGTTCCTGCTCATTGTCGCGCTGTTTGTATACGAAGTGACGCAGCCAGCGCCGAGCCAATTGCGAGCGGAAGTGATGGATAAAGCCGCCAAACAATCGGCAACTGAGTATTTAAGAGACTCAGCTGGCCGCGACTATTGGCAGAACATTGAAAAAGCTAAAATTGCCCAGCAAATGAAAGCCGCTGAAGACGATTCGCCCATTTTCCACTTTGGCGAATCAACTGGCATCTTGGCATCTAGACGAGATCCTTTTGCTCCGTCGTCTGAAGGAATAAACGTGACACTGTCACAGAATGATCTATCAACGCATCTGTGCGCATTAGGCGCATCAGGAACAGGTAAAACGAGTGCCATCATCCGCCCGACGGTCAGTCAGTGGCTAAATCACAAAGCAGGTGGTTTGCTGGTTCTGGATGGTAAGGGTCAACTCGCTGAAGAGCTGCAAGACGCTCCAGGTTACACCGTGATCTCACCTGATCGCTGTGATTACAACGCTATTGAGGGCTTGTATCCTGAAGAAATAGCCGACGCTTGCCAGGCAATCTTTGGTGGTAAATCGAAAGAGGTCAGTATCTTCGATGACGCGGCCAGAAATGCGATTCTAAATGCCGCCATCCTGTTGCACGAAAGCGATTCAGATTACACGATCAAGGCGATCTTCCGATTATTGGACGACGAGGAAGATCGAGAAACCTTAATGCGGGAAGTCGCCGAGCCAACGCCATTGTTCGCCAGAGCATGTGAGTATTGGCTGATCGAATACTCCGAGTATTCAGACCGAGTTAAATCATCCGTGATGGTCACGGCAAAGACCTGGTTAACGCCGGTGGTTCAAAACCGTTACCTAAGCCGCTGGAACGATTGCGCAACGGGCGAGCGTATCGAGGACGTATGTAACGGCTCTCTGATCGGACTTTCTCTGCCTGAAGCCAAATATGGCAAAGCAGGTAACTTGATTTCCATGTTTGCCATGCGCCGCATATACCAAGCCGTTAAGCTCCGGGGCGATGGCTGGCGCAAAGCGGGTGGTGCTCAAGTGTTGATGGTTGCCGATGAAGTTCAGAACCTGGTTGGCCAAGCGGATCTCGAAATGGTACCCATCGCACGATCTCTCGGTTTAGCCATGCTCTGGTCTACCCAAAACCTTGATGGCCTTAACAGCCGATTGGGTAGAGAAGAGACTCAGCAACTTTTGGGCAACTTCGCCAATCTGATCGCGTTTTCCCCAAGAACCAATCTCAGTGATGAATTTGTCGCAAAGCGAGTAGGTGAAGTATGGCGCACCGTCGTAGAACGTTTTAACGGTTTTCCAGATTCGCGTTTTTCAGTTGAATCATTTGTGCATTCAGGAACCGCGAAGATCATGCACGCCACGCCAGAAGAGCCAATGATTAATCGCAATATTAACTTCGGCAGAATGGGGCACGTTGCCGGCTCTGAGAACCTTTTATACGGCAGTTTCAAAATGCACCTGCTGTTTAGAAAGTTGTTGCGGCTACCTATGCCTGACCACCCCGACATCAAAGAACCGTATGCCGATGTGCAGATCAAACCATCGAAAATCGTCAGTGCTGACGAAATCGAATCACTACTATCACGTCAGGGTCTAGCTCTCGTCGTATTCAGGCGTGCTGGTGTAATTCGTCGCGACGTGATTGCCACCAAACCAATGTACTCATTTGGAGGCAATAATGATTGATTCCCCTAGTCACATGATCCGACAGTTATTCGGTTTCGATCACGGAACAGTAACGAACGCGAATCAGGTTCATCCTATCCGTGAGCAATACCCCGAGCTGGTTGGTGAAAACGGCATAAGTAATGCAGCAAAGCAGAACTGGCAAAGGACTGATTGGATACCCATCGGCATCATTGTTTTGTTCCTGGTGTCGATGATTGTCTTCTTTGGCTATTACAAACCCGCCGCCAGGCTGGCCAAGACTAACGCCGATATAGCCCGTATATCTGCCGCCTTCGACCAACGCGTTAACCAGATTAACAGTATGGCGAACCAGCTTGATCAGTTTGTGATAGACAACGCACTGCCCAGGGAACTACAAAGCGCAGTGTCAATCTCGCGGAACGCGGTGAACGCACTGGCTCAGGCAAAACCAAATGAACAAACAATCGCCCAACGGTTCGAGGCTGAGGCGAAGTTTAAGCAGCTATCCGAGCAGATCATCCAGAACCGCGACTTGGCCGTATACGGCGAGCTGAGCGAGCTTCCAGATGACTTTACGGACAAAGATGTAATCAATCGTGGAGTAAAGACGCTCGAACTGGTTGAGCAGTGGGGAGATCGTTTGTCGAGTACTGAGCGGGAAGCCGCAGATCTACTCGACATCTTTAACAACAAGCTGATGCCAAAACGTAAAATGGAGCTACGCAACTCAATTCTGACCGAATGGCAAGATGCCCATAACTCGTTATTGCAGAACTGGAAGCAACTTAAGGATTTAGAGATCTCACTCGCTGCCCGAGCAGAAGCAATCAAAGCAGCAAATGTACGCCAGGAAGAAATCAAACAAGCTGCTCTGGAACGACAGCGCGAATACGAACGAGCTCAGGCTGAACGAGAAGCTTTGCGACCAAAGCCAGTCAAACAAATTCGTAGGCAGCAACCTGTTAACCAACCTAAGCCAAAGCAGCAACGGAAACCCAAAAAGCAACTAAGTGAGCTTGAGCGCCGTAAACGTGCCGCTTCGAAGCTAATCGATTAAGAAGGTAACAGAGATGAAAAAAATCATCGCACTAATTTTAACGACCATCACCTTAAGCGGCTGCATGCCGAATAAACAACTTGGCCAAACTGTAGAGGAACTGAGACAACGGTTTACGGGCAAGAAATACAGTATAGAACCTATTCAGGGCAAAGATCAGCAATACCTGATTCGCATATTCAACACGGATGTTAAAAAGCGACGGTTGAATCGACAGATCGCGATGAGTGAGGTGTGCCCGTATTCCCGGCATGCCGAAGTGTTGGTTGAGAAAGACGATCACAAGCTCGGCAAGACTCAACTCGTTGTCTGGTGCAGACCGAAATAGGAGGCGTTATGAAAACAATTATTTTGAGCGCTGTTCTCATGCTCGCTGTAAGTTTTATAGCACTTTCGCATGACGCAGAAGTCACTAGAGAGTCTATATGTCAGCGTGGGCCTGGCGTCTATTTTCTTGAGGTCAATAAGGTCTTTTACCGAACGACCGTTGTCGAGAAAGGAGGATTGATATTTATAGACAATCCACCACATGAAGCCGCTGGTGGATTGTGCTACTGCCGAGACCAGAAAGAATACCCGCCGATTCTGGTTTGTGATTAAACTTTCAACAGGAGAATATGAATGAAACTATGGCATTTTATCGGGGCGGGCATAGCTACTACGGCAACCGCGCCAATAACATCGATCTCGCTACCATTGGCGACGCTATTATCTTCTGTACTCGTTATATATCCGCTATCTTTATGGATGCTCAAAACGATTGATGATTGGCATCTAAAGTGCTCAAGTTAGTAAGGCTAGGAGATCACAGTCAACACTATTCCAGTGAGCTAGTTTAGTATGAAAATTGTATATATCGACATGGATGACACGCTCTGTAACTTCAAGAACAGTTATAAGCAATCGCTCATCGATAGGCCTGAGATTACGTGGCCGCACTCACAGTGTGGATTCTTTGTTCACTTGGAACCACTCCCGCAAGCACTTGAAACCGTGAATCTACTAATTGAATCGAATAAGTATGACCCTTATATTTTGACTTCACCATCGGTCCGAAATCCGAATAGTTATATCGAGAAGCGAATATGGATAGAGCAATACTTTGGGCTCAATTTCTGTAAAAAGCTAATTATTTCGCCTAATAAAGCTTTGAACATTGGTGACTATTTAATTGATGACAATGTTCAAGGAAAAGGCCAGGAAAATTTCCAAGGAGAGCTTATTCATTTCGGTAGCAAAGCTTTCCCTAATTGGGAATCCATAGCGCGATATTTAGAAATTTAAAGTTTCTTATCGAGCAAAAGTACGTTGCGTGGATCATAACCTGGATGTACACATACTCTACGAATGAGGCTTTTTGGTGGACCAGACACCTGTTTTAATAGACAAGTTATCGTTTCGCACGAAATGAGTACATTAAAGTATAGCGATCCCCCTTCAGTACTTTTGAAACGGCATGATGGGACTTTTCTGAAATTTCAAACGTGAAAACTGAATTAGACAGTGGAAGGTATGTTCGATTATCAGACAAATTCGGCGTTCCGTTATCGTCGCCAAAAACCATAAAGTATCCTCCATTTTCTTCGGTCCAACCTTCGTTAAAATGAATAAGAAATCTATGAGTCTGTTTCTTTTTCGAGTGATGATCGGAGTGAATTTTAACGTAGTCGTTTTCACTCATTTTTTGAAATTGTATATCTATTTGAGAAGAAAGTTCCACGTCATACACTTTTTGTACGTGCCGTAAAGCTGAAAAAAATGCTTCATCAGAGAACAGCCAACTTATGGACTTAGGTATTTCATCCTGAGCCGGGCGGTTTGAATAAAGCGACAAAAAATCGGGTAGGGTTTTATGTTTCCAATTTGGATATTCTCTACACCAGATGAGAACATCTCTAACCAAATTATTAGGAAGCACTCCTATTCCTGTAGAGTGTCTAAATGGATGGGCTACGAGATCGTTGTTTTCTAGATTAAACAAACTCATGGTCAATTGACATAAGAACTCGCAGTGTCATAAATGTGCCGAATGAGCTTTTCATGATTCGTGCAGTAAACGCTTGGGTTGTTGAAATCCCGTTCCTTGGAATATCTTGTTGGAATGTATCCCCCCCCCGCAAATATTAACCAGATCACAAGATCTACATTTTTCAGCAAGCGATTTGGCACCAAGTTGTCGCGCAACAACACTTGAATGATTTGCGGCTTCGTTAAAGGAATTATTAAATACATTAAGAGATAAATCCGTTATCCCATCCTTTGCGGCTTTTAAAGAGTCTACCGCTTCAATAGCTCCATCTGTTTCCACTACTACCAAATCTACAGGTTCGACTCCCATTGACTCAACCAAGCTTTTACCTCCGAACATAATTCTTAGCATACTGTCAAAAGTACGAATAGGAATTGGGTTCTTATCTTCAATCCAGTGGTCAAAGAGCCGGATAAACCAGTCTGCATACAAATTGTTTGTTCCAGTTTGATCAAATTTATAAGGCAACCGATGCCAGTTATCATATGGTAATAAGAAATCCATGCTGGGTGGATTAAAGCATCTCAGATATTCGTAAATCTCTATTGGATCATTATCTAGGTCTACTACGCAAAGAAACCCCGAAAGAAGCTTTTTATATTTAGCTGAAGTTAATAGCTGGAGACGTTCGTGTAGTTTTTGTCCAGACCCTCTCCCCTTATGATCAACGCGAAATCGGTCGTTGATATGAGGAGGGCCATCGATGCTTATACCAGTTCTGAGGCCGAGTTTTAGCATCAGGTCTCCCATTTCTTCGTTGAAAAGTAAACCGTTTGATTGCATTCCAAATCTGCAATCAATGCCTTCAGCTTCAAGCGTGCTTTTTAGTATAGAAGTAACCATTTCAATATGGTTACAACCTCCAAGCATAGGTTCGCCGCCGTGGTAAATTATGGAAGTGTATTCTTTTTGATGAAACTGATTGTGCTCAAGAATACGTTGAGCTGTTTTTTGCACTGTTTTTTCTGAGATTAAGCCTGGCTTGGACTTCCAGGATGTATCTTCTCTATTGTAAACAAAGCAGTAGTTACAGTTTAGATTGCACCTACTTTGTATTTTCAGTATGAATGTATGAAAGGGGATCAGTTTAGAATTTTGTAAATCACCGGTTATCGCTGTCATGATGTTGCTGATGATCATTATGAGCGCATCCAGTTTCCTCGAGGGTCCTTAACGCGAAAAGAATTGCTTTAGGTGCGCTTACGCTAAGGTTCTCCTTAGATAACTTATTTTCATGCTCAATTACAGTGGATTTAAGAGTGCCTATATTTTGGAACTCTTCTACTGACTTGTTTTCGGAATTGATGCTTGAAGAATCTGACAAAGTCTGCTCCTAGTTGTGATTTGTGTGATCACTGAAGTCGTAATGACTCAAAGTTGGGTCTGGGTCCCTTGTTACGCTTTCAATTGCCATAGCTATAGCTTTCGGTACGTCGTCACCAATTGTTTGAGGAGAAAGCAAAGCTTCTTGCTTCAAATCTGTTTCGGTTGAATTCTCTTTCATGACTACAAGTTATCCCAGTTGCTCAAAAATTACAAATGTTAGTTTATATCCATTTCGAGTTACTTGTAGTAGTCTTCAGACTTAATCGGACTTCGAGCTTTTTATCGTCAGGCTTAATTCCGATATTCACGATTAAAAAAACCAACTTTAGTTCAGCTACATAAATCCAAACTTCGGCTCTGGAGCTTCTAAGTCTTCCTTTAACGATTTGGATTTGCTTGGTAGTTTCGTAAGGGGCTCTAGTAATGGATATATCAATTCGTTCAATGGGGTGTCGCTGATTGCTCCATCGATATCAGTAAGCTTCAGAGGTATCTTGTATTCAAATACGTTGCTATCACCCATACCACACAGATAGTGAACAGATCGCCCTTTAAAGCTAAAACTACCTAGAGTCGGGTTTCTGTCAAAGGCGAGAGACTCGAGAAAATATCCTTTTATGCGCATGTAAGATTGAGGGAAGCGCAAGTACATATATTCGTTTTTTATTGTGAATTGGTAAGGTATTCTGTGATGGCGCTTAATAAAAATGTTGATGACTCTACGAGCTAGTTCAACGCCTTTGGCCAGTTGAATTACTTGTGCAGAGTGACTATTAACTTGCCCGACCAGATTAGATTTTAATTTTCTCTCCGTAAGTTCTTCTCGGTCAATGGGCGCAGGCTTTTCAATTCCCTTTTTCAAAGTTGTGCTTGGATGGCGTTTTGAAAAAGTGGCTATGTGCTCCAATGCGAACGTCAGACCTTCAATTTCAAAAACCTCGGTGTGGCCGTCACCATTACCCTTATCAACGCTATAGTCATCTAGAAAAAGATGAAGAGCCTTCTCTATTTGATAAACCTTACGCTCATTGAGTGTTAGGCTGTAAGAGTTATCGTAATCCGGTTCAGCAAGCCATGCGAAGCTTTTGCTTCGTTTAAATACGTCATTTGCCTTACCAATTTTGAAGCATTCTTCCTCCGGAAATATCAACAAGTAAAGTTGGGTTAAATTCATAAATAGCTCAGGAGTTTAAAAGTAAATTTCGATAGTTTATTAGAGTATTTTTGTCTCTGTCAGAGACTTCATTTAGCGCAACTTCTAGCAAATCAAGGAATTGAGGATCTTTCCTCTTTATCCGAGATGCTAAGAAGCCACCTAGAATTATTTTAGCTCTAGTTTCTTGTTTTCTGGCAGCTTCTCGTTCTCGTGCGTCGATGGCCTTGAGCTGGTTCTTTAACTGTTTTTCTCGCTCAGCAACTTTACGTAACTTTTTTTCTAGTTCTAACTTTTTCTTGTGGACTGTTTGAGTCATATTTACTCCTGGTTATCTAAAAGCTGTTTGTTCAAAGCTGAAAGTGATCGCTCTAGTACTTCAGCTATCTTGGGTTTTTTCCCTTCTTTCCTTTTTATGGCCAGAGTCAACTGGTCTAAAACTTCTCCAGCATCTTCGCTGATATAAGTGCTAACTCGATAAGTGCGTCTTGGCTTTTGTGTTTTAAGTGGAATTGCTTCAGATTGCTCAGGCAAACGAGTATTGGCCACTTCGTTAGATATCTTTGGAGGTGATGCCAGTCCTTTCCCTCGCGTTTTTCTGTTTTTCTGCAATTCTGCAAAAACGTTTTTCTGATCTTCTGTTTTCACGCGCAATTACCGGAGAAGTTTTGATAACAACTGGTGGATAACTGCTTTAGCGCTGTCGTTAAGTGTTTGGAAAGATGTCTCAGTAATCGAGTAAGAGTCGTTGATTGCTCCACGATAACCGACACGTTCCCAAATCACACTTGAGAGAACGTGCGGCGATCTATCACCAAAGTTAGCCATCCCTATATAGTCGATAGCTTGGTTCAATTCTGCAGCTGTTCCTACGCGCGTAAGAACTAACACTAGCCTATTCATTGGAACGCCGTCATTTATTAGTTGATAAAGTGTGCCTAGCGACAGGTCGATGTCTTTTTTGCTGGGAGGCGTTGGTAGAACTACGAGATCAACATTTTTTGCTATTAAGGCAGTCGCTGAAGTTGCTCTACTGGGTGCATCGATGATTGCCAGGCTTTCATCACTAAAGCAATTTAGTGCGTCTTTAGCGCTGTTTACGCAATAAACATGAAAGGTTGGATTGATCTCATTTTCTATTCTTGCGGCGAGCCATTGAGATATGGTTCTGTGTTCTTTGTCCAGGTCGGCTACTGCTACATCAAGCCCATTTATGGCGCATTCGACTGCCATTGCACTTGCGAGACTGGATTTCATCACATTGCCGCTTTGAGATATGAAAGCAATTTTATTCATAGGATTATTTTACAAAGTCTCATGGTTAAAAAGTTGTCCACAATTTCGACCTGTTTAACTACAGGTTTATAGATATCAATATTCATATTAGGTTGTACCCCCAAATATGCGTATAAATACCGCCAAGTATGCTAAGAAAAACCCCCATTTATGCGTAAATGCATTCAAGGAAAAACTACCGTTTATGCGTGGATAAATATCTGAATTCACAGCCTTATCCACAACTACTTGTCTTGGCTGGTACGTGAGTTGGGCTAGGGTGAAGGCGCACAAACCCGTATTTAAGTTCAACATTCACATCCGGGTAAATTGCCTTTATCGTCGCCAGGTATTTTTTAAAGGCTTCTTGAAATCGGTTTAAACCTTTCTTGTCACTTGCATACCCAGTTCCAAATTGTGCTTTTAGACTTACCCAAGAAATATCAACACGCCTCTTTAGATGGCTCATTTTGTAAGTGAGCCAAATATATATATCCATGGCCATAGGCGAGTTTTTGAGCAGGTGCAGGGCTCTCATGTCTACGGGAGCCGAGCTTTCTAGAATGTGGTTATAGAACTCATCAGAGAGCTCTATAAATGAGCCGTTATAGCCACTACTGGTTTCGATTAGAGGTGTCCACCAGTATTGTTGTCTGCGAGTCAGAGATAGCGTTTCAATCGTTTCCTTGTCGTCATCTTTAAAGTGATGGCCGATGGAGCATGAGAACAAGCTTATAAACTGTTTCTTTACCCGCTTAATGCTCCCTTTCTCTCCGCCTGTTGATGTCATGCTCAACACCTTCAAAAACTGAGCGAGTGAACGATGAATATCTATGTGTTTAGACTTTTTAAGCATCACCTCAGCAGCTACCCAAGCCATGATTATTCTCGGCAGCCCTCCATAGGGGAGTCCTACTCCGTTTACGTCGGCATAAGTCACTTTAAGCTTGCCGTCAACACGCTCAAATATTCTCTCTTGAGTAGCCCTGTGTGGCATGGTTGCTCTTATGAGATTTGTGGGCATATAGCCTATTGCGCCAGCTTGAAAGGCGCTGTGCATTTGAATAACAGCGGCACCCTCGATCAACCGCTTCTGATGGCGTGTCATGGTGATTATCAGCCGAAGACGTTGGCTATTCAGCCGAGAATTTCTCTTGGAGCTCAGCTACACAATCAGCTTTGAAATAGACTCTGCGGCCAATTTTTACTTTGCCTGCGTTCAAATGGCGCGATAAAGGATCATCTTTACAGAGTGATACGCGTAGTCCTTCTGGGCTGCGACCTAAAAACTCTGCAACAGCGCCCATCTTCAACAGAGGGCCATACGTCTTTTGCAAGTAATCTAGCGTAGTGTTCATGTTGTTTACCTTTACTTTACGTTGTTAACGCAATATAAAAAGGTAATGAAACATTATCCCCCCAAATTTATTGCCAATTAAATCGGGAAGTCATATGGCTAGTAGAGGTAGAGGAAGAGACGCGAAGGCTACTAAGCTAGAAAAGTCTATTCGGACCAAGGTTTGGCTGCATCATCTTTGCAAGGTTACTGGGGCTGAATCAATCAACCATCTTGGTAGAATCTTGGATGATACCGATGAAAAAGCGAGTTCAAAATGGCATTTATATGCTGCTGGCTCTAATGCCGGGCCCTTAGTTAGGGACCGAATAGAAAATTTAGTTCCTAGCTCCAGCTATATATATTGCTCAGGGCCCGCCGATTCCTATTTATTCGATGCTATGTGGTCGGATATGGCTCGCATCCATGAGTTAATCGAAGAGGGTGATGGAGAGTTTGTATGGTTAAACGCCATATTACCGCACGGCTATCTTCGGCAAGCAGACAATCAATCATTGAAAGCCGTTATCGGCGGCTTATTAGTATTCTTGAGAGATGAAAACTTTGATAGTTCTGAAGTCGAATTTTTGGGTAGACGCACACCACTAAGCTTTGTGAGTGGTTGCATTCTAGTTTTCAGGTTTTGCCTAGAAAGGGACTATTACCATCATTTTTCCTATGTACTCGAGATGGCTGATGTTTTAATCGAGTGTTTAAGTGACGAATCTATAAGTCTTGAGCTTAGTGAAATAGGAATTCTTGAAGAAATGTTCATTTGGCTATATCGAGCCTTGTTTGTTTGGTGTGGATATAGTCAAACCGGTATCTATTATCAAGCTTTTGCTAACTTTCCTGACGAAGAGAGTTTTTTGTTGTCTCCATCCATATTCCATAAAAATTACAAAAATATTTCTAGTGATATTGTTCGAGAATATGGGGCTGAGTATCGGGAAGATTTACAGTCCCAAGAAAATGCGGCTGACAACGCATCAAGATTCGATAATGAATTTGCGAAACTTTAAATAGATCCTTTTTGGGCATGCGTAGACGTCATGAAATTATCTGACTATTGGCAAAATTTTGAACTTCTAAAAGAAATAGAAGTAGCTGGCGGGTTTATTTACGATGGATTGCGCGCCCTCCATGAGATCGAGTACCTTCATCATGAAACAGAAATTTTTAGTGTCCTCTATAATCTATCCGTCGGACTGGAGCGATTGATCAAGGTGTCGATCATACTTCTAGAGTATGAAGATGGAATCGATCCTATCCAGTTCGAAAAGACTCTAATAACACACAATCATTCTGAGCTAATTTCAAGAGTCCAGAAACAACAGAATCTACGCTTAGGTAAAGCACATAATGAGTTTTTGTCATTGCTTGCTAAATTCTATAAAAGTTACAGGTATGACCGATATAGTCTGGATACTGTAAAAGAATTGTCTAAAGAAAAAGAGGCACTAATTTCGTTCTTAGATAAGCATATAGAGCTTGAATTTAGCTCGAATATACTTGGTGATTCATTTGTTTCTAATACTAGAAAGACTAAGAAGTTTATTGGAAAGTTAGTGCGTAAAGTGGTGGACGAAATTTACAGTGTGATCAGAAACGAATCCTATAGAAAAAATATATATACCTATGAAGTACGTTCAAAGTCTAAAGCTTATAAGTTTATCTTGGGAGATGATGTGGACTTTTCTTTGGAAGATATCTTATGGAAGGAGTTGTTAATTTTTCTGCTCTCATACAAGGGTAAATCAGACCACCTTGATTTTATAAAAAGTTTTGACCCTCTGAATTTTGATATCGCTATGCTGCGCGAGTATTTAGACGCAGTTAAAAATGATGTTGATAAAATAGGATTAATCGACGAGTTAGAATATCTCTATGAAGACGTTGAAAATAAGTCTGAAAGGTTTGAGAGGCTTAAATATATGAATGCTAAAGACGTTTTCTTTGACAGCTAATTAGTTACATGGTCTTTAAATAACTATCAATAAAACCGTTTAGTTTTTGAAAAAGAGATTTAGTAAATGAGTAATTGGATGCCTAGTCTAGATACCATCAGCTCCGTAAGCTCCATTATTGGGTTGATAGTGACTATATTGATATTGTTTGAGGCAAGAAAGATTAGAATTTCTTTTCTGCGTAGAGCAAGATTACCTGAGCTCAATAGAGATTTGGCGAAATCGGCTTCCCAATTATCCGATCAATTGAAAGAATGGGAGGTTGATAAAACCTCTGCTTTAAAAACTTTTTCAACCATCAAAGCTTTACTTGAAAGTATAAGGCCCAAGTTGCCATCAGTTGAAAAAAAGAAATTAGATGATTATTTAGCTAAGCTTCACCCTAAAAAATGCCTAGTTTTGGATGGAAACCTTTCTGGTCTTACAGAAGATGAGGCGTGGAAACGCTACACAGAACTAAGCGGCTTGATGACGACACTTCAGCAATTGGTAAAAGATTCAAAATGGGATTAATTATGAGTACTGAAAGTAAAACAACACAGCTGATTACAAAATTAATCCGTGAAACTTCTAACGGGAATGTTGAGTGGACAGTTAAAGATGCGCCCCGAGCATTAAATTACGAAACAGAACAATCTGTTCCTCTATACTTACAAACCGAATATAAAGGTAGGAAATTGGGGGTCTACGATCTACGTACTAAATATTTTACCGATGAGGATGAGTATCATTGGATTGAAGGCGTTGGCTTTTGTATCGTTGATGACAAAGGACGAGTTGTTTGGGAAGCGAATGAAAGTTCTCTCGCCTTAGGTGATCTTTTTAAGACAGCTAGAGAACAGGCCTCTGGAGTTGACGATATTCTTGATGATTTACTCGAGATGTAAAACAAAAGCATTTACAGATTCGATATGTTTTATTTCAAATGAAGGTGGTTAGTTGAAAAATGGAGTATCCAGAACTAACTTATTGGGGCTTTGGCTCAGGTTCTATATTTTTACAACCAAGCAGAGTACGGTACTTACCAAATAGATAAAGATTTCGATGCCTTTGATGCCATGGGCCGTGCGCCCGGTATGGTTTTTGCCAGTTCTTCTCCTTTCGTGATAACGTTTTTGACAATATTGGGGAGGTAATCTGCGTCGTTGGTGTTGACTCGGAGGTTGACTGTTGTACCTTTTGATGGCGTGATGATCACTTGATCTTGCTCATTTCTAAGCGACAGCATTACATCATTACTCACGATAGAGAATCCCCCTAGTTGCTTGCCGAGTTGAGAGAGAACGTACAAGCCAAAGCCTGAGTTTTGCCACCTATCTTCGTTTAGTGGAGCTACTTCTGAAGATATTCCTGGCAGTAAAGCCATTCTTATAGCGGATCTCTTATTCGCAATGTTATGCGCTGCCGAGAGGCTTTCAGCGATACCGATACCCTCGTCAGATATTGATATTTCAGCAAAGCCATCGGCCCATTTTTGAGCCATCATAAAGCATTCTTTTGCTTTTGAATGTTCAAATACATTTCTTATTATTTCGCGCATACAATACCCTAGGAAGTCGGCGGCATAGGCGTCTCTTGAGTTAGGGTACAAAATTTTCACTAGTTCGTTTGACCTATTTTCAATCTCTACTTGGAGCACATTTTCACTCTCTTCGAGTTCAGATTTTTGAATAGATTTAATTGGAATATAGTTTGTGTTTCCGTATGTTGAGTTAACGGGGTTTCCTGCGTCTATACCTACAAACTTAAAGAAGCCAAAGTGTTGCAGATAGGAGCAAGCCTCATTTGATCGATGGCCACTTACACTAGTGCGTAGCTGTTTCTTAAAGCGCTGTTTTGTAATATTCCTAATGCCGACCGCTAGCCCTAGTGCTCCAGAAGGGTAAACCCAGCCTAGGTTGCTAAAATCCAAAGTAATATGAGCTACGTCTTTTACTCGCCATATTTCGTTTATGAAGCCTGCTGCTGAAACGTCATGCAAATTTCTTGGACAGTAAATTGTTTCGCTCATTCTTTCTAATTATTCGATGGCCACGCCATGATTATCGTAGTGATTAAATTTTAGATATTTTATTTACTAAATCTTCGTTTCTAAGGTGAGTGTACCTCTTAAGCATTTGCATTGATCTATGACCAGTAATTGAAGCAACCTCTTGGTCAGTTAGTCCTGCTTCGACAAACCTGCTTGTGGCTTCATGTCGAAGATCATGGAATCTCAAATTTGTAATTTCAGCTCTTTTTAACGCAGAGCTCCAAACTCTATTCAAAGTGTATGGTCTACGGTTGCCGTCTTTTCCAGGTTCGCCATAAAATAGTAAATTAGTATCTAAAGGGCGAATAGGGTGCTGCAGAACTTCTTTGAATACAGCTTTTGCTTTGTCTGATAGAGGTATTGTTCGTGAGTCGTTGTTCTTTGTATTGTGAATAGTAAGAACACCTCTCTTGAGATTAACTCTTGATTTTTCGAGCCCAAGAATCTCGCCTTGTCGCATAGCTGTATATAAAGCTATGCGAACTATCCATCCTAAGAAGGGGTTGCTGTGTTGGTTGCAGGCTCTAAGTAGGCGATCTTCCTCGTCATCAACGAGCCTTCTGTCTCGGCCAGCTCCGGGGCTAGGTTTCCGTACATTCATTACAGGATTTGAGACTAGGCCTAATCCCCATTCTTTGATTGCAGTGGAATAGAGGTGGCTGAGAAGGGCGAGCTCTAAACGAATCGTGCTTGCGCTTTTTCCTTCTTCTGCTCTTTTGTCTCTATACTTAGCGATGATTTCTGTATTTAGTGCAGTCATACTATAGCGGCCAAGTTCTTGACTTAGCTGATCTGCACGGCCAAATTCTCGTTTTTGAGTGGTTGGCTTTTTCGTTGGCGTAACTTCTTTTGTATATCTGAGCAATGCCTGGGCGATGGTGAGCTTTTCAGAGTGATTTCTTGGTATATAGATACCGCGAATGATTTCGTCTTCGGTAGTGCGTGCCCAGTCCTCTGCGTCGCGTTTTATACGGAATGTTTTAGATACTTTTGGCCAGCCAGAGCGACGGATAATTGCCTTCCATTTTCCTGAGTCTGTCTTGGTTATTGTGGCCATATACAAGTACCGAATCTGAGCAGTGTACCCAAATTGTACCCTTTGGCGAAAGGCAAGGGAAATCAACGAAAGGACGTTTCGTCAAGCCATTGAAATTAAAAGATAAAATGGTGGCCAGGGACAGAATCGAACTGCCGACACGGGGATTTTCAGTCCCCTGCTCTACCGACTGAGCTACCTGGCCATTTGTGCGTCTGAGCTTGGTTAGTCAGACTGGGTGGGGTTCCTTTCGGAGCAGCGCATTACAAAGGAATGCGCGTTTTGAGTCAAGTACTTTTTGCGATTTTATGCGGTTTAAAACTCGTCTACGATGGGATCGTTCGGGTTTTGCGGTGGCACGTAGTCAGCGGGCTTTTCTGCGCCTTCGCCGAACAGGAATTTTTCCATTTCGCTCACGATGAGTTCTTTGGCCTTGGGGTCCATGGGGTTTAGACGGTATTCGTTGATCAGCATGGTCTGGTGATTGACCCATTGGTCCCAGGCGGCTTGCGAGATATTTTCGAAAATGCGTTTACCCAGTTCGCCAGGCCAAGTTTGAAAGGCGAGGCCGGGGGCTTCTTTTTGCAGTTTTTGGCAGAACACGGTGCGTGACACGTTAGGCTCCTGATGCTGTGCGCGTGGCTTACAACGCGCTAATACGTTTCTAACAATTTCTTGACCGGCGCGGCGAGGCCGAGCGTTTGGTCTGAATGGGGTTTATACCATACCGCGCTCGAGTCGGCGACGTTCATTGCTGTTTGGTTGGGTAGGCACAGCACAGGTGTGATGTGCAAGGTAAAGTGGCTGAACACGTGTTTGAGTTCAGGCAGGGTTTGCAGCGCAGTGACCGAGAGGCCGTCGATTACGTAGTCATCTTCAACTGACTCTACTTGTGGCGGGCACCAGAGTCCGCCCCAGATGCCGCTGGGTGGATTCTGTGACAACCAGAATGCATCGTCTGGGTTTTTGATCAACAGCATCACGGTTTGCTTGCTCGGCTTGGTTTGTTTTGGTTTGCCGTGCGGCAGTTCGGTGACTCGATTGGTGTGTAATGCGGTGCAGTCCGAATTTAACGGGCAGTCTGGGCAGTTGGGCTTGCTGCGGGTGCAGAGGGTCGCGCCGAAATCCATAATGGCTTGCGTGTAGATGTGCACATCGTCCTGCGGTGTGTTGAGATCGGCCAGTTCCCAGAGTTTGTTCTCCACGGCTTTGACGCCGTACCAGCCTTCAATGGCGTAGAACCGAGCGAGTACGCGTTTGACGTTGCCGTCCAGGATTGGAAAGCGCTGACGGGTCGAGAAGGCCAGAATTGCCCCAGCGGTGGAGCGGCCAATACCGGGCAAGTCGACCATCTCGTCGAAGGTGGTCGGAAAGTGCCCGTCGTACTTCTCGGCGACGATTTTGGCAGCCGCATGCAGGTTGCGTGCACGAGCGTAGTAGCCAAGGCCCGTCCATAAATGCAGGACTTCATCTTGCTCAGCGTGCGCCAGATCCGTCACGCGCAGGAAGCGATCCACAAAGCGTTCGAAATACGGTATTACTGTACTGACCTGAGTTTGTTGCAACATGATCTCCGACAGCCAAATCCGATACGCATCGTGCGTGTTTTGCCAAGGCAAATGATGTCGGCCGTGATCGCGGTGCCAGTTGAGTAAGGTGTTGGTGATGGTCTGCATTGCGCGTGTCAGAAAAAGCCAGTGGGTTAAGCCCGTTAAGGGTAGCATTTTTCAGACCTTGATTAGATGAAGGTGGTGATTCGTTTCATGAAAATAGTGTGTGTAATTCTGATGCGCGGGCTTGTGCTTTGTGCGAGCTGGTTTAGACTCGCACTATGCATAGGCCGCTCCCTTCAGTCTCGGTTTTAGCGCGCTTCACGTTAGACAGTGAGGCGCAAACCGCTGCGCGTGAACGCTTGCTCGCGGTGTCTGATTGGCAGGCGTGGATAAACCAGATTGAACTGCATGGTTTATCGGGGTTTGCCAACAAACACATTCAGGAATACGACCTGCCGGTTCCAGAGCAACTCAACGCGCCATTAAAAGCACTGAAAATGCGTCATCACAGCGCGGCCAAAGCGCGATATCACGCATTGCAACAGATTGATACCGTGTTTCAGGCGCAGGGTATTGATTACCTGGCTTTGAAGGGCGCTGCCTTGATGCCGCATTTATACGGTCAGGCGTATTTACGTCCGATGCGTGACATGGACCTCTTGTTGCGTCGGGCTGACCTGAGCCGGGCGGCGGACGCATTGCGCTCCATTGGATTTCATTTGCCGCACGCGCAGCCGTCCAAATTTATGCGCGATGTGCATCAACTCCCGAATGCCACCAAGACAATTGATGGGTTTGTTTGCAGTGTTGAACTGCACCTTGATGGTGTGTCACGCGATACCGCGGGGCACTGCTATTACCCAGAGTCGCGCGATCAGATTCAGGCTATTAGCTGGCAAGCGCTAACGATGAACGCTTTGGATGACCTCACCATGCTGCATCAGGTGACATTGCATCTGGAGGGGCTGCATCCGGGCTCGGCATTGAAGTTGATTAATGTGATGGATGTGGTTGGGTTGGCGCAGCGCGTGTTGCAATCCGGGCAGTGGCAAGCACTCCAGCAACGCTATCCGCATGTGCTAAATACGCTGCGCTGTTTGCATCTATGGACGCCGCTGCCAAGTGATCTCCAAACAGCATTGTCACCCTTGCCAACGCGCGCCGTGTCGGATGTCGGGATTATCATGCAGCCGCTGGGGCAGATCCTAGGTAGTCAAAATTCCTGGCTAGCCAAGTCACGTGCTTTGTTCCGCCCGTCAGATTGGTGGCTGCATTTGCATTATCATGTGGACCCAATGCGCTCACTGTGGCGCGTTAAATGGTTGCGACATCCGGCAGCGGTTTTGCAATCATTGATGCGACGGGTTTTGTCCGCAATTCGCGGCGGTTAGCGTACAATAGGTTTATGGACACAAGTAAGCGATATCAACAAGCGCCGGATTGTCTGTTGGAAGACATGGACGGTGATTTATTGTTGTATAACCCAGCTACGGCCACCACGCTGCAATTAAATGGGCCGTCTGCCATCATATGGCAGCTTCTCAACGAGCAACACAGCGTGGCTGAAATCATCGCGGCTTTACAAGAGGCGTACCCAGACCAAGCTGCGCAGATCGAAACCGATGTGTTGCAAGCGGTCAGTGATTTCGTGGCACAGTCTGTGATTGAAGTGGTGCCACCCGAGGCCGTCACCAGCGGGTAGTCAGCATGCGACGATGGCTCATTGAATATGGCGGCGTCGAGCTGACGGTGTGTGCGAAAGGCGACGCAGCGGAAGGCTTAGTAGAGCTCGCGTTAGCGGCCATTCCAGCCGAACCAGTCGCCCGATCACATGGCACTAAAATCGTCGTTGGTTTTGATTCCGAGTCGTCAAACTGGACCTTGCTGGATCACACCGCGCATGTCGAACGTAAACTTTCAGCGAGTGGTGATCTAATCTATCACTTGACCGACCGGATTGTGTTTCATGTTGCAGATAGAGCAAAGAACGTACACTGTTTGCACGCGGCGGCGGTCGCGCATAATGGCCATGCTTTAATCGTCCCGGCCAGTAGTGGGGCCGGTAAAAGTTCGTTTACCACTTGGTTGGCCGCCAATGGCTATGATTACGTTACGGATGAACTTATTCTGATCGACGCTGAGAACAAACTACAAGGTATCGCACGCCCGATTCAGATCAAAGCGCATGGTTTAGAGGCGATTGATCATCTGATCGAGCAATCAGATTTGGTGCAACAAGGGCGTTTTGCCAACGCCGTACCGCCTGCCAGTCTTGGGGCTCGCTTTGACGTCTCGGGGGAGCTGTCGGTGTCGATGTTCGTGTTTATCAAGTTTCAGAAAGGCGCGGACTTCGAGTTCGAGCGTCTGTCGAGCGGCGATGCCGGTATGCGGCTGATGGCAAACCACGTGAATGCCCGCAGTCTGGAAGGTCACGGATTCCGCGCCATGATGAAGTTGATCCGGGAGACACCGTGTTATGTGCTGAATTACGGTGGGTTTGACACGCTGCCGGAAGGGTTTGCAGGGGAGCTTAAGGCGTTGCTGGCGAGTTGAGAATTCTAGATTCTTCGTCGCGTCGCTCCTCAGAATGACGGAGTGAGGTATTGATGAAGGAGCTTCTTCGTCGCGCGGCGTCTCAGAATGACGCAGGTGGTGATTCCTCCTGTCAATTCATCGCCATTGCGAGGCGCTACATGACATTCTCATACGCAGATACTTCAACGGGTTGCAGCTCAGGATGACGAGAAACGCATGGTGCGTCTTCCACTCACTGACGTACCAAGAAGTCCTTCAATCCAGAATAGATTGCTTATGGTGCCCTCTGTCGCCAGCGCTGTGAAAGTCCAATCCAGAAAAGCTATCTGTTTTGTCCTTTATCGTCATTACTGGAAACTACATGACATTCTCATACGCAGATACTTCACCGGGTTGCAGCTCAGAATGACGGGAAACGCATGGTGCGTCTTCCACTGACGTACCAAGAAGTCCTTCAATCCAGATAAGTTGCCTGTTATGCCCTCTGTCGCCAGTGCAGTGAAAATCCAATCCAGAAAAGCTATCTGTTTTGCCCTTTATCGTCATTACTGGAAACTATATGACATTTTCATACGCAGATACGTCACCGGGTTGCAGCTCAGAATGACGGGAAACGCATGGTGCGCCTTCCACTGACGTACCAAGAAGTCCTTCAATCCAGAATAAATTGCCTATGGTGCCTTCTGTCGCCAGTGCAGTGAAAATCCAATCCAGAAAAGCTATCTGCTTTGTCCTTTATCGTCATTACTGGAAACTACATGACATTCTCATACGCAGATACTTCACCGGGTTGCAGCTCAGAATGACGAGAAACGCATGGTGCGCCTTCCACTGACGTACCAAGAAGTGCTTCAATCCAGAATAAATTGCCTATTGTGCCCTCTGTCGCCAGCGCCGTGAAAATCCAATCCAGAAAAGTTATCTGTTTTGTCCTTAATCGTCATTGCGAGGAGCGGAGCGACGTGGCAATCTCCACACCTGATTGAAAGGCCCATTTTGAACCATGAACGAACCAAGCAAACACCACCGACCGATCCGCAGTTTCGTAAAACGCGAAGGAAAATTGACCACTGGTCAGAAAAACGCCATTGAACAACTCTGGCCAACGCACGGTATTGAACTTAAAGCAGAGCCGCTTGAGCTGGCGGCAGAATTTGGTCGAGACGCGCCGGTAGTACTCGAAATCGGGTTTGGTAATGGGCTGTCTTTAGCGGACATGGCTGAAGCCTACCCGGATCTAAACTTCTTCGGCGTTGAGGTGCATCGTCCGGGTGTTGGTAGTTTACTGGTGCAGGTGAAGCAACGTGGGCTGCAGAATGTGCGAGTGTCGCAGGACGACGCGGTACAGGTCCTCGAACAGCAGATTCCAGATGCGTCTTTGCATCGTGTGCAGATATTCTTCCCCGATCCATGGCACAAAAAGCGTCATCACAAGCGGCGGTTAATCCAGCCGGATTTCGTGACCATGTTGGTTAAGAAGCTGGCGCCGGGTGGTCATATTCACGTGGCAACCGACTGGGAGAATTACGCGGAGCATATCCTAGGGGTGTTGAGTCAGAATGCAGATCTATGCAATACCAGCAGCGATCCGTCTGGTTATGCGCCCAAGCCAGAATACCGGCCTGACACCAAATACGAAAAGCGTGGAATCCGTTTAGGTCACGGCGTTTGGGATCTGGTGTTCGAAAAATAACTTACAACACCGACTCATCGTCAGTGAACGTGGCAACTCGGTGAAGCTTCTGTCCGTCGGATTCGATTAAAAACTCGATCGGACGACAACACACGTAGCAATCTTCCACAGTTCGATGATTGCCTTGACTAAGGTCGACAAAGGCGGTGAACTCTTCACCGCAATAAGGGCAGTTGACTTGCGCTTCGTGATACATCCTTGAATAATACCAAGCCCGTGTTAACCGGCTGTCGTGACCGCGAAAATCCATTTTTGTTATGAAAAATCAACCAGAATGGTGGGACCCGTATTCCTGCCAGCCGTATAAAATGCGCGATGAAGACAAACCGCGTTCAGGCATGGGCAATGTTTGGGAATACGCTAAGGTAGCCGGGTCGAATCTGATTGGTTTGCCAGCGATTGCCTATCAATATCTGAGCTTGAAGAAAAGACCTTCTGGGATTAGTTCAGATGAATTCGTGGGTCTGAGTATTGCGCCGCAGGTTGAGTACCAGTCTGCGATCATTGAAATGGTCGACGAGCTCGGTGTTAAGCAGTTATTGATGCGCATTCCGAGTTGGGATGTCGATGCACTGGATGACTATGTGCGGTTTTTGGAACTGTTCCCCAACAATGAGTTCGTCATCAATATTCTGCAAAGCCGAGACAGTGTGCAACATCTGACCGATTGGCAAAACCAGGTCGCAAAGATCATCCGCGCCACGCGTCATATCACCAACACCTACTGGATCGGTAACGCGGTTAATCGCACCAAATGGGGTTGCGTCCATTCTGGTCAGGCGCTAGATCTGCAAGTGGCGGTGGAGGAATTACGCAGCGAATTTAAAGATTTGAGGTTATTGGGTTCCTCAATTATCGATTTTGAGCCGCTACTTAGCTGGCGAACCTTATGGAATTTTCGTAATTATCATATCGATGCCAACGCAGCACTGCTTTATGTGAACCGACGGCACTCTCCCTATGGAACGCAATACGGCATCTTCGATCTTGAGAACAAGCTCCGTCTCGCTAAAGCGATGACACGCCTGTCGAATCGATGCGACGACGCGTTGTGGATCACCGAGACAAACTGGCCGTTATTGAATACCAAACCTTACACACCGAACTCGGGCAATCCAACGCGCACGGTCGATGAAGAAACCCAGGCCAAGTACCTCAAATGGTACTACCAGATCGCCTGGCAAACTGGTTGGGTAGAGCGTGTTTACTGGTGGCAATTAATCAATCCCGGCTACGGGTTAGTGGATCATCGGGAAGGCAGCTTGCGCAAGATGCCGTCGTATTATGCGATGAAGGAGATTATTGCTGGAGAGTTGAGTCAGGTTCCCGATCGGGATTGATGAGATCCTTCGCTGCGTTGCAGCTCAGGATGACGAGTAGTTGCAAAGGTTCAGGATGATGGGGCGTTGCAAGGGTTCAGGAAGGCGGGGGAATATTGCTGCTCGTACTACCAGTGAGATTAATGGTGTGGTTTGATGGAGTTTGTCGGCACGAAAGCTGCTGTTAATATGAATTTGTGAGGCGCATTTTCTTTCGACGTCATTGCGAGGAGCGCAGCGACGTGGCAATCTAAAAGCTTAAAAATGCCCATAAACCAAGGAGGAGTTTCATGGCAAAACAAGGATTCGTCTACATAACGAGCAATTCAACACGCACTGTGTTGTACGTAGGTGTTACATCAAACCTGGAGAGACGTGTGTACCAGCACAAACATAAGATAGTCCCAGGATTTACCGCCAAATATAACTGTACCGATCTAATTTGGTGGGAATGCGCGGATTCAATTGTGGCGGCGATTCAAAGAGAAAAGCAGATCAAAGGCTGGAAGCGGAGTCGTAAGAATGCATTAGTGGTCGCGTTAAATCCGTTGAAAAAAGATTTGTCGAAGTCATTGTTTGGTTGGAAGTAGAGTAGAGATCCTTCGTCGCTTTGCGACTCAGGATGACGGAAGTATTTTTTCGGGTCAAGCTGGCGCGGTGGTTGTGTAACAATTGGTCGCTCCAACCCCTGGTCATTGCGAGGAGCGTAGCGACGTGGCAATCTCTTTGGTTAGATCCTTCGCCGCGCTGCGGCTCAGGATGGCAGGGATCAGGACGATGGAGGGTTTTTACGCTACAGGGTGGCCGAGAATTATTGTGGTTCAAGCTAATGTGACGGCATGTGTGATGAGAGCTTAGCCCAACCTCGCGTCATTGCGAGGAGCGTAGCGACGTGGCAATCTCTTTGGTTAGATCCTTCGCCGCGCTGCGGCTCAGGATGACACAGTTTTTTTGCGGCTCAGGATGACAGGGGTTTTTGCGGATCAGGATGACACTGTTTTTTTGCGGCTTGGGATGGCGCGGGACTATAGCGGTTCAGGACGGTAAGGGATTGGTTATACCAAGTTAGGGTGTCGCTACGCGGTCAAAGTCCGAACCCCATTACTGCCGCCGAGTAATAGCACGTCCGCGCCGCGCTGGGCGAACAGGCCATTAGTGACGACGCCGGCAATTTGGTTGATGGTGCGTTCCACTTCCGCTGGGTTGTCGATTTGCAGGTGGTGCACGTCGATGATTAGATTGCCGTTGTCGGTGACAACGCCCTCTCGTAGTACGGGATTGCCGCCGAGTTTAACCAGTTGTCTTGCCACGTAGGACTTTGCCATTGGAATGACTTCGACCGGCAGAGGAAAGGCCCCCAGTCGGTCTACTAATTTTGAATCATCGACGATGCAGATGAACTTCTCGCTGGCTGCGGCGACGATTTTTTCGCGGGTTAGGGCAGCGCCGCCACCTTTGATCAGGTCGAGGTGTTTGGTGGCTTCGTCCGCGCCGTCGACATAAATAGGTAGGTCGCCGACGTCGTTGAGTTCATAGACTTTGATTCCATGACTGCGTAAGCGTTCGGCGGACGCCTCGGAACTGGCGACGGTGCCCTCGATGTTGCGTTTGATTTTGGCCAGCTCATCGATAAACAGGTTGGCGGTTGAGCCGGTGCCGACGCCGACAACCCAATCCCATTCCAGGTAGGCGATGGCGGCTTCGGCGACGAGTTGTTTGGCTTGTTCGGGGCTCATGATCGATTCTCTTTAGCAGGCAGTTGGACGACAGTTAATCATACACGTTGATACGTGACGTAATCGAAAGCAGGTTCTTTGTCGATAATTTTCTCGCGCTGAACTTCAACGAAGTCGTTGCTGGAGAACAGTGGAAAATACGTGTCGGCGACCGGTGTGTCATACACTTCGGTAAGTTCCAGTTTGGTGGCGTAGGCTAGAAATAATTTGTAAATTTGGCCGCCGCCAATCACGAAGGCACGACCGGTGTCGGCTTCGTTTGCGAGTTCAAGCGCGGCATGGATGGAATTGGCGACGGTCACGCCGTCTGCTTGCCACTCGCTGTTCTCGGTGAGCACAATATTGAGCCTGCCAGGAAGCGCGCGACCGATGGAATCGAAGGTCTTGCGCCCCATAATAATTGGGGAACCCATGGTCAGTTGCTTAAACCGAGGCAGGTCACCGGGCAGGTGCCAAAGCAGTTCGTTGTTGTGACCCATCTCGCCATTTTCGCCGATGGCTGCAATTAGAATGATCTCCATTACACGGCCACCGGTGCGCGAATTGCAGGGTCTGGATCATAGTCGCGGAGCTCGAAGTCATCGAATTGGAACGCGAACAAGTCATCGACGTCTGGGTTTATGTGCATGTTTGGCAGCGCTTTTGGTGCGCGTTGAAGCTGCGTTTTGACCTGCTCTTGATGGTTGTTGTAAATGTGCACGTCGCCAAAGGTGTGCACGAACTCGCCGAGTCCGAGATTGCACACTTGTGCGACCATCATGGTCAACAGTGCGTAGCTGGCAATATTAAACGGCACACCAAGAAATAAGTCGGCACTGCGTTGATACAGCTGGCAGCTGAGCTTGTTATCTGGCGATACGTAAAACTGAAATAAGGTATGACAGGGCGGCAAGCCGGCTTTGGCCATTTCTTCGATTTCAGCTGGGTTCCAGGCAGACACGATTAAGCGGCGAGATGTTGGGTTGGTTTTGATTTCATTCACCACCCAGTCGAGCTGATCGATGCCGGAGAAGTCACGCCATTGCTTGCCGTACACTGGCCCGAGTTCGCCCCATTGTTGGGCGAAGTCGTCATCTTGCTTGATACGCGTAATAAACTCTTCCAACTGATATTGCCAATCACAGGAACCTTGTTTGACGTCTTGATCTCGCCCTTGCGCTTTCAAGTATCGTTGAAACGGCCATTCGTTCCAGATGCCAACGTTGTTGTCTACCAGGTATCTTATATTGGTGTCACCGCGCACAAACCAGAGCAGTTCATGGATGATGCCGCGCAGAAAAACTTTTTTGGTGGTCAACAGCGGGAAGCCATCGCTAAGATTGCAGCGTAACTGACGGCCAAACACGCTACGTGTGCCGGTACCGGTACGGTCGTCTTTACCAACACCGTTATCGAACACGTCTTGCAGAAGGTCGAGGTATGCTTGCATGCCTGTTGCCTATCGGTTGATTAAGCCTGCGCTTCGCGAGCGATGGCGCGATACGCGATGTCTGAGCGGCAGAACATGCCGTCCCAGCTAATTTTATCGACAGCCTGGTACGCACGTTGCTGCGCGTCGGTCACGCTGCTACCCAACGCTGTTACGCATAAGACGCGTCCACCGCTAGTCACGACACTGTCGCCTTGCAATGCGGTGCCAGCATGGAAGGTTTTGCAATCCGCAGAGTCGCAGTCGTCGAGCCCTGAGATGGGCTTGCCCTTGGCGTATGATTCCGGGTATCCACCAGCCGCAAGCACTACGCCAACCGCTGCTCGAGGGTCCCATTCGGCTTCAGTCTCGCCTAGACCACCTTCTAAACCAGCCAGGCACAGTTCGACCAGATCGGATTTGAGTCGCATCAGGATCGGTTGCGTTTCAGGGTCGCCAAAGCGACAGTTGAATTCCACTACCTTGGGTGTGCCTTCCGGCGTGATCATTAAGCCAGCGTAGAGAAACCCAGTGTACGGATGGCCGTCTTGTTTGATGCCGGCCACGGTCGGGAAAATAACCTGTTGCATGATCCGGTCATGAATCTCATTGGTAACCACCGGTGCAGGCGAATACGCACCCATGCCGCCGGTATTTGGGCCCTGGTCACCATCGTCACGCGCTTTGTGGTCTTGTGATGTGGCGAGCGGCAAAATGTTATCACCGTCGACCATGCAGATAAAACTGGCTTCTTCGCCTTGCATGAATTCTTCGACCACCACACGTGCACCAGCATCGCCAAATTTATTGTCGAGTAACATGTCGCGCGCGGCAGCTTGTGCTTCATCAACGCTGTGCGCCACGATAACGCCTTTCCCGGCAGCCAGACCATCGGCTTTGACGACGATTGGTGCGCCTTGTTGCGCAATGTAATCACAGGCCTGATCGGCATCGGTGAACACTTGGTAGGCCGCTGTTGGAATACCGTGTCGCGCCAGAAAATCCTTACTGAATGCTTTTGAGCCCTCGAGCTGAGCGGCCCCGGCACTGGGTCCGAAGCATTTTAAGCCCGCTTTTTCAAAGGCATCTACCACACCGATCACCAACGGAGCCTCGGGGCCAACAATTGTGAGGTCAATTTTCTCTTGTTGTGCAAACTCGATCAGCCGTTCGATATCTTCCACGCCGATGTCAACATTGGTGACCTTGGCTTCGCGCGCCGTTCCTGCGTTACCAGGTGCCACGAATACCTTGGAGACGGAATCTGATTGCGCGACTTTCCACGCAAATGCGTGCTCTCGACCGCCGCTGCCGATGATTAAAACCTGCATGCTGTGTGTTTGAATTGACGATTTGGATTGGCGCACATTCTACCTCGTGCGCACCGCCGTGTCTCGTCGATCCGAGCCGCTGCTGCTGTTGAATTGAGTATGCGGAGGTTCTGCTTTAGACTGCCTGTTGGATCAATGTCTCACAATTGTGGTAAGGAAGAATGCAAATGCAAAAAATACTCATGGCGATGGTGCTGGTGGGCACTCTCGTGACGCCGGGCGCCGATGCGGCGAGTTTAGCCAGTAAAATTTCGGAAGTGACGGTGTACAGTTATGGTGCGACCGTCACGCGCACCGCCAGCCTGACTACCCATGCAGGTGAACAGCGTATCGAGATGGCTGGGTTCCCCGCGGATCTAGAACCAGAGCGACTGCGACTGGAATTGAGTAATACTGAGGTACGCTTAGGGCAGGTCAAGGTAGTGCGTAATGAGTTGCGTGATACTGACAACCCAGAAGTACTGACGTTGCGGGCCTCACTTGAATCGGTCCAAGAGAAAATTCAGGTTCTGGAGGATGCCGACAAAGCTGCCAAGCTGCAACTCACCTTTCTCGAGTCTCTGGCGACGGGCTATTCCAAAGAAGCGTGGTCTGGGGCCGCTCAGGCGAACGCGGATACGGCCAGCTGGCAGCGTGCTCTGACCTTGATGCAAGGCGGGGCAGCGCAAGCTTACGCAACTCTGCGTGACAATGCCCGCGCCAAAGCTGAGTTGCAGAAGGACGCTGCCTTGTTGGAGCGCCAGTTAGCCGATAAACGCAGCACCAGTCAAGCCTCGTCCACGGTGGTGATGGATCTGATTAGTGACAGTGCGCGTAGTATCACGATTCAGGCGCGTTACCCTCAGGATGATGCGCAGTGGTACCCAGTATACGAAGCACGTCTCGACACGGCGAAGGAATCATTGTTGTTGGCGCAGAAAGCGGTGGTGTCGCAGTCGACCGACGAGGTCTGGAATGACGTGAAGGTCATCCTGTCCACCAGTGAGCCATCTCAGGACATTGTGGCACCTGAAGTGAGTAGTCGTTTTGTGAATCTGGCGCCGCCGATAGCACGTCGATCCGCGAGCCGGCAAGACATGTACCAAGCGGTCGCTGCACCGATGATGGCCGATTCAGTTGAAGAGATTGTGGTTACCGGTAGTAAGCAAGTTCGGGACCCGAGCTGGAGTGGCACCTTTGCCATGAATTTCCCGATTCCAGGTCGTATTTCGATCAGCAATAATAACGATGAGTCGCAGCGGTTTGATTTAAAAAGCTATGAGTTTGCCGCGGAACTGGTGACTCAGATTGTGCCTCGGCAAAAAACCGAGGCGTTTTTGACCGCTAAGCTGGTGAATACGGGGAGTGATCCTTTGTATAGCAGTTCGATGAATGTGTTCGTTGACGGTGTGTTTATGGGCGAAGCGATGATGCCGAGTTTGTTGCCGGGCGCGGAAGTCAATTTGCCGATGGGTCAAGATCCGCGCATTGAAGTCAAGGTGGTGGATCAAGGTGGCAAAGATGCTAAATCTGGTGTGTTTAAAAAGCAGCGTATCGAAGCGATGGATTTGGTGTACCAAATAACCAATCGCCGCCCTGGCGCCGCGCTAGTCGAAGTGCGCGACGCTTATCCAGTGGCAAAAAACCGAGATATCAAAATAGAACAAGCTGACAACGCCACGCCGCCAACGGTCGAAGATGAGGATAAGCAGGCTGGAGTCATGGTGTGGCGAAAAAGTCTCACGGCTGGCGAAACGTGGTCCATCCGTTATGCCTATACACTCACTCACCCCGCAGACGAACGGTTAGTCTCGGGTGCACGCTAGTAGGTGATTTAGTAAATAAAAACGGCCTGCCGATATGTTCGACAGGCCGTTTTTTAACTCGGTTGAACTAGCGCTGTTAGTCGTTTTCTTTCTCAGCCGCTTCTTGCTCTTTGATACTTTCTTCCATACCCTTGGAGAACTTCTCCATGCCTTTTATAAACTCACCAAATTGTTTGCCTGCTTCTTCTGGTGTCATGTCTTCGATGTTTTCCAGTTCAGATAAGGAATGCGCAATGCTGCCTTCGCGCGCCTCATGCTTGATTTCGCTGCTCCACTTTTTCGCCATGGAGCTGTATTTGCGAACCGTGTGTTCGCTACCAACGTTGGAAATAACACCCAGTGCAGCAAAGATGCCGAACACGATTTTGGCGGTTTGCGCTTTGAGCTCGTGTACTTCAACACTCGCGGTATACAACAGAAAACAGCTCCAGAGCGTTTTAACGATGCCGGCAACGTATGGGATGATGGACAATGCCGATGCAATCGGAGCCAATGCTGTGGTGTAAGCGGTCGCGCGGTAAGCAACTTCGTAGTTCTTCTGCGACCCCATCAGTTTCCAGATGACGAAGAGAATCGCAGCACCAATAAAGCTACCGATGACAAACATAATTGGCAGGCCTATCAGCATGCCGAAGCCTATCGCGCCACCCATCATGGTATTGAATTTGGCTAGGCCGATGATGTTAAGTACAAAGCCGATAACTGCCGTTACCAGTCCCATACACACCACGAACAGAATGGGGTCAACAAAGCCGCCTGTTTGCGGCATATTGCGGTAAAAGCCAACCGGGTCGGTAATTATTTTTTTGGCATCGGCAATGACGCTGTTGATGTCAAAAGGTGGGCTTGTGTCGGTGCTGGGAGCGGCCTCTGGAGTCACCTGCTCTTGGTTTTCATTCGGATCTTGGGTTTGTTTATCATCGCTCATTCGTTGTTCTCCTGTAGGGTGCGTCACCTTAAAACAAAGTTTTCACTGCAGGCACAAGAACTTTGCCGATTTGACACCTGCTGCGCCCAGTATAGCCAGCCGCTTCAGTGTTACTCAAGTAGCAAACTGAATGAGATGGTCTGAAGTCATATTTTCGTAGCAGGATCAAGAGCCTAGTGTGGATTCACGAACCACAAGTTCGGTGGGAATAAATTGGCTCTGGACCGATTTATTTTCAAGCAAATCAAACAGTGTATCGACTAGAGCCTGCCCACCTGCTCGGCGATTTTGTGTGATTGATGTCAGCGTGGGATTGCTGTACTCAGACAGGGTGATGTCATCGTAACCAACCACGGCGATATCTTCAGGCACCGACAAACCGCCATCATGGATGGCCTTTATTGCGCTGAATGCCAACAAATCGCTGGACGCCACTAAGGCATCGAACCCCGGTTGTTGATCGAGCAACTCAGAAACATAGTTCAGCGCAGCGTCACTGGCGGTTTCAGAATAGGCGATGAGCTCGGCGTGGACCGTCAGGCCGGCTTCGGACAATGCAGACTGAAAGCCTTGGTAGCGTAATTGCGTTTCTGGAAATCGAGTGTCGCCTAGAAATACAAAGCGTTTACGGCCTTGCTTCAGGAGGTGTTCGGTGGCAAGTTTGCAGCCCTGGTAGTTGTCCGTGCCGACGGTGACATACCTTTGATCTGGTAGTTGCGCGCCCCACACCACCATGGCGCTGCTGATGTCAGCAACTTTGTTGAGTTCGTCGTGGTAGAGACTTTGACCAATGACGATGATGCCGTCCACGCTGCGGGTTTCGGCAAATTCACCAATCCATGATGGGTTGTTATTCGAGTGCTTAGCCAGCAATAGCTCATGACCGCCTCTAGCTTCCAGTGCATCGGCTACGGATCCCAGCATTTCAAGGATAAATGGGTCTGTGGCGAGCCATTCCGCCTGACCGTTGGAGGGCAGTAGAACCCCAATGGTCAATATGTTTTGCAAGCGAAAATTTCGCGCGCGCATGTTCATACGGTAGTTGTGTTCTTTAGCTAATTGCTGAATGCGGTCACGAGTTTCTTTAGTGACACGCTCACTGCCAGCGAGTGCGCGTGACACAGTGGACTTTGACACGCCTGCTAACTTGGCTAAATCGGACATTTTCATTTGTTTTTCGACCTCTTTCTGGGTGGAATGTGAAGCGTATCAAAACCATGGAGCCGAGGCGACGGCGAACCCATAAAGCTACCTAAGTGAGAGTATAGCGTATTTTTTTCAATACAACCGGTTGCATTTTTGTGCAATCGGTTGTATTTTGCATAACCATGACACTGCTGGACTCCAAGTTGCGCCTAAGCTAGGAGTTTCGATGCGAAAGAATAAAAATAAGAAGTGCCTAGGTGTCTATCTCACTTAACGCCGTTGTTGAGTGTGCTAAAAAATAAGAAAGCCAGTGAGGAGATTAATCATGAACGTATCTAAAACGTTAACGTTGAATGCCGTTGCTTTGTCAGTCAGTGGTATGTTGCTTACCCCAGCCATTGCGCAAGAGCGCGAGGCGCCACTTGAAGAAGTCATTGTTACCGGAGTACCACAGCCGACCAGTAAATTAGAGTCGACTATGTCGGTCACTGCGATCAACGCAGAAGACGTGACCAACTTCGCTCCGCGTTCCACCGCAGAGATTTTTCGGAATGTGCCCGGTGTGCAAGCCGAATCGTCATCGGGAGACGCCAACGCAAACATCAAAGTGCGCGGTTTACCGATCAGTTCGGGCGGAGCGCGTTATTTGTCGCTGCAGGAAGACGGATTTCCTGTGATGTTAGTTGGAGATGCCGCCTTCGCCACAGCAGATAGCTGGTTACGCTTCGATACCACAATTGGCAGTGTGCAGTCGATTCGTGGTGGTTCTGCGTCGACGCAAGCAGCCAACGCGCCAGGTGGGATAATTAATTTTATTTCCAAAACTGGCGAACAAGCAGGTGGTTCGGTTGGTTTAACGCTGGGGTTAGATTACGACTCGTTGCGACTGGATATCGAGAATGGCGGTGATCTTGGTGGTGACTGGACCTACCACATCGGGGGCTTTTATCGCTCGGGCGAAGGACCGCGTGCTGCAAGCGACGACATCGAAGAAGGGTTTCAGGTCAAGGCGACGGTTGCAAAAACATTCGACAAGGGTTCACTTAAATTCCATCTGAAGCATTTGGACGACGAAGTGCCAACCTATTTGCCAATTCCGGCCCAATACAGCGGGGGTAGTACTTTTTCTGAATTGGGTACCAATTTTGGTGACGGAACTTTGTTCTTAAACACGACTGATTTCGCACCGCGCCGAGACGGCATAGCGGCAGTGCAAGGTGATGGTTTTGAAGCGCAGATGACCTCGTTTGCTTTAGCTGCTGACTATGATTTTAATGACGTTTTGAGCGGCGCGGTAAAGTACCGTACTGCATCGACTGAAGGAAATTTTGCATCACCTTTCCCGGCGAATACCTTTGTGGATGGCGCTGCGGGTCCGTCGGTCGAAATCGTGTACTTTGATACGGAAGTTAACGATGTCGGCAATGACTTCGCGGATGTCAGTTTGAGTGCTGATTTCGGTTCAGTGATCGTTAAGGCCGGTATTGCGTTGGTGGATCAGACGATCAGCACCACGTGGAATTTCAACCAGTATTACCGTCGCTTGGATGGCAACCTGAGTGTGTTTGATCAAGGTGACTCAATCGGTGGTGTACTTTATGGCAATCCGGCGTTTGGTAACTGCTGTACACGTGCCTACGACTTTGAGATCGAAGGCAGTGCGCCGTACGTTTCGGTTTCCGGCAACTTTGGTGAAAATCTGAGTTGGGATGCCAGTTATCGTAAGGACAATTATGACGTCACAGGCTCGTTCCAGGAAAGTACGGTTTTAGTGCCACTGGATGTGAATGGTGATGGTGTTATCGCAGCAAACGAGCAGGCCGTACCAACCTTGGGGGCGGCTCGACGTGCTGACTACGACACCGATTTCGATTCATGGTCGATTGGGGTTAACTACGCACTGAACGACAACATGGCTCTTTTTGCCAACGTATCTGAAGGCGGCGCAATTTCCTCCCCAGACCGGGTGACTGGCAGTCTGCGTGACGATGGCAGTATCTTGAGTGAGTCGGCGTACAGCACAGTGGAACAGACTGAGATCGGCTTCAAGTACCGTGGTGATATTGCGTCTTTCTATGTGACTTATTTTGATGCGGATACCGAAGAGTCTCGTCAGTTTGAAGTAACGTCGCAGACGCTGCGTGGTAATACATTTTCCGCATCTGGGTTTGAGTTAGAAGGTGACTTGTTGTTTAGCAACGGGTTTGGTGTCAAAGGCAGTCTCACATTAACAGATTCAGAAATCACCAGCGGCGCAAACGCGGGGAATACGCCACGCCGACAAGCTGACTATATCTTTAATGTGACGCCACACTACAGCGCAGACATGTGGGATACGGGTATTAACTTCGTTGGTACCGATGAGGTCTTCGTGCAAGATAACAATAGCCTTAAGTTCGACAGCTACATCACTGCAAACCTATTCTTCAATTACCGTTTCAACGACAAGCTTAGCGTAAGCCTGAATGCGAATAACCTGTTCGATGAAGTTGGTTTCACGGAAGGTGAAGAAGGTGCAGCATTTATAGGGGATTTTGTCCGAATTCGTCCAATAAATGGGCGCACTACGTCGGCCACACTGCGATACAGTTTTTAGTTTTTCCGGGGGGAAAGTAGCTGTGCCCTGAGTTGATTCGGTCAGTGAAGCTCAGGGCCAGTTACACTCGATAAACGAACAAACTGACTACAGCAAGAGAGGTTGAAATGACGCAACACACTCATTCCCATGATCTTCGTGCGGTTCGTTGGCTCACGTATTTAATGTTCATGATGTTTGCGATGACCACCGACGCAGTTGGTGTGGTCATTCCTGAAGTCATGAAAGCATTTGATCTGAGTCTCACTGCAGCAGGGTTGCTACACTATGGACCAATGGTCGCCATTGCCATTGCGGGTATGTGTTTTGGGCATCTCGCCGACAAACTAGGCCGTAAGCGCGCCATCATACTCGGGTTGGCGCTGTTCGCGGCAAACTCGTTTTTATTTGTCATAGAGAGCACTTTTTGGTTCTACCTGACCTTGATGGTCTTGTCAGGTTTGGCGATCGGTATTTTTAAAACAGCGGCTTTGGCCTTGATCGGCGATATTACTCGTTCAACGACCGAGCACACCGCGACCATGAACGGCGTCGAAGCATTCTTTGGCGTTGGCGCCATCATTGGGCCCTTCCTGGTCACCTATCTGCTGAACAATGGCATGGAGTGGAAATGGCTGTATGTGATCGCGGCTGTGCTGTGCGTGGGGTTAATCCTCGCGGCGTGGCGTATCGATTATCCGAAGACCATGGCTCAGACCGATAAGCCCATCGATGTGGCACGCACATTGCGCATGGTGAAAGACCCTTATGCGTTGGGTTTTTCTTTGGCGGCCTTCCTGTATGTAGCGACAGAAAGCGCTATTTATGTATGGATGCCAACCTACTTACTTGGCTATCAAGGTGAGGCGGTATGGCTGGCACTCTACGCCTTACCGATCTTCTTTATTTTGCGCGCTGGTGGTCGCTTCGTTGGCGTGTGGATGATGGCAAGGTTTAACTGGGCGGCGGTAATGGTGTTGTTCACCGGGATTATCGCGGCGTGTTTTCTTGGCGCTATTATCTGGGGCAAATCAGCCGCGGTGTATTTGCTGCCACTTTCCGGCCTATTTATGTCAGTAATTTATCCCACCGTTAACTCGAAAGGCATCAGTTGCTTTGAAAAGCACAAACACGGCGCGGCAGCGGGCGTGATTCTCTTTTTTACAGCCTTGGGCGCAGCGGCAGGTCCATTATTGATGGGCATCGTGAGCGATGCGAACGGTGGGGATGCGGTGTACGGATTCATTGTCGCGACTGGTTTTGCCGTGGTGCTGTTTTTCGGCTTCGTGTTCAACTTGCTTAAAGACCCAACGCGCAGACGATTGCACGAGCTAGAGCAGCGCGATTACAAAAATCAGGTGTAGCAACTATGACGTATTCTGTACAACAGGGCGCAGCCAGTGTTTTCTATGACGGTATCGAGCATCCCGACTACTTTTTGTGGGATGCGTGGTCGTATGAGCAGGATGGTATTTTGCATTTATACAGTTTGGCGGTAGAGCGTATTCTCAAAAATGGCGTTCGCTTACAGCCGCATGAGCGCAACAATGTGCCGTTCCATGTTCGCCATTTTAGTTCCAGTGATCATGGAGAAAGTTGGCATGATTTGGGTTGTTTTCAGGAGCCAAGGCCAGCGTTAGCTAGCTTTGATGCGCGTACGGTGTGGAGTAGTTCCATGACATTGCTAGCGGATCAGCGCAAACTGGTTGCCTTTACGGGCTTGGCTGAACAGGGCTCGGAGAGACCCTTTCTTCAGTCTATGGCGATGGCGTTTAGCTCGGACGGCAATGCGATAGACGCAGATTCGATTCAGTTAATCTCCTCACCCGTTACGGATTGGGAAGAAATTACCGCAGCAGGTTACTACCTGGCAGAGCGTGCGAATCTCGGTCATAAAGACGGAGAAGATGGCGGGCCGATACTCGCCTGGCGTGACCCGTATGTGCTCGAAGTGGACGGCGACTTGCACCTGTTTTGGTGTGCCAAAGCGGATCGAATGACGCCAGCTTTGGGGCATGCCAAACTCAACGCGGAGTATCAGATCGACACCTTGTATCCACCAACACGACTCCCCGATGACAATGGCTTTACTCAGTTCGAATTGCCTAAGGTGTATCATGACTCGGAAAACCAGCAGTTTTATTTGATTGGTGCGACCTGCAATCGACTGTATGAAGGGCAGTCCGATGCGGAAGTAGATAAGCAAATTCGGATGTATGTCGCTGAGTCAGTACGCGGGCCGTGGCGGCCACACAGTCCTACAGGAAGTTCTTTGGGGTTGGGGGCGAAACACATGTTCGGTATGACGGTGCTTCGCGCGGACTTTTCGACTGGCGAGTTACTTTGTATCGCCCCTTATACCGAGGCGGCCGACAAACCGTTGACGTTTTCCGCACCATTTACAATCAAGTTGAACCCGGAGGCGTAAGATGGCTGAACGTTTTGGCGCGATTGAGGTCGGTGGCACCAAGGTCGTTTGTGGTGTCGGCGCTGACCCGTTAAATTTTGACACAGTGGTGCGAATCGAAACCCGTGATCCTGACTCGACCATGGCTGAGGTGGTCGACTTTTTTCGCACCGCCCAAACTAAGTCAGGTCCGATCTCGGGAATCGGTGTCGCGTCATTCGGGCCATTGAATGTCGATCCACGGGATCCGCGCTACGGCCAGTTCTTCGCAACACCTAAGCCGGGTTGGAGCGAGTATCCGTTACGACAAGGTTTGCTCGACGCGCTTGGGCTACCGGTCTCAGTCACGACCGATGTAAATGGTGCCTTGTTAGCCGAAGCTGCGTATGGCGCGGCACTCGGCGTCTCGAATGCCGTATACGTTACCGTCGGCACGGGGTTGGGGGCCGGGATTTTGGTTAATGATCTACTGGTGAGCGGGTTCATGCATCCGGAAGTGGGGCACATGCGCGTTCCTGCTCACGGTGTGGAAGGAAGCTGCCCGTTTCATAAGAACTGCCTTGAAGGACTGGTATGTGGTCCGGCCATCGCCAAACGCGCGGGCAAACCTGCTGAGCAGTTGGCTACCAACGACCCGCTGTGGGACGATATTGCGATCAATCTTGCTGACATGTGCGTCAACTTACTTTGTGTGCTTTCGACCGAGCGAATAATTCTTGGCGGTGGTGTGATGCAAGCGCCCGGACTGCTGGAAAAAGTTCGAACTCAAACCGAAACGCGTCTTGCAGGATACCTACCAGTGAACTCTGAGCTCGACGGGTTCGACACAGTCATCGTTGCACCTGGGCTAGCCGAATTGAGTGGTTTGACCGGTGCACTACGCTTAATTCAAACCGCGCCGTCAAACCCCATCTGACGCCAGGCCTCATAGGCCAGAATCGACACCGAGTTGGATAAGTTTAGGCTGCGATTATTGGGTCGCATCGGAATAAGAACGCGGTCTGATTCATCCACGCTGTTCATGACGTCTGATGGCAACCCATCCGTTTCAGAACCAAACAACAACGCGTCGCCGGGTTCAAAGGCGACATCGGAATAACGGGCTTTACCCTTGGTGGTTATAGCATAGACCTTCTTTGGCACCACGCTCTGCAGAAATGAAAAGTAATCTGGATGACGCGTCACATTGGTCAAATCATGGTAATCAAGACCTGCGCGACGCAGTTGCTTCACCTCCAGATCAAACCCAAGGGGTTCAATTAGGTGCAAATGAAACCCAATATTCGCTGCCAATCTGATGACATTGCCGGTATTGGGAGGGATCTTGGGGCTATGCAGAACGACGTGGAACATGCGTAGGTTTTAATCAGAGAACGATGTTAATAGGATACACCGAGCGCAATCGGTGCGCTACGATGAGCCAATATTTGAGTAAGCGTTTGACCTCAAGTTAGCTTGAGGCGCTATGGTGTGAGGTGGAAAGTAGCAACGCACAAACATTCAGTGAGGTGATTATGGAAGCCGAGTATTGGCATCAAAAGTGGGCAGCCCGAGACATCGGGTTTCACGAAGGCGTGGTGAATTCATCCTTGGCTAATCATATAGATCAGCTTGGCGTGCCAGCCGCGGCGCGAATATTTGTGCCTCTGTGTGGTAAGACGCGCGATATCGCTTGGTTGCTATCGCGCGGGTATCGTGTGGTTGGTGTCGAACTCAGTCCGGTGGCTGTCTCAGAACTGTTCACCGAACTGTTCACCGAAATAGGGTTGGCGCACACAGTGGAATCAGTTGGTGATCTACGATCTTACTCAGCACACAATCTTGTTGTGTGGCAGGGCGATTTTTTTGCTTTAACCAATGCGTTGCTGGGCGACGTGGACGCGGTTTATGACCGTGCAGCATTGGTGGCACTGGCGCCGCCGCTTCGAGATCAGTACACCGCGCATTTGAAAACCTTGGCAGAATCAGCACCACAGCTATTGGTGACCTATGAATATGATCAATCGGCCTTTGCTGGACCGCCGTTTTCTATCAGCGAAGCCGAGGTGAACAGGCATTACGCGTGCGATTATCAGGTCAAACTAATGGCGCGCGAGACCATCGATGGGGGCTTTAGGGGCAGAGTGGCGGCAGACATTGCTACCTGGTTACTAGAGCCTAGGGTTCAGTAATTTAAGTGGTGGTCTTTTTGCGCTGTTTTCTGACTTGGGTGCGGTCAAGTTCAATTTTCAGTGATTGACCGGATTTAAGTACTTCGGTCAACGACAGCAGCAGCGACACAAACATCGCGGCCAGACTGCTGACGAATAGAATTTCGCCAGCAACTTGTTGCTGCCAGATAAGCGCTAACATTGCCAGAACGCAAAACAAGAAAGCCACCACACCAAATGCCTGCATGTATTTAATGAGCGTGATGCGCATATGCAAAGACTGGATTTGCTCGACCAGGTTGGCCGAATGGTGTTCGTCTACTGAGTGGTTTAGCGCTCGAATAACGTTGGCGAGGGCCAGATAGCGATTCGTATAGGCCAGAAACAACAATGATATGCCGGGGAAAAGAAATGCCGGATCGGTGATGCTTAAGGACATGATGACTCCCTTAGAACGGTTTCACGACCACCAGAATCACGATAATAATCATCGCCACGGCGGGTAGTTCGTTCATCCAACGGTAAAAAACATGACCGTGCGGTATTTCATCTCGGGCCAGCTTTTTAATTGTTGCTGCGCACCACATATGAAACGCCATAAGCAACACAACCAGCGCTAATTTGGCGTGCATCCAGCCGCCTTTGAAACCGTAACCCAGCCACAGCCAAACGCCGAATACCAAGGTCGCAATCATGGCCGGCGTCATGATGCCGCGCATTAATTTACGCTCCATTATCTTAAAGCGCTCTCGACTTTCAGTGTCTTCGGACATCGAGTGATACACGAACAGTCTTGGCATATACAAAATGGCGGCCATCCAGCTGATAACTGCGATGATATGAAGTGATTTTATCCAGAGCATGGGGAGTGACGATGTATAAGCAACAGCATTAAGTATAAACTGGTTTAAACTGATTTGAAGTGAATCCAGATACAGAGGTTTTTTCGTCTGTGTGTAAACCTTTTTTGACTTCGTGGCGTCTTAGTTCTTTAATGAGCGAAATTTATTTACGGAGTAACCAAATGAAACGAATTCTTATAGCGAGCGCGTGTATGGCGATCAGCAATTCTGCGTTGGCTTGGGGCGATGAGTGTGACCAAATACGGAGTCTCGAGCGCACGGTGAGTGTGGCTGAAGCCAAACAACTCGTGGTTAAGGCGGGCGCGGGCGAGTTGGAGATTGTTGGCGAAAACCGCAGCGACATCGTGATTAAAGCCAAGTTGTGCTCAGACGATGCAGAGGCCCTCGCTAAAATGGACGTGACCGACAACACCAGCGGCGACACGACAACAATTCGTACCATCTACCCGGATCGTTCACTGTTCGGCGGTTACGATCAGGCGCGCATTGATCTGACCTTAAAGGTGCCAGAGAAAATGGTGTTGGATGTGGACGACAGCAGCGGCGAGGCCGAGATCAAGAATGTGGCAGCGCTGGATATGCGCGACTCATCCGGCCCGCTGGAAATTGAGAAAATTGCGGGTAACCTGACCGTCGTGGACTCATCGGGCAGCCTCGAGATTAAAGACGTGCTAGGTGATGTGAGCGTGACCGACAGTTCCGGTGGCATCGAAGCCAGTTATATTTCGGGTAACTTCGTGGTGGAGGTCGACAGTTCCGGTGGGATCGACGTTGATAATGTTAAGAAAGATGTGTTGATCAAACGTGACAGCAGCGGCGGTATCAAAGTAGCAAATGTGGGCGGTGATTTCACTGTACAGGCCGACGGTTCTGGGGGTATCAGTTACGAGCGCGTTGCCGGTAAAGTGACGCTGCCACGATAAGCACTAGTGATATTCCAGATAGTCCTCTAACATCATGTTGAGCATGTTGTGGCCGAATTGAGTCGGTCTCACATGCTCATCACCGATTTCGATTAGTCCGAGCTTTGCGTGCTTTTCCAGCAGTGCGTCAATGTATGAAAGCGGTAATTGGCAGCGCTGTTCGAACAGTGACTTGCTGAATCCATCCAACAAACGCAGTGCATTCATCATAAATTCAAACGGTCGTTTATTCGGCTCAATGAGTGACCAAGATTTGTCGCCCAGCTTATTGTCGGCTGCGATATATGTGGCAGGATGCTTAATTTTCCAGGCCCGTTGCACGGTGTTGTCTAAGGTCACTTTGGCATGCGCGCCGGCGCCAATTCCAAGGTAATCACCGTATTGCCAATAGTTGAGATTGTGGCGGCAACGTTTTTCGGCTTGTGAATACGCTGAGACTTCGTAGTGCTGATACCCATGCGCGGTAAGTCCAGCTTGTAGCGTGTCTTGCATTGACCACAGAGCTTCATCGTCTGGGGTTACCGGCGGTGCGTGATAGAACAGGGTGTTGGGTTCAATCGTAAGCTGGTAACAAGAGAGGTGCGTCGGATTCAGGCTGATGGCCTGCGCAAGATCCGCAAGCGCCTGCGCCTCGGTTTGTTCCGGCAAGCCAAACATCAGATCCAAATTGAAATTGGTAAATCCGGCCTGTTGCGCTGCCTGTGCGGCTAAAACGGCTTCGTTTGATGAGTGAATGCGTCCCAGCGCGCTGAGGTGCGAGGGGTTAAAACTCTGAACGCCAATCGACAAGCGATTGATCCCAGCCTGACGGAATCCACTGAACTTACCAGCTTCGCTGCTGCCAGGGTTGGCTTCCAGCGTTATTTCGATATCTGATGCAAACGCAAGTCGTTGTTGAATCCCATCGAATAAGCGGGCGTAGCTGTCCGCCGAAAATAGAGATGGCGTGCCGCCGCCGATAAAAATGGTTTGAATCGGGCGTTGTTGTAGCGCTGGTCCAAACTGATGTAGGTCGGCATCCAGGTCTGCTAGCAACGTTGTAACGTACTCAGTCTCATTCAAGGTGTCGCGTTGCTGGTGTGAGTTGAAGTCACAATACGGACATTTGCGTTCACACCACGGTACGTGAATGTATAGGCTTAGGGGAATCGCGCTCATGCGCGGATTGTGTCACGTGCGTCAGTCGCCGCAAAGCGAATTCAACGCTTGAACTGAGGAATCTGAACGCTTATTGTGCAGCCTACATCAACCTGCTTAAATGCGACGCGGGCGCGCGCAGCACAACCATTGTATGAATATTGTTTGCTTGGACCTGGAAGGCGTTCTGATTCCAGAAATATGGATTAATTTTGCCGAAAAAGTAGGTATTGAAGAACTCAAGGCCACAACCCGTGACATACCAGATTACGACGAACTGATGCGTTTCCGGCTCAAATTATGTGCTGAACATGAGTTTCGTATTCAGGACATTCAGGAAGTGATTGCTACGTTGACGCCATTGGATGGGGCCAAGCAGTTCTGTGATGAGTTGCGTGCGGACCATCAGTTGATCATCCTGTCGGATACCTTCCAACAGTTTGCGACGCCTATGATGCAGCAACTCGATTGGCCGACGATTTTCTGCCACGAACTGATTCTTGATGCGCAAGGGCGAATTGCCGACTACAAACTGCGAAAACCTGACCATAAGCGTGAAACGGTACGCCGCTTGCATGAGCTGAACTTTAATGTGGTGGCCGCAGGAGACTCCTACAACGACACCACCATGTTGTCAGAAGCAGAACAGGGAATTCTGTTTTGTCCGCCGCAAAATGTAATCGATGAGTTTCCGCAGTTTCCGGTTGCTACCGATTATGCCCAACTGCGTCAGCATATTGATGCGGCGGTTGCCGCCATGCCGGTTAAAGATTAGTCGCCGCGTTTAAGTGCGCGGTGCGAGCGGACCCCTCGTTTATCCGGTTTGCGTCGATCGACATCGATTTGCGGCTGCGCTGCCAATTGTTGTTTCAACGCGTCACGCGCGCGCAGGCTCTCGTCGGTTTCTGCGTATAAAGTCCGTGCGATCGTCGCGGACCCGCGTGACTCGCTGAGTGCCAAAATTTCGATTTGCAGGGTGTAAACGCCGCGTTTTATGGTCAACACATCACCGATACGGACCTGGCTTGCAGGTTTTAAGGATTGTCTACCGCTGGCAATTTGGCTGGATTTTAATGCTTTGATCGCCAGTTGACGGGTTTTGAAGAATCGAGCGGCCCATAACCATTTGTCGATTCGAACGCTGTTTTGAGAAGCATTTTTCACGTTTTTCGGTCTTTAATCGAGGGTTCAAACATTAAATTTGCGCTTTTACCGCAAAATTGCCATAACTTAGTCATATTTTAGGACTATACTGTAATTAGTCGAAAGAACAACGACTTAGCGCTGTAAGTAAAAGTGAGGGCTAGCCAAAAAGCAAACTGTTGGCGAGCGATCACGGTGTATATTGGGTTTACATTCTAACTATTAATCGCGCTGGGGTTGTGCTGGTAGTGTTACATAAAAAACCAGTATTTTAAGTGGTAGGTAACATGGTGATCTTCGCGGTGTCGTGCGTACACCAACGCCGAGAGGATTGGATCTGGATAGGCGAGAGAGAAATTTAATAAATAGTCATGAAAACACACGATTCAAGCAGAGCAGCTCCGATACGTTCAAGCGTTCGGGCCGTGTTGTTTGTGGCGACTATGGTGCTATCGTTGACCGGTTATGCCGCGTCTGATGACGATGAACTGGCGCCCAAACCAAACCTGATGTGGTTGTCGGAAGATGTAAACGTCTCAGTCTTCGGTGAGAGCCAGTACGACTCGTTTCTAGGGAAAGGCGAGTTTTGGACCAATAACTGGGGCGTCAGCGCGAAGCTGATGCAAAATGATGAAGACGATGTATTCGGACTTCCTGAAGACAGCAAATACTTCAACCTTGATGTCAAGCGACGCCTATTCGGCGACCAAGACAAATCCAATCTGGAACTTGGACTAGGTTGGCAGGCGCTGGACATTGATTCGCAAATCGCCGCCAGTGGCCCGAAAGTTTCGGTCAGCGGTCGCTATAATGTGTTTGATTCTTTTCAGGTGTATGGTTTGACCTCATATTTTCCTGAGTTGGACGAAGAAATCACGGACTTGGATGCAACGGGTTACGAAATTGAAGCAGGATTGTTGTACAAACCACTGCCTTCATTGTCGCTTAAAGCTGGCTATCGAGTCTTCTCGTTAGACCTAGAAGACCCAGTGATAGAAGATTTGGGTTCCAGTTCCGGCTTCCTGCTAGGTACTGATCTAAGCTGGTAATCTGGGTCTTACTGAGCGCGCGAAATCCTATACGCGCTCACTCGTTTACTGCGTGTTTTAGTTACACTAAGCGCGACAGTATTTCACGCATTCCTTGTGCGGCCAATGTCGCGTTAGCTAACACATCTTCTAAGGTATCTGGTTGTTGATTTTCATCACCTGTTGCCATGTTGGTAATTGCTGCCATGGTGAGCACACGTAAGCCGCAATGGTTGGCCGCTATTACCTCTAGGACAGTTGACATGCCCACCGCATCCGCCCCCAAAACTCGCAGCATCCGCCGTTCTGCGGACGTTTCGAGTGAAGGGCCACACACACCAGCATACACGCCTTGATGGACGCGTAACTTGAGTTCGCCCGCGATGCTGAGCGTTTTATCGATCAGTGATTTGTCGTAGGGTTCAGACATATCAGGAAAGCGAATACCAAGGCGTTCATCCTGACCAATTAAGGGGTTGTGGCCGGTCAGGTTAATGTGATCGTTCAATAACATAATCTCGCCTGGTGTAAAGGCCGGATTCAGTCCACCGGAAGCGTTGGTAATGATCAGCGTCTCGCAACCCAGGGCGCGCAGCGTATACGTAAGTAAACAGACCTCCTGTGCCGTGTATCCTTCGTATAGATGATGTCGCCCCGCGCACAAGGCAATGGTTTGGTTCTCATTCGAGACCAGCCGTAATTCACTATCATGGCTAGGAGCGGTGGATCGTGGTAGGGCGTCAATCTGATGATACGGGATGGTCGCTACGGGTTCGTATCCGGGCAAATCTAATCCCGACAAACCTGTACCGAGGACGATGGCGGTTTGGATCGGGTCGGCATACACGTCTCGGATACTCTTCGCAGCGCGTGCTACCCGTTCGGCTAATGCAATTTTTATCTCTGGGTTCGACATAATGAAGGTCAACGTTGTTAGGCTGAACAGGCCCTAGTTTATGAGGCTGTGTAAGCGAATTCTAGAACACAGCCTTCGGTTCAGGCATAATTGAGGTAAGGTAAATGTGGATGTTCGTGATGATATGTTAATTGGTGAGCAAGAGCTAAATCTTATTCGTGCTTATCAGCCGAAATCTCGCTCGCTGGAAAGCTTGTTGCGTGCAGCGGTTGCCATTATTTTACGTGACGCAGAGCATGGCACTGAATTTTTGATGATGCAGCGGGCCCAGCACGAAGGCGATCCTTGGTCGGGCCAGATGTCTTTTCCAGGTGGTAAGATCGAAGCGGCGGACCACAGCCCGTTGGCCGCCGCCATGCGAGAAGCAGAAGAAGAGGTCGGCGCAAGTTTGCAACGCCAAGATCTGGTCGGCCAACTGGATGATTTATATGGTCTCAAGGTCGATGGTGTCTATAGTGTGCATGTGTCCTGTTTTGTGTTTAAACCTGATCGCGAACTGGATCTGGTCGGGAACCATGAAGTGGCGGACATGGTGTGGTTGCCACTTGGAGTATTGCACGATGACCGTAATGCACATGCCTTTGCGCACCCGTTGGATAACTCTATGGATATGCCCGGAGTGATGATCGACGACAGTAAGAATCAGGTTTTATGGGGCCTGAGTTTACGTATGCTGATGACCTTACATGAATTACTCGGTTGGCCTATGCCGGTGCTAACAGAGCAGCAACGCAAAGTGTTGAGTAACATTGAACACCGTGAAATGAATCGCGATAATGTGGACAAAATTACGCGCAAGGTCGCGAAGATGAGGTACAAGTAATGGCTGCCGTTGCTTCAACTATGCGTGATCTGGGAACGCCTGCCAGCGAATTTAGCTTGCCCGACGTCACAAATCGTAACCAGATCGTTAATTTATCCGACTTTGATGGACAGCCGCTGCTCGTCATGTTCATTTGCAATCATTGCCCGTACGTTTTGCACCTCATCGGACCGCTGGTGCAGCTTGCAAATCGGGCCCAGAAAGACGGTTTTGGTGTGGTGGCAATCAACGCGAACGATATCGAGACCTATCCACAAGACGGGCCCGATTTAATGCAGAGCTTTGCGGCGCAGCATGGTTTTGATTTTCCGTATCTGTTTGATGCCACGCAAGCGGTAGCAAAGGCGTATCGTGCGGCGTGTACACCTGACTTTTTTGTCTATAGCCGACAACACCGGCTGCAATACCGCGGACAAATGGACGCCTCCAGACCGAGCAATAGTCACCCAATAGATGGACATGATCTGACCGCGGCGCTGGATGCAGTGCTTGCCGAGAAGCCAACCACTGAGCAGCAAATTCCAAGTATTGGTTGCAATATCAAATGGCGGTCGGGGAATGAGCCGGATTACTTCTAACCATGACCGGATTGTCCGGTGACCGTGCAGTATGATTAAGTGAATAACGGAGACCCGCATGGCAGAAAAAACACCACCCAGACTTCTTAACAGCTGGGCCTACCAAAAAGCCAAGCATGCGGTGAATGCGACCTTGGGCAGTCCGGCGAAGTTGTTAGAGCTGGTCTCCAATGCGCGGATTCTAAACGTATTAGGTAATAACGAGCGCTTTTCCGATATCGTTGAGCCAGTTAAAACTGCGTTTAGATTACTCAAGCGTTATGCGAAAGGCGACTATCGGGACATTTCCAAAGAAAGCTTGGCTTTACTGGCGACCTCGGTTATTTACTTTGTGATGCCAATCGACTTGATTCCTGACTTTCTGCTTGGGTTGGGATTTCTAGACGACATCAGTTTGTTGGCTTGGACGGTCAATGCGCTATCACAAGATCTGGATCGATTTACTGAATGGGAAAAGGCTCAGGCGGAAGAGTCAGACCCGGAGCCGTTGTTGTTGCCTGGGCCGGCCAAGGACTAATTGGTTTCGCGCATCACCTTGTGCAGTATTCTATGGTACCCGTTTGGTGCAACGCGTTGGATTACGTCCATCATCTTGGCGTCCCTACCAATTAATAAGCGCCTTTTGTTGGTCAGAACTGCATCCAGAATTTGATTGGCAGCTGATGCCGCTGAGGTGCGAGCCAGTTTATCGAACCGTTTAACGTCGGATTCTCGTTCAGCATCGGTCTGGCTATCGAACTCTCCGCCGACGCGAGCGTTCCGCGCTATATCGGTTTTAACCCCGCCAGGATGGACGCTGGTGCAACTGACGGTGCTATTAGATAACTCAAGTTCCTGCCGTAATGCCTCAGTCATGCCGCGCACTGCAAATTTGCTGGCGTTATAGGCTGATTGCTCGGGCACGCCAATCAAGCCAAACAGGCTAGACAAATTGACGATATGGCCCCACCGCGCGCGCTCTAGAATTGGTAAAAATGCTTTTGTGCCGTATAGCACACCAAAAAAATTGATGCCCATGAGCCATTCGAACTCGTCGAGTGATGTGGTTTGCAAGGTACCAGATTTGAGTGCGACACCGGCATTGTTAATTACGAGATTAACTTGGCCGAAGTGTTCCTCCACCTGGTCTGCATGGTAAAACACCGCTTCGCGGTTCGAGACATCCAGCGTCTGCGACAGTACCTCGGCGCCGAGTTGCTCAGCAATGGACTTTGTTTCGACCAACCCATCTTGGTCGATGTCAGAAATGGCGATTCGTGCACCGCGTCGAGCTAGCTCCAAGGCTAATTCACGCCCGATACCGCTGGCGGCACCGGTTACCACGGCAACACTCTGTTGAAACTTATTCATGACTATTCCTGTGATTGTTACTGCGGGTATTTAATTTTTCATCAGACAAATTCAATAAAATCTTGGCTAGCCAGCGTTTGAAATAGGCGCGATCGCCTTTGGATTCGTCGAGGTCGTAGCCGAGTGCCTCCTTCATTGCGGTCCCAGATACTACCTCGCCGACCAAGGCCAACGTGACCAACATGACCACGCGTTTGGAGTGCTCAATCTTGGCATCGGGATCCATCATTAGTCGAAACTTATGGGACAGTTCGACAATTCTTTCCATATTCGGTTTCAATGAACTTTTGGCGCCATCCAGGTGTAGCCAAACCGCAGCACGACCTTCGTCATCTGGGTATACCGTCTCAAGGATGTGTGTGATGGCAGCAACGCGGTCTTCAGGTGGTGCGGAAAGCGCGTCATCGATGGCGTGTGTGATGCGTTCGGTAGCGCGATTACCGACGCGTTCTGCTAGCGCGTTGACCATGCCGTCACGTGAGCCAAAATGGTGAATGATATTCGGATGTGCCATGCCAGCGCGTTTTGCGACCGCACTAATGCGTAGTCCTGCTGCTCCAACGTCGACCAACATGGATTCCGCTGCATCCAGGATAGCCTCTTTCGCCGCTTCCGGTGAATCGTGAGTTTTTCTTGCCATAAAAAATTATTTGACCCGTTTGAAACCTGCTATTGACAGAGCTGTCAACAGACTCTAAAGTAGTGAGCATATAGTTTACAACCTTGTAAACATGAATACCAGAACTAAGTCTGAAATCGACTCACTGAGATACTTCAGGCTGTGTTAACCGGTAGCGAAAACCTTACTCCACAGCAGGTGAGCCATGAATGCAGGTACCAATCCACAAATAGTAGACACTCAATCGCATTCCAAACTGGTGATTGAACCACGAACGGTCCGATTTGAATTTGATGATTTCGACTCACCATTTTTTTATCAAGGAAGTCCGCAAATCAGCGCACTTTGGGTGGCGATGTCGGCCAGTTTTCCGCCCGGAGAAACTGAATTCATCCATTCTGTTCGCTTGTTTAAAGATCAAGTAACAGACCCGAAATTGCAGCAGGAAATGAAAGAATTTGCCGCGCAGGAAGCGCACCATTCATTGCAGCATCGTAAAATCAATAAATTATTTGAGTCGCTCGGGTATCGAATAGAGCAGATAGAGCGCGTGTTCAAGGACGTGTTGATCAAGCGCGCCGATGAATGGACTGCAGAACGCCGCTTGGCTCGAACCGTGGTGGCGGAACATGTCACAGCCGTGATGGCGCACTTTGCGCTAACCAACGCGGATTCGATGCAACATTTTCCGGCTTCGGTTCGAACATTGCTCCAATGGCATGCGATTGAAGAAATCGAGCATAAGTCGGTGGCGTTTGACGTGTATATGCATTGTGTCGGCGACATCAAAGCTTTACGCCGCGAATTCAGGTATTTTTGCTACTGGGAATTTCCATTCAAGATGACGATGGCAACCCGTTTTCTACTGCGTGAGATGGGCTACAAGTCCACATGGCGAGACCGTAAGGTGCTGTGGCGATACCTGTTCGGCGAACAAGGGTTGATTAAGTCCGTGAAGCCGTTGTACACGATGTTTTTGGATAAGAACTTTCACCCTTGGCAGCATGACGATTCCAAGCTGGTCGAGCAGTGGAAGCAAGCTCTGGCACCGTATTTTGTAGCTCGATAAGCAAATGGCTACGACGCATTTTGATGCCATTATAATTGGTGCTGGCATCTCGGGTATTAGCGCTGCTTACCACCTGCAGACCTACAACCCGGAAAAAACATACGCTGTACTGGAAAGGCGTGATTCCCTTGGTGGCACTTGGGATTTATTTAATTACCCAGGGATTCGGTCAGACTCTGATATGTACACGTTCGGATTCTCCTTCCGCCCTTGGGAGGACCAGTCTGCGATTGCTGAGAAAAGTAAAATACTGGACTACCTCAACGCCACGGTCGACGAGTTTGGAATTGATCAGCATATTCAGTACGGCCACCATATTGTACAAGCCGCATGGAATACCGACCAAGCAAGGTGGACCTTGACTACTACCGACGGAAAACAGTTCAGCTGCCAGTTTCTGTACATGTGCGCGGGTTATTACAGTTATGACGAAGCCTATTCACCTGATTTCCCTGGCGCGAAGGACTTCAAAGGCGACATTATTCATCCGCAATTCTGGCCTGAAGATTTCGATTACACCAACCAGACGATGGTGGTGGTCGGCAGTGGTGCAACTGCTGTCACGTTAGTACCGTCGCTGGCGAAAAAAGCCAAGCATGTGACTATGTTACAACGATCACCAACGTATCTTGGTTCCAAGCCGGCAAAAGACCCTATCGCCAACCGGCTCGCAGCGTTGTTCGGGCGTTGGGCTGCGCGCTGGTGGTTTATTCTCAGCACCATGTTTATCTATTGGATTTCTAAGACGTTTCCCAACTTTGTGAAACGCAAGATGTCGCATAACATTGAAGAAATTCTGGGTGACAAGTTCGACGCGAAGCATTTTACACCGCGCTACAACCCTTGGGACCAGCGTGTTTGTCTGTGTCCGGACGCTGACTTCTTCGAGGCTATAAAGGCAGACAAGGCGAGCATTGAAACCGATCACGTCGTTCGTTTTACAGAGCGCGGTATTCAACTTAAATCTGGCAAGGAAATCTTGGCAGATACGATTGTGACTGCCACCGGTTTGCAGATCCAGTTTCTCGGTGGGTTGAAATTTATTGTCGATGGTAAACCGTTGCATACCCGTGATTCCTACGTCTACAAAGGCATGATGTTGAGCGGCGTGCCGAACACGTTTCTGGCGGTCGGTTACACCAATGCGTCATGGACCTTGAAAGTGGACTTAACGCACCGTTATGCTTCACGCTTGATTAATTATATGAATGAGAACGGCCATCGTATCTGTAACCCGCAGCCACAAGGGCCGTTGCATGACGCACCGTTGATGGATTTAAGTTCGGGGTACATTCAACGCGCTCTGGACGACCTGCCCAAACAGGCGAGCACCAAACCGTGGCGTTTGAATCAGAATTTTATTCTCGACAACCTCGCCCTCCGATTCACGGCGGTCGATGACCAAGCCATGACCTTCAGCTGATACCGCTGCGTAAATACCCTTTTCTATCTACAAATGCTTGGGTTAGCATAAGGGCATGATTCATTCCCTGTTTTTAATCTTCGTCGGCGCGGCGGTGTTTGGCACACTGGCTTTGGTGGCGCGCCAATCGTTGATTATCGGATACATCGTACTCGGGATGGTATTGGGCCCTTGGGGGCTTAAATGGGTGACTGACACGGTTCTGATTCAAGACATTTCGAACATCGGCATCATTTTTTTGCTGTTCCTGCTCGGCTTGAACTTGAGCCCAAAAAAACTGTTGGTGTTGTTACGTCAAACCATGATTGTGACGTTGTTGACCTCTGCGGTTTTTGCATCGGTCGGTTGGGCGTTTGCGACACTCGCCGGATTTAATACGGTAAACGCCATTATTATTGGCGTCGCGTGCATGTTCTCGAGCACTATTATCGGGTTGAAACTATTGCCGACGACGGTTCTTCATCATCGCCATACGGGAGAGGTCATTATCAGCGTGCTGTTGCTACAGGATATGATTGCCATCGTGGTGCTAATCGCTTTTCAAGCCGCGTCGTCCGAATTAAACACCATGGTTGAGTTGGCCAAGTTGGTGGTGTTGTTGCCCCTGCTCGTCTTGCTTGCGTGGGCTTTAAAGCGATGGATATTGCTCAAATTGCTGAGTAAGTACGATCGCATTCAGGAGTACGTATTTCTGTTGGCGTTAGCATGGTGTCTGGGTATTGCGCACTTGGCACACGCGATCGGTTTTTCACACGAAACCGGGGCGTTTATTGCTGGGATCACCGTGGCAACTAGCCCAATTGCGCTGTTTATTTCGGAAAGCCTAAAGCCGTTACGGGACTTCTTTTTAGTGATGTTTTTCTTTGCCTTAGGCGCAGGCTTGAACCTGTCGGCATTGGATCAAATTTGGCTGCCCGCAATTCTCTTGGGCGGTGCCATGCTGGTGGTCAAGCCAGTCATTTTTCGTTTTGCACTGCATCGAGTATCGGAAACCAGTAAGCTGGGTTGGGAAACCGGTTTTCGACTTGGTCAGATGAGCGAGTTTTCGTTGCTGATCGTATTCGTAGCCTTGCAAAGCGCGTTGATCGAGCCCGCTGCCGTGTATTTTGTGCAGCTTGCTACCTTAGTGACCTTCATCGGTTCCAGCTATTCTATTGTGTTGCGGTACCCAACCCCCGTCGCTGTATCAGAGAGGTTAAGGCGCGACTAATGAGTCAGATTATTTTCGGCTGCGGTGACGTAGGCCGGCGTATCGCCCGAGCGTTGATAAATGATGGTGTCTCACGTGAGGCGCTGGTGGCTTACGTGCGTTCATCGGCCAGCGCCGAAGTCTGCTCGCGTCTCGGCGTCATGGCACTGCGTGTAGATTTAGATAAACTTCAGCGCGGATTGAGTCCCTGTCATGAAAGTCAGCTCTACTACACCGTCGCGCCACCTAAACACGGTACTCAGGATCTGCGTACCGAAGCGCTGCTAACCGCATTGACCAAGGATAAGATTCGCCCGAGTAAGGTGGTGGTCATCAGCACCACGGGTGTATACGGTGATTGTGACGGTGACTGGGTGACGGAACAAACTCCGACTAATCCAAGTACTGAGCGTGGACAGAGACGGCTTGATATGGAGCAGCGTTGGTTAACCTGGGGCTACAAGCTGCGCGTACCGGTGGTAATCCTGCGTGTGCCTGGGATTTATGCCTACAGTCGCCTACCGCGTGAGCGCATAAAGGCTGGGATTCCGGTGGTCAAGCGTGATGAGTGTGGCTATACGAATCGAATACATGCCGATGATCTGGCACGCGTGTGTGTTGCCGCAATGCAGCGTGGCGAACGCGGTGAAATTTACAATGTGACGGATGGTCGGCCAGGGTCAATTACTGAATATTTGCAGGCTGCAGCGCATGTCTTAGGACATGATCCACTACCCGAGATCACAATGCAGGAAGCTCAGCAGCAACTCAGCGACGGGATGTTGTCGTACCTGAGTGAGTCGCGGAAAATCAGCAATCTGAAAATGTTGACGGACTTGGGTGTCGAGTTGACGTATCCGGATTTTATGCAGGGGATTAAATACTGACTAAACCGCGCTACCGATTAAGTGGCAGCGCGGTTCGCCATTGCTGGTGTGGGGGCCACCAGCATCCCAACCCCTGCTCAGGATCTAGTTGCCGCAGTGAAAGTGATCTTTGTGCCGGTAACAATCACGGTTGCGTAGATAGTAATCTGAGAAGCCGGCTGTCGGGCAACGCGGCGTGTAGCGGGAGCGGTAGTCCCGACGGCCGCCGCCGTAGTAGTATTGGTTTGAGTAGTAAGGATCGCGGTAATACTTGTCGTGGTAGTAGGATTGGCGATGGCGTTTGCGATAGTGACGTTTTTTGAGATGCCGGTCACCACGGTATTGCTTGCGGTGGTGGCGATAGTGGTCGTCATGCACACCAATGCTTAAACCGGGTATGTCGATATGCACACTACCTTTGGCAGCGGCGGTACCGGGTACCAGCAATAGTAGGGCAATTAGACCAGCGCCAGCCATGGATAAGCGGGAAAAAGTCTTCATAGAAACCTCCTGATTGATTACGATAAAATCAATCTAAACGAAGTGAGCTGAACCATAACTGAACCATATGCAACTCCTGCAACGAGACTTTAAATCCATTGTGGTACTCACAGGCGCGGGCATTTCCGCTGAATCCGGTATACGAACTTTTCGTGCCGCCGATGGCTTGTGGGAAGATCACCGTATCGAGGATGTGGCAACACCGGAAGGATTCGAGCGTGATCCCACCTTGGTGCACCGATTTTATAATCAGCGACGCAGACCCATTTTGGACGGTGCCGTGGCACCGAACCCCGCTCACCACGCGTTAGCTAGGTTGGAAGCTGACTTTCATGGAGATTTCTTACTGGTTACCCAGAATATCGACAACCTGCATGAGCAGGCGCGATCACAGAATATTCGTCATATGCATGGCGAGATTCTCAAAATGCGGTGCAAAGCGACCGATACGGTATTTACTTGTGATGACGATTTGAGTGAAGCCACTGAGTGCGCGTGCTGCGCGCAAGCAGGCAATCTGCGACCGCACATAGTCTGGTTCGGAGAGATGCCGTTATACATGGATGAGATATATAACGCGCTCGCTAACTGCGATCTATTTATTTCGATCGGGACGTCCGGCAATGTGTATCCAGCGGCCGGGTTTGTGCAAGCGGCGAATCAAGCGGGGGCATTGACCTTGGATCTAAATCTGGAGGCATCCCAGGTTGCCTCGCAGTTCGATCAAACGGTCTATGGTCAGGCTGGTGAGTTATTACCTGACTGGGTGTCACACTTTTTGCGTTGACAGACTGTCTGATTGGCACAATTCATGCTTGTAAAAAGGGGTATGGCGATGTGGGATCGCCAACTATCATTTTAGAGGTAACAGAAAATGAAAGCGAAATACTCGACTCTTGCAAACCAAGCGGCGGCAAATGCGGTGCGCATGTTTACGCACCGTGTCTTATTAGTTGAAAGTAATTTTGGTGCTAACCAACAAAATCAGATGGCGGAAAAATTACGCGATCAAAATTTTGAGTCTCTGGAGACTACGCACTCGAGTGAGGATTTACTACAAAAAGTCAAACTGATGTCACCGGATGTATTGATCTTGTCCTTGGTGTCTTTAGACGAATCGACGTTGCATCAGTTAGTCGAGATAAATCACGCAAACCCTTTGCCAGTCGTGGTTTTCGCGACCAAGCACTCGCCAGAATTTATGCAGCCGGTCGTTGAAGCCGGGGTCAGTGCCTATGTGGTTGATGACGTAAAATCACATCGATTGCCGGTGATTATTGATTTGGCGATTTACCGTTTCAATCAAATGCAAAGCCTATGTAAAGCGCTCAAAGAAACTCAGACTCGCCTATCAGATCGTAAATTAATCGAGCGCGCGAAAGGAATTTTGATGCAGCAAAAGAACCTGAATGAGAACGAAGCCTACTCGCAGATGCGACGCTCAGCGATGGATAACGGGCAAACTATGGTCGATCTCTCTAAGCGAATTATTGAAGTGACCAACATTTTGAAATGACTCCAATGAGTGCAAGCCTTCGTGTGCTTGCACTCTTTTGGCGCAGGATGCGCCTGCGTAACCCAGAAATATCAAGAAAACATCAAATCAACTGTCGCTTTTTATAAAATTTAAACTTGGCACGACGCTTGCTCAAGGAACTTCGAAGGGCTATTGCAATGTAATGCAACGCCCAATCAAACACCTCGAAGAACAATGCCGTTACTCAAGGTAGAGCTTCCCACATTTATCGATCGCAGCGGCGTGATCGTGTATCCGTTGATTTAACCTGCTATCGCTAAACACCGGTCTTTTCGGTGACACCGCCACACGCAATCGAGGTCGTTTATGTGCCGACGTAGTATCTTTCGAATTTTCCTTGTTACCGTTTTTTTCACTTTCATTTCCACTTCGTTGTCAGTCCATGCGGAGATCGGAGAGCCGGAGAAAGATGAGTTGACGTTCGGTTTTATCAAGCTCACGGACATGGCACCCATCGCAATCGCCTATGAGAATGGGTATTTCGAGGATGAAGGCTTGTACGTGACGATCGAAGCACAGGCGAACTGGAAGGTGTTACTTGATGGCGTGATAGATGGAAAGTTAGACGGCGCACATATGTTGGCCGGACAGCCTTTAGCGGCAACGATTGGCTTCGGAACCAAAGCCCATATCGTTACCCCATTTTCAATGGATCTGAATGGGAATGGAATCACCGTTTCCAACGAAATCTGGAAGAAAATGAAAGCGCACATTCCAATGGAAGGCGGCAAGCCAGTTCATCCGATCAAAGCCGATTACCTGAAACCGGTGGTCGATGAGTTCAAGCAAAAAGGTGAGCCTTTCAAGATGGGTATGGTTTTCCCAGTATCGACTCATAACTACGAATTACGATACTGGCTAGCGGCGGGTGGTATTCATCCAGGCTACTACGCACCGCACAAGGGCGATACGGCGGGTACGATCGACGCCGATGCCTTGCTGTCGGTTACACCACCACCGCAAATGCCGTCGACTCTGGAGGCTGGGACAATCTACGGGTATTGTGTTGGCGAGCCCTGGAACCAACAGGCAGTGTTTAAAGGTATCGGTGTGCCGGTGATCACGGATTATGAAATTTGGAAGAACAATCCAGAGAAAGTCTTTGGAATGACGAAGGAATTTACCGAAAAATACCCAAATACCACGGTGCGCGTTGTCAAGGCACTGATTCGTGCTGCGAAGTGGTTGGATGAAAATGATAATGCCAACCGTCCCGCTGCGGTAAAAATCTTGTCACAATCGAACTACGTTGGGGCGGACTATGAAGTCATTGCAAACTCCATGACTGGCACCTTTGAATACGAAAAAGGCGATAAGCGGGCAGTGCCTGATTTCAATGTGTTCTTCCGTTATAACGCCACCTACCCGTATTACTCGGACGCAATCTGGTATTTAACTCAAATGCGGCGGTGGGGGCAGATATCGGAACCAAAGTCCGACGAATGGTATGTCGAGACCGCCAAGGATGTATATAAGCCGGGCATTTATGCGACTGCAGCCCAAGAGTTAATCGCAGAAGGATTGATGAAGGCGAATGAATTTCCGAACTTTGCAACCGAAAGTGGCTTCAAACCGGAGCAAACTGAATTTATCGATAACATTAGCTTTGATGGCAGCAAGCCCAACGCGTATCTAGAAAAATTCGATATTGGTTTAAAAGACGAAACGCTGTAACCGACCCATTTACGCGCACCGGAGTTATTTATGACTACGCAGACCCAGCAAGTGCCGCAATCGCGCGCGGCGGATTTACTCAACACCGTCGGACGCGCATTCCGCGCATTCGATGTGAAAGTCATATTTTATCCAATCATGGGGCTGGTCGCGTTTTGCATAGTTTGGTCAATAGGCGCGAATCGTATCGATACCTCATTGGGTAAATTTCCAGGCCCTGCGCAAGTTTATGAACAGGCAAGCGTGCTGGTGCAGGAGCACCGTGAAACCAAGCAGAAAGCCGATGCATTCTACGAGCGTCAAGAAAAACGAAATGCAGCTAAGCTGGCAAAAGACCCAAACGCCAAAGTTAAGATCCGTAAGTACACAGGCAAAGAGACCTTCTTTGACCAAATCCTTACTAGCTTGAAAACGGTCATGTTTGGTTTTGTGATTGCCTCACTCATCGCAGTACCCGCTGGGATAGTGTGTGGATTGAGTGATGGGATCTACAAAGCGGTGAATCCGCTAATACAGATATTCAAACCGGTATCACCGCTTGCTTGGTTGCCGCTGATCACCATGGTCGTGAGTGCGGTGTATGTTTCAGAGGACCCGTTCTTTGAAAAATCGTTCCTGAATTCGGCGTTTACGGTTGCCTTATGTTGTCTGTGGCCGACGTTGATTAACACCGCAGTTGGCGTGGCGAATGTTGATAAAGATCTTTTGAATGTCAGCCGAGTGATTAAACTGCCGGCCTTGATGCATGTCCGAAAAATCATTCTTCCAGCGTCTATTCCGATGATTTTTACCGGTTTGCGCCTGTCTTTAGCGACTGGCTGGATGGTATTAATTGCGGCGGAAATGCTGTCGCAAAACCCTGGTTTGGGGAAGTTCGTTTGGGACGAGTTCCAAAATGGCTCGTCTAATTCACTGTCGCGAATCATGGTCGCCGTGATTGTGATTGGCGTAATTGGTTTCGCCTTGGACCGTCTTATTTTGATGGTTCAACGTTGGGTAAGTTGGGACAAATTGGCTGTACTGCGCTAGTCGCAAAAGCCACAAAGGGACACGAGAAAGTAATTATGGCAAAAAAATTCTTAGAAATATCTCAGGTGGGCATTGAGTTTCCGACCCCCAACGGCGTTTTTTGCGCATTGCGTGGTGTGGATTTCGCGATCAATGAAGGTGAATTTGTATCGATTATCGGGCACTCAGGGTGTGGTAAATCCACGGTCTTGAATATTGTCGCAGGCCTGTATCAGGCGACCGAAGGCGGCGTTATTTTAGATGGCAAAGAAGTCGATGAACCGGGGCCTGATCGAGCTGTGGTGTTTCAAAGTCACGCGCTCATGCCTTGGCTAAGTGTCTATGAAAACGTGGCGCTAGGAGTAGAGCAGGTTTTCAAGGGCAGAAAAAATAGGGCGCAAATGAAGTCCTGGATTGAACATAACCTCGAGTTGGTGAAGATGGATCATGCGATGCACAAAATGCCACATGAAATTTCCGGCGGGATGAAGCAGCGGGTTGGCATCGCGCGTTGTTTGGCGATGCAGCCGAAAGTGATGCTCATGGACGAACCCTTCGGTGCGTTGGATGCGCTCACCCGTGCGAACTTGCAGGACTCCGTGATGGAAATCCAGAAGGAACTCAATACTACGGTGATCTTGATCACGCACGATGTCGACGAAGCAGTCTTAATGTCAGACAAGATCGTGATGATGTCGAACGGACCAGCGGCGAGGGTCGGTGAAATTTTGACAATAGAGCTGCCTAGACCACGAGAACGTCTGGCGCTGGCTAAGAGCGACCAGTTTAACTTTTACCGTCAACAAGTCTTGTCTTTTCTGTATGAGAAGAAAGGTGTGGTGGATTTTGATGAAGCCAAGAAACAACGTGCCGTGCCCGATCAGACAAAGGACACAGTTGAAAAAATCAGCTAATAACAACCAGGTGTGTTCAGTGCCGAACCACTCCATCAATGACTCACTTAGTCCCTTCAAGGTTGAAGTTGCGACGAACTGAATCTCTCCAATTTGTAGAGCGAAATAAATACACATGATGAATAAGCAAAAGAAGCGTATACCGAGTGTGGCTTTGGTATTAGCTAGCGGTTTAATAGGATCTTCCGCATACGCAGATCAGAATGCGGGCAAATTTTTCGGCGACTTCAGGTTGCGTTACGAAACGGTCGATCAAGATAACGCATTGCGCGATGCAGATGCACTGACCTTACGCAGTCGACTTGGGTATAAAAGTCCAACTTGGTCGGGGTTTTCTGCACAGGTCGAAGTCGAAGACAGTACCAGTTTGATTGACGATTTCAGCGTGCCGCCAGCGGGCGTGAAGACCGGTCAATACTCGGTGATCGCCGACCCAGAAGTGACTGAAATCGATCAGGCGTTTGTGCAGTACAGCAATAATATCGTGACGACCAAACTGGGGCGCCAAGTGTTTACGCTGGATGGTCATCGTTTTATTGGCCACGTTGGCTGGCGCCAAGATCGACAAACCTTCGATGGTGTTGTGGTGAGCGTTAGACCGAGTGAGTCTTGGACGACGACGGCGGCGTATATCAATAAGCGAAATCGAATTTTTGCTGAAGAAGCAGACATCGACAGTGACGACATTATTCTAAATGTCGCATACCAAACTAAGGTCGGCAAGTTGGTTGGTTACGGCTACTTGCTGGAACAGGACGAAAACCCGAGCTCCGAACTCGATACCTTGGGTGTGAGTTTCACTGGCACCACACTGGTTGCGGACAGCAAGATTTTGTACGACGTGGAGTACGCCACACAAGACAAAGCCGGTGCGTTTGATACCGATTACGTCAAATTGGAAGGTGGTGTCGTGAATGCGGGTCTGACCGCCAAACTTGGTGTGGAAATTCTAGGCTCGGATGATGGACAAGCTGGCTTTTCGACACCCTTGGCGACTTTGCACAAGTTTAATGGGTGGAGTGACCAGTTCTTGGCCACACCAAACGCAGGTTTAGAAGACATCTATTTCAAGTTAGCGGGTAGCTTGGCAGGCGGGAAATGGCTAGCGGCATATCACGATTTTTCTTCGGATGTGGCACAAGCAGGTGTTAGCGATCTAGGCGATGAGATCAATCTGCAGTACACACGTGGCATCAACAAATATTTCTCAGCGGGTATTAAGTATTCGACGTACTCAGCGGGTGACACGGTGTTCGGCAAAGTCGATACCGACAAGCTCTGGGTTTGGGCTGGCGCTAAATTTTAGAGGAACAGGCGAATGGCGAAACGTAAGGTAGTTGTAGTTGGTAACGGCATGGTCGGACACCATTATGTCGAAACACTGGCCAACAGCGATATCGAAGCACAGATCTGTGTTATTGGTGGTGAAACGCGGCCAGCTTATGATCGCGTCCATTTGTCTGAGGTGTTTGATGGTAAAGTGCCCTCTGATCTGGCATTGACGACTCGTGAAGCGTACGATGCGCTCGGTGTAGAGGCCCATTTTGGTGATTTCGTCAGCAAGATCGATCGCGAGAATAAACACGTGGTCACAGTAGGCGGGCAGGTCTTTGAGTATGACAAACTGGTGCTGGCCACCGGTTCTTATCCATTTGTGCCACCCGTGCCAGGACGCGAGCGACCGCATTGTTTAACCTATCGGACGATCGACGATCTGGGTGAAATCAAGGCGTCGGCCAAGGGGCAGAAAGTTGGCGTCGTGGTCGGTGGTGGATTGCTGGGTCTGGAGTGCGCCAATGCCTTGAAGAATCTAGGGCTGGAGGCACACGTCGTCGAGTTTGCGCCTGGTTTGATGGGCGTGCAACTCGATGATGGCGGAAGTCGCATGTTGCGGCGAAAAATTGAAGCACTGGGTGTGCGGGTACATACCAGTAAAGCCACTGAGAAGATTGTCGAAGGCGATGCACATCGACTACGCATGGAGTTTGCCGATGAGACTTCCCTAGAAACCGATATGATCGTATTTTCGGCAGGGATTCGGCCCTATGATCAGCTCGCGCGTGATGCGGGTTTGAAGGTCGGTGAGCGTGGTGGTATCGAGATCGATTATCATTGTAAGACCTCAGATGAAAACATATTCGCGATCGGTGAGTGCGCGGTATTGGGGAACTTTATTTTTGGTCTGGTGGCACCAGGTTACCGTATGGCCGAAGCTGCGGTTTCACAACTGAGTGACAATAAAGTGTCGTTTACCGGCGCCGACATGAGCACCAAATTGAAGTTGCTCGGTGTGGATGTCGGCTCAGTTGGCGACTCAAAGGGCATGGCCGATGGTGCGTTAGCATTTGTGTTCAGTGATGAACGCGAGGAAGTCTATAAGCGCTTGAATGTGTCACCCGATGGCAAATACGTGCTCGGCGCCACCTTGGTTGGAGATTGCGACGATTACGACACGATTCTGCAATACTACTTGAACAAGATTGAGCTACCTGAAAACCCGGAGTCATTGATCTTGCCAACATCAGATGGTGCTGCACCGACCTTGGGTATGGATGCATTGCCGATGACCGCCTCCATTTGCTCTTGCCACAACGTGACTAAAGGCGACGTGGTCAATGCCATCGACAACGGCTGTATGAGCTTGGCAGCGGTGAAGTCAGATACCAAAGCTTCGACGGGTTGCGGTGGTTGTGCCGCCTTACTCAAAAACGTGGTGGATTTTGAGTTGGCCTCGCGCGGCGTAGAGGTGGATACCTCCATTTGCGCGCATTTCAAATATACGCGCCAAGAACTGTTTACCATTATTCAAAGCACGCAGACCAAAACCTTTGATCAGTTGCTGGCCAGTCATGGTCAGGGGCGCGGATGCGATATCTGTAAGCCAGCCGTGGCGTCCATTCTTGCGTCCTTGTGGAACGAGCATGTCTTAGAGTCGGATCTGGTACCGCTACAAGATACCAACGACACCTTCATGGCCAATATGCAAAAAGATGGCACCTACTCGGTAGTACCGCGAGTACCGGGCGGTGAGATTTTGCCGGATCAGTTGATTGCCTTGGGCGAGGTGGCAAAGCAGTTTGATTTGTACAGCAAAATCACCGGCGGGCAACGTGTGGACTTGTTTGGTGCGCGATTGAATGATTTGCCAGAGATCTGGTCACGTCTGATCGAGGCGGGTTTTGAAACCGGGCATGCCTACGCAAAATCACTGCGAACCGTGAAGTCCTGTGTTGGCAGCACTTGGTGTCGTTATGGCGTGCAGGATAGCGTGGGCCAGGCGATCGATATTGAGCATCGATACAAAGGTCTAAGGTCGCCGCACAAATTAAAGATGGCCGTGTCGGGCTGCACACGAGAGTGTGCGGAAGCGCAGAGTAAAGACGTTGGGATCATCGCCACCGAACACGGTTGGAATCTGTATGTGTGCGGCAATGGTGGTATGAAACCACGTCATGCTGATCTATTTGCGACCGACTTGGACACCGCAACCCTGATCAAATACATCGATCGATTTTTGATGTTCTATGTGCGGACGGCCGACCGCCTCCAGCGCACGTCAGTGTGGTTGGAGAGTCTGGAAGGCGGATTACCCTATTTACAGGACGTGATTATTAACGACTCGCTTGGAATTGCTGGAGACCTTGAGCGTCAAATGCAGCATGTGATTGACACCTACCAATGCGAATGGAAAACGGCGCTGAGTGATGACGAAAAACTCAAACGTTTTCGCCACTTCGTGAATTCGGATCAATCCGATGACAACGTGGTGTTTGTGGAAGAGCGAGGTCAAAAGCGCCCGGCAGATCTGCAGGAAAAAGCGCAAAAAACCTTAAAAGCCGTGTCGTAATCAAGTTCATCCGTGGAGAAACAATCAATGGGCGCGCAAAAATTATGTAACAAAAATGATCTGGTGATTAACTCCGGTGTGTGTGCACTGGCACAGGTGAATGGTCAGCCACAACAGCTTGCAGTGTTCTATCTGCCAGACACCGAACAGCAGGTGTTTGCTATCCATAACTGGGACCCTTTAGGGCGTGCCAATGTGTTGTCGCGGGGTATCGTCGGCAGCATCGACAATGAACTTGTGGTCGCATCGCCGTTGTATAAGCAGCACTTTTCGCTCACCACGGGTGAGTGCCTGGAAGAAGATATCTCGGTGCCAACGTTTGCCGTCACGCTGTCGGGTGACGACGTGTTGCTCTCGGCATAGATGATGAGCATGCAGGCGACAACCTGCCCATACTGTGGCGTTGGTTGTGGGGTAGCGGTTCAGTCTGAGTCTGATGCAGTACAGGTGCAGGCCGATGCTCAGCATCCCGCGAATCTTGGACGACTTTGTAGTAAAGGCAGTGCGCTGGCAGCGACGGTGTCAGAAGCCGGGGAAGCCGCTCGTATTCTGCATCCCAGCATCGATGGAAAGCAAGTCGACTGGACGCAGGCAACCGACCACATCGCTGCGTCGATTCGTTCTGCCATTGATGAGCACGGGGTCGACAGTGTGGCATTTTATTTGTCCGGCCAGTTGTTAACCGAAGACTACTACGTTGCCAATAAGCTGATGAAAGGGTTCATCGGTACGGCAAATGTCGATACTAATTCGCGGCTCTGCATGTCCTCGGCGGTGGCAGCGTATCAGCGGGCATTTGGCGCCGATGCGGTACCCTGTTGTTATGAAGACCTGGAATGCACCGACCTCCTGGTATTAATCGGCTCCAACGCCGCATGGACTCACCCGGTGTTGTATCAGCGAATGGTGCAAGCCAAACAATCAAACCCCAATTTACGTGTGGTATTAATCGACCCGCGCCGCACGATCAGCAATGATTTGGCCGATCTGCATTTACCCTTAAAGCCGAGTTCGGACGGTATTCTCTTCAAAGGACTGTTGCGACATTTGATTGCGCACGATGTGGTTGATCGTGCATTCATTGCGGGCCACACCGACGGCTTCGCAGAGGCAGAGCGTTCCGTGGCGTCTTGGGATATTGATCGCGTGGCTGAGCACACGGATTTGAGTCGAGACCAACTCACACAGTTTTACGATTGGTTTGCGACCACGCCCAAAGCCATTAGCTTTTACTCGCAAGGTATTAATCAGTCTGCCACGGGCACGGATAAGTGTAACGATATTATTAATTGTCACCTAGCGACGGGACGCATCGGGCAACCTGGGGCGGGGCCGTTTTCAATCACCGGGCAACCAAATGCCATGGGTGGACGTGAGGTCGGTGGTCTTGCGAGTCAGTTGGCTGCGCATATGGGGTTTACTGAGCCAGAGACCGATCGGGTGCAACGCTTTTGGAATGCGCCTACGGTGGCAAAGCAGCCGGGTTTGAAAGCCGTTGATTTGTTTGATGCTATGCATCGCGGCGATATTAAGGTAGTTTGGATTCTGGCCACCAATCCTGCGGTTAGCTTACCTGATAGCGAGCACGTTCGCGCTGCGCTAGCCAAGTGCCCAACTGTGATCGTGTCGGATCTCACTGCGAATGACACGACCGAGTACGCCAATGTGTTGCTTCCAGCACTGGGCTGGGGCGAAAAGGACGGTACCGTGACAAACTCTGAGCGTCGTATCAGTCGGCAACGTGCGTTCCGACCGGCGCCCGGTGAGGCTAAGTCAGACTGGTGGTCCTTGACCCAGGTGGCACAAAAGCTGGGATACGAAAATCAATTTCCATATACTTCTGCGCATGAGGTGTTTGTTGAGCATGCGCGGCTCTCCGGTTTTGAAAACAACGGCAAGCGGGCCTTTGATATTTCGGCCCTCAGTACATTAACTGGGAAAGGCTACGACTCACTCAAGCCAGTGCAATGGCCGGTAACGCATGCACGACCGAAGGGCACCGCACGGTTGTTTACCAACCATCAATTCTTTACTGCTACACAGCGTGCGCAATTTATAGCGGCGCCGCCGCACATCATTGCCGCGCCAGACGGGATGTTTTTGCTTAACACGGGTCGACTCCGTGACCAGTGGCATACCATGACACGCACGGGTCAGGTGGCGTCTTTGTGTGGCCACGATGAGCTGCCGTTTGTTGAGATGCACCCAGATGATGCTGCTGACCAGGGCTTGTCCCAACATCAGTTTGTGCAGGTTCAAAATCATCATGGACGATTTATTGGTCGACTCAATGTGGTTGATTCGGTGCAGCGCGGGCAGTTGTTTGCACCAATTCACTGGACCCAACAATTTGCGCAAAGTGCGATCATTAACAGCGTGGTGGCACCCGTGGTGGATGCGGTATCGGGCCAACCTCAATCCAAAGCTGCGGTGGTCTCGTTGCAACGATTCGACTGTCAGCAGTGGGCGCGCGTCGTCACGACTGAGCCACTGCAATCGAATGACTGGGCGTATTGGGCGCAAACGCGGATTGCGCGTGGCTACGTCACCTTGGTTGGCGTGTCCGATGAAGTCGACTGGAAAATTTGGTTGCGGTCACGATTCGAATCGCCGATATTTGTAAAGCACTATCAAAACCCGCTCTCTGGGCAGCAGGCTCTCATCGCCAGTGATGAAAAGCGACCGGTCGCTTTGGTGTTTACGCATGCCAATGTTGCGGAACTGCCGAGTCAGGTATGGCTGGAGCGTGTTTACGCGATCAACGACTCAGCTACGTTAAACCAAGAGTTGCACGGGGAGCTAGGTGGTTACGACGAACTGATATGCAGTTGCTTTAAAACCACACGCAAAGCCATCACTGCCGCGATGGAACAGGGAAGTGAAGATCTGGAGGCGTTGGCGTCTACGCTCGGATGCGGATCAAAGTGCGGGAGTTGTCGACCCGAGCTAAATGGATTATTGCGCCTCTATGCAGAAAACCCGATGGTCGCTTGACGTAGATTTTCGCTCGTTGACGGTTTTGAGCAGCGCAAAGGAATGAGCCAATATCGATTTACAGGTTTTGGGCAATTAAGGCTGGGGAGCTTGGCTGATAGCCGACAATGAGATTCGGTTAGAAAGTGGATCAGTGACCGCGCCAGCAACCAGCTTCAGGTAATCCTGGAGGGCTCAAATATCGCTGCCAACACGGGTTGTCACTGAAATCGGCGGTGCTACGCTAAGTATCAGTTTGTTGACCATTACAGAGATGACGTCTTGTCTTTTGCTGCGGTTGATTTTCAGAGCGGTTTATTCAAAAGCGAAACGACGACAAAAAATTGACGCGCCACGCGTTCGAATAGGCTCGTCGGTTTTAAATTCCCGTTAGGGGTTAAGGGGCCACGTGTTACATAATAGACTTGATAAACCAACTAGTTAGGATGATACATCATGCGTTTGCTTAGTCTTTTGGGCCTCGGCCTATTGTTTGCTGCGTCGCTGGTCGATGCGACAGAGCAGCAACCGGAAGTCGATACGTTTGTGATTGTACATGGTGCCACTGGAGGTGGTTGGGATTGGCGTGTGGTGAGTGAACACCTGATTGAAGCTGGACATCGTGCGTACAGACCAACGCTGACGGGGCTCGGTGAACGATTTCATCTGGCTGGACCTGAGGTGAATCTCGACACGCATATTCAGGACATTGTTAGCATGATCGAATTTGAAGGGTTGGACGATGTTGTGCTCGTTGGTCACAGTTATGGGGGCATGGTTATCACTGGGGTGATGAATCGAATTCCAGAACGCATTAAACACGCAACCTACCTAGATGCGTTGTTGCCAGATCATGGTATGACAGCTGAGCAAACTACCAAGCTTCCCATTCACACCTGGCCAGTCGAGGCCGGTGTGGTGAAGTTTCCTTGGGTGGATGAATCAAAACCGTTTCCGCGCGATGTGGTTCACCCAGTGAATACATTGACCCAACCTGTTGAGTTCGATAACCCATTAGCACACATTATCGCGGCGACCTTTGTGGCATTCATCCCGAATGGTCAAACTTTACAGCAATGGCAAGCCGAGCGTAGTGGGTGGTCACGAGCAAAAAAGCGTGGATGGACAATGCGCATCTTCGACGGAGATCATGTGGTGTATCGTGCCAAACCCGCGGCGATGGCAAATCTACTCATTGCTACCGTGTCGGACCGAAATTCCAGCGCGCACGGGCGAACCAATAATCCAGTCGACATCTCGGAGTAGCGTTCTGTGACCAATTCTGCACCAACTACCTCGTCGAAAACAGTCGACCATCGAGCGCAACTTGAGTTAGCTCTGGGCCAGCCATTTGTTGATGGGAATACCATAAACGATCTGCAAAACGGGGATGAAATCTTCCCGGTAATGCTGGACGCGATTCGCGCTGCGAGGGTCTGCGTTGACTTTATGACCTTTGTGTATTGGCAGGGCTCAATCGCCAAAGAGTTTGCCACAGCTTTATCGAATAGGGCACGAGCTGGTGTGACCGTGCGCGTGCTATTGGACGCTTACGGCGCCCGACGAATCAATAATGAATTGGTATCAGAAATGGAGGCAGCCGGTGTCGAGTTAAGGTGGTTTCGCCCTTTGTCGACATGGCGAATCTGGCGCTCTGACAAACGCACACATCGCAAAGTGCTCGTCTGTGATCATCGAATTGGTTTTATTGGGGGAGTTGGTATCGCCGATGAGTGGCGTGGTCAAGCACGCGATGCCTCGGAATGGCGCGACTGTCATTTTGAGATTCAAGGCCAGGCGGTTCGCGGATTACGTGCGGCATTTTTAGACAATTGGAATGAAGCAGGGGATTGGACCAACGATCTAGCTTGTCAGGCATTTGATGTTGTCGATGGCAACGTGCCCATGCAAGTCGTGCGCGCATCGACAACGATCGGTTGGACTGACATTGCGACCTTGGTACGTACCTTAATTCAGATTGCTGAACGACGACTAATTGTGGTGACCGCGTATTTTGCGCCGGACGAAAAAATGGTCAAAATGATATGCGAGGCGGTTAAGCGAGGGGTTGATGTTGACGTGTTGACGGCAGGCAAGCACACCGATAGCCGACTCTCGCAGTTGGCCGGTCAGCGGCATTATGCTGCGCTGCTCGAGTGCGGCGTCACCATTCGCCAATACCAACGCACGATGTTGCATAGTAAGTTGATTTTAGTGGACGATGACGTGTGCTGTTTGGGTTCCGCCAATATTAATCACCGCTCTTTGTCAAAAGATGAGGAGTGCTGCGTCGTAGCGTTATCGACCGACTTGAATGCCACTCTAACCGCTGATTATGAGCGCGATTGCGAGCACGCCAAAACCTTGAATTTATGCGATTGGCAGGTACGCTCCTGGTGGCAATGTCAGCAAGAGCGATTGGCGGGGTTATTGGTCGAGCAACTTTAATGTTATTTGTTTGTGTGTGTTGGCCACAATCGATTATTGAGCTCTAGCGCTTGGGTTTGTTTGATAAACAGTTGCATGCTGCGGTAGTTAGGATTTGGTTCGGCGTCGGTGAGTTGGCTCGGCAAACCACGTGCCGCATACCAAGCATCGTTGTTGCTCATAGTGAGCGGACGCATGCGGGGCTTGGGATCGAATAAACTGTGTCCCAGGAACGTGCTCATGTATCGATTTATTCCCAATAGGTGCAGCACAGTTGGGGCGAAATCCAAGGAGCTGGAACGGCGAATGGTGAACTTTCCGGTTTGAGTGTGAAACGGGGAATAGATCAATAACGGGATTCGGTCCATGAACACCGGTGAGTAGCGATCTTGTTTTTGCCACAAAGCGCGATAGTCGTTATCGGGAAAATGTGCATGATCTGACGTAAGAATAACGATCGTGTTGTCGCGTAATGAGGATTGTTTAAACGCGGTCCAAAACTGACCAAACGCGGCGTCAAAAGCATGAATTGTGTCTAAGATGTAGTGCTGGTCTGATGTTTCCGATGGTCGGTATTTGAATTCTGGGTCGAGCAAACGGTTTCCCGTGTGGGTTTCAAAGCTATACAAACTAAGGTAAAAGGGCTGATTTGAGGTAGACTCACGCTGTTTCAATTCACGGTTTAAGGCTAAGAAGAGTTCCAGATCGCTCATGTGTGTGACGCTGAACCGACGTGCTAAATCATCTTCAAAAGGTGTATTTAATTCGTCGTACGCAAGGGACTTTTGAAAGCCTATTCGGCTGGCCATTTCGTCCAGCTCGGTGTCGTCCTTGCGCTGAGAAAACAATAATGTGGATTGATACCCAGAATCGTTCAAAATATGTGGCAGGCATCGATAACCGGTCGACGGTTCTGTGCGATTGGTCGGATACAAGGAGCATTGTTGCCCTGACAGTCCTCGATAGGTGGCGAAAGTATGGTTGAAGTAATAGTCGATTAAAATTGATTCAGACGCAAACGCCGCAATGTTTGGAGAAATACCCGGGAATCGATTTGAGTACGGTTGGATAGTACGGGCCGACAAACCTTCAGCATGGATTACGATTAAATTTGGTGGCTGTGGGAATGGTTGACTACTGAGGCCGTCGGAGTCGGAGGTTTCTGTCAAATGCACGAGCGGATAATTGGGATCCTCCTTGCCCCAGTGCAGATTGTGTTTTCGCACAAACTCGGACAACCGTGCATTCAATCGCAGCGACTCTGCCACCGGCGGCGCGTCCGAATGCTGCAGGCGAACATGGTGCCACAGTACGTGAGTAAGATCGCCGAGTGGTGAGGCGGCATAATGTCGGTACTTTGTCGAGTTAAGCAGCGCGCTGCGCTGCGTGACGATATCCGCCGGTAACCATTTGTGGTCATTTCGAACCAGCACGGCGACTAGCAGAATGAGTACACTGAGAATCAAACGCCGGTCCAGTGACCAGGAACGCTTGCATTGCGTGACGCAAATAAGACTAAAAACTAAGTAGACGGCCAGTGCCAGTCCCCCGATCACCATGTGTTGATTATCGATCATGGCCACGTGTTCTACATTTTCGAGTGCCACTTCCGGAAACAGGTCGCCGGAATAACGCACACTTTGGTACTGCACGTAGAAGCCAAATAGTCCAAGCGTGCCCAACAGCCAGGCAACTGCGCGTAACCACAAAGCATTACCACCAACTGCGATTATCAGTGCGAGAATAATCAAAATATCGATCAGGTAACGTTGCACGACACTTAAGCTTAACAACCATGAGCTCTGAGCAGGTAGAGGGTTAAAACTCAGAAAGAGTCCAAGCAGCCACGCCAATCCGATACTGACCAGCAGCGTCCATACCCCACTGAAGTATAATTTTTCTGGTCGAACTCCACTATCCATCCGAACATCCTCCGTTGATGCGTTTAGTAAAACAAGTGTTTCGAGAGTTTAAGCGGACATATGTTTGATAAGGCGACCTTTAACCAATTGTTCATTTAACTTTGCATTCGCCGAGCAACTTACTTACGCTTTGCGTTTACGTTTTCATTTGAGTTTGGTTATGTCTTCTCTGCGATCCTGGCAGACACCAGCTAGTCTGCTGCTGCTAATGGCATTTATTATGCCGCTGGCGTTCTCGACCTGGGCCGCACTGATTAATAACTTCAGTAATGAGTCGGCGGGATTTACCGGCAGGGAGATCGGTATCCTGCAGAGCTTACGAGAGATCCCAGGTTTCCTAGCTTTTACCGCAGTGTGGTTGTTGGCATTTATCCGCGAGCAGCGGTTTGCATTACTGGCGCTGTTTTTACTGGCTTTCGGAGTTGTGGTTACCGGGTATTTCCCAACGGTAATGGGCTTGTACGTCACCACGGTGATCATGTCGATTGGCTTCCACTACTTTGAGACCGTGAACCAATCTCTAACATTGCAATGGATCGAAAAATCGGAGGCTCCGCACTTTATGGGGCGTGCGCTCGCGGTCAAGGCAGCGGCATCAATTCTGGTGTTTGCCACGACCTGGCTGCTGATGTCATATTTCTCAATCAGCTATCAAACTATCTACCTTTTATTCGGCGGGCTCGCCCTAGCGTTGGTGTTGTTTATTTGGCGTGCTTTCCCTCAATATCCGGCGAAGGTAGAGCAGCAAACGCGCCTTATCGTTAGAAAGTCCTATTGGCTTTACTACACATTGGTATTTCTGAGCGGCGCACGCAGACAAATTTTTATGGTATTTGCCGGATTCTTGTTGGTCGAAAAATTTGATTATTCTGCCGCGGAAATCTCGTTGTTGTTTCTGGCAAATTATATTTTCAATTTTTTCTTCGCAGCCAAGATTGGCAAACTGATCGGTATTATCGGCGAACGCCGAGCACTTACCATTGAGTATGCCGGCCTAATTCTGGTGTTTATCTCCTATGGTCTGGTCGACAATGGCACGCTAGCTGGTGCCTTATATATCATCGATCACTTCTTCTTCGCCCTCGCAATCGCCATCAAAACTTACTTACAAAAGATCGCCAAGCCAGACGATATTGCATCCACCGCAGCCGTTAGCTTTACCATCAATCACGTCGCTGCCGTGGTGCTGCCGGCATTGTTGGGGCTGGTCTGGTTGTACAGCAATGCGCTGGTGTTTTTTATCGGCGCCGGGATTGCCTTGGGGTCGCTGATCGCCTCACAGTTTATTCCTGATCAGCCAGAGATTGGTGCGGAAACGAGATTGAAATCTTCGGTCGGCAGTCCGGCGAGGCCGTTGTCGGGGAAATAAGTTGCCGTTGATAGTGGCCTGCTTATTCGAACGGCCAGGTATGTAATGCTAGCGCCTGTGTGATTTGCTTACCCGAGCCGTAGTCAGTAGAGAGTCCATCTGTGTTGCTTATGGTAGCCCAAAGAGTTGAAGGCTTTGGGTGATGCACTTATGCGGGGAATATTCTTCCACACCTCGCCGCGTTAACCCTAGTGGTTCGCATGATCGCACCGTACTTCTTACGGATGAGGAAACGTATGTTGGTGACCAAAGGCCTAGATTAAAGCGATATGTTGAAATCGGCTTCTAATTTTTTAGTTTACCAAATGTACAATAATTGTTTGTGTTGTAATAATACTGTGCTAGTTTATTGATGGTTGTCAGGTATTTTTTGGCAGCGATCATTGAATTACCAGAGGCCCCATCAGAAATGACACGGAATAGTTTCCACCTTTCTCTAGATGTATATATTCAGAGATCTTCACGCCAGATTTCGGACTAGCGCATGGCAGAAGGTGTCGTTCGTACGCTCCGCATTGCGAGCAAATCCTGCCAGAATTTGAGTTCTCGCCTTGTACAAAGATCTAGCAGCTTATTTCAAATATGCGCTATTTCAACTCTCACTCCAGAATCCCATGAATAAAACTCTTACACCCGCTTTCACTGCTGATGAAAAATCAAGTCTTATCAATCTGCTAATTTTAAGAAGCAAAATTTTTACGAGAGTCTTGTCATGTCGCGGAATAGGGCGAGCTTTTCCGATCGTGTTCCTTATATTTTTGGGGTGTTGGCCCTCTTATTCAGTGGCTCAGGTGTGTACCGACACAGATCCCACAAACCGTTTTCAAATAGGTAGCCACTCAAGGGCGCCACAGTTCAGAACGCCCGAAGAGGCTGGTATTCAGCGTTGCCCACTTCACAACACAACATATGGGCGCTACGTAAAGTACGATCCACCACCTAATGCGGTGGAGTGGGGGTTTCTTTACTGTAATAAAAATGGCGATGAATATGGGATCGGTATTATATTTAGAGAGTGTTGTCCTGTTAACCAAACTTTGGTTGGGGGCGTTTGTACTTCCATTTTGGATAATGGAGATAAGACACACGGGTCTTGTGGCACCACAGGTAACCCCTGTAATCCTGCTTCGGGCAATAAGTTTGAATCCGAAGTAGATTTAGCAAGAGGGAGCCTAGGTTTTACACGCTATTACAACAGTACCAACTTGGTCGATCTGGGGATGGGCAAAGGGTGGCGGCACACATATCTGAAGCGTCTTGCCCTCAATGGCACGAGTCTGTCAGTGATTTCTGAGTCTGGGCGAGGGGAGCTATGGACCGAAAATGGTGGTGTCTGGCAAGGTGATGCGGACAGCAAGGTGGCGTTGGTCGAAAATGCGTCCGGTTTTCAACTGACTCGCCCCAATGGTAATGTGGAAAACTACGATACGTTTGGTCGATTGGCTTCTACGTTGAGTACTCAAGGCGAACAAACGAGCTACCAATATGGAATTGGCGGGTATCTGTCTCAAGTTACTGATCACGACGGCAATAGTCTAAGTTTTGAGTATGTTGGGGGAATGCTCTCGGCTGTTTCTGATGGCGACGATGCGACCTATCGCTACGAATATGACGCGAATAGAAATCTTACGGCGGTGATCTTTCCAGATGAAACGCCGGGTAACGACGCCGACAATCCGCGCAAAATATATCATTACGAGGACACGAACTTTCCCAATCACCTGACCGGAATTACTGACGAAAATGGTGATCGATTTGGTACGTATAGTTATGCGGTCGATGGTAAGGTCATATCCAGTGAACATAGTGTTACCAGCAATTTGGTAGGACAGGAGCGTATTGATCTTACTTATCAAGCCGGCGGCACTCTTGTTACCGATGCTGCTGGGACGAATGTTCTTTGGACTTTTCAGGATGTTCTCGGCGCGTCAAAAATCACCGCCAAGACGAACCAAACCGACAACAAAGGCATCACTCAAGTCTGGGATTCAAATGGCAACTTAACCAGCCGGACGGATGCAGAAAACCGAGTTACCACTTACGGTTACAACGCCACCAACCAAAAGACCTCGATGACGGAGGCGTATGGCACACCGCAGGCTCGCACCACGACCTATGAGTACGTGAGCGCAGACATTGACTTGGTGACCAAAGTCATCACGCCAAGCGTTTATGGCTCAAACTTCAAAGAAGTGGTTACAAGCTACGACACAAACTTAAATGTTACTGCAGTCACGACGAATGGTTACGATCTGCAAGGCAACCCGGTGACACGCGCCACCACCTTTCAGCACGACACCTACGGTAAGGTGACGCAAATCGACGGACCACGAACCGACGTGAGCGACATCACCACGCTGGAATACTACAACTGCACCACTGGGGCAGAATGTGGTCAACTAAAAAAAGTCACCAACGCGCTCGGGCACGAAACCACGTATGACCTTTATGACGCTGCGGCACGCTTAAAACAAATGACCGATGCCAATGGCGTGGTCACTACCTACGACTACCATCCGCGTGGATGGGTCTTGAGTGTGACGCAAACGCCGCCGAGCAACGGGCAAGATGCGCCTTCGCCACGGGTAACCACCTACGAGTACGACTTTGTTGGTCAGTTAAAGAAGACCACCATGCCCAATGGCGTTGAAACCTATTACGATTATGACGCAGCGCATGACCTTAGAGAGGTAAGGGATAATTACGGTAACAAGATTACCTATACTTATGACGCTAAAGGCAATCGCGAAACTGAGCAGTATTTTGATCCGTCCGGTACGCTAGAGAGAACCACTACTACTGCATACGATATGCGCAACTTTGTGAGCAGTATTAACTCAGGTGGCTCAATCACACAAATGGTTAATGATGCGGTTGGCAATACGGTAACGTTGACCGACCCGAATGTGAATCCAGATACAACGCATAATTTTGATCCGCTAAATCGACTAACTTCAACCATTGATGCCTTAACCAATTCATCGGGCTATGATTACGACGTAGCTGATCAGTTAACCCAAGTTGTTGCGTCCAATGGTGCCACCACCGACTATGAATACGATGATCTTGGGAACTTGGTAACCGAAGTTAGCCCGGATCGAGGCACAATTACATACACTCATGACGCCGCTGGCAACGTGCTGAGTGTGACTGATGCTCGTAGTATCACCAAAACATACGCCTACGACGCGCTGAATCGACTGGTCTCTGTTACCTATCCTGACACTACGGAGTCCGTGTCCTTTGCCTATGATGCATGCGCAGCCGGTACTGGTCGTTTATGTACACGCACGGATCAGTCTGGCAGTTACACATATGGTTACGATGCTTACGGTAACGTGACTCATGAATCACGCACTGAACTCGGTGTTACCTATACAACCAGCTACACCTATGACGCGAATAACCTTTTGCAAGGCATTGTTTATCCCGATGGACGTGAGGTCGAATACCATCGCGATGCCGCGGGTCGCGTTACGCGCCTAGCGACTAAGGTTGGCGCTACTGCTTGGGCAGATGTGTTTGATGTGCAAACTTACCGGGCAGACGGTCTGATAACAGGACGCACATACGCCAACGGTTTAGTCAGCACGCGTGGATATGACTTACAAGGGCGGCTCGAATCGATCGATATCGGCACGCTCGTACAACGTACCTATCAATACGATGCCAACGGCAACCTTACTGACCGCAGTCCGGGCAACGTGGTTTATGGATACGATGTGCTTGACCGAATCACCAGCGAAGATAATCTTGATCTTTTAAGCTGGACCTACGACGCGAATGGGAATCGACTAAGTGAAGATGAAAATAGCCAACTAAGTCTTCTGACCTATCATACGAATACCAACCGTTTGCAGACCGTTGCCACTACAGTTTACAACCTGGATGCCGCCGGTAACACGACTGATGATGGCATTCGTACCTATACTTACAACGACGCGGGCCGCATGGAGACCATTAGTCAGTCAGGCCAGCTGGTCGCGACGTATACTTACAACGCGCTCGGTCAACGCACACGCAAGGTATTGGCGAGCACGCAAGCGACCACTTTGTATCATTATGACCTTGCAGGCTACTTGATTGGTGAGAGCGACGAGACCGGTCAGTTTTCGGCAGGCTATATTCACAGCGATGGGCAGCCAATCGCCGTATACAAACACGCCGACGCACTCTCGAGTCAACCTGGCGATGGGGACGGTGATGGCTCAGGTGAGTCGCCAGTAGATCCACCCGAGGAAGAAGAACCCGGCACCACACCACCAGCGTATGCACCAACAGATGCGTTGGAGGGCTTGTACTACATCCACACTGACCATTTGCTTACCCCACGCTGGGTCAGCGATGAAAACGCGCAACTGATTTGGACGTGGGACAGCAGTGCCTTTGGGAATACTGCACCGAACGACGATGTCGATTTAGATGGTGTTGCCTTAACGCTTAATATGCGTTTTCCGGGCCAGTATTACGATGCCGAGAGTGGGTTATTTTATAACTGGAACCGGTATTATGATGCTGGGTTGGGGCGGTATGTTACTTCCGATCCGATTGGGATAGGAGGTGGTGCAAATACATACGGCTACGTTGGGGGAAACCCTCTTGCATACTTCGACCCACTTGGGCTTGAAATTGTGGGATCATGGAAAAAATATCCAACACCATTTAATATAAGTCTGACTATTTCCAACTTCACACTGAACGTAAATTTATTTGACACACAATTAGTAAATGTGGGCTTTTCTGCAAGTGCGAATTTGCATTTTGTGATAGGGTGTAGAGACACTTGTTCGGGTAAATTGTGGGAACTTGACTCAGGCAATAGAGGTATAGCAACCAGCGGCAATGTTGATATTCCTCCCCCTAGCATTGGTTTTCCTTGTGCGCTCATTAAGGAGCCTAGGGCGAAAGCTGCATGTAAACTCTCAAAAGCAAAAAAATATTCGGAGTGGGCTCGAAAATCAGATGAGTTAGCCAAATCGAGAGCGTTTCAGATCGCAAGACGAAATTTTGATGTGATTGCTGACGGAATAGCGGCTGCTATCGACCCAAATAACTGGTGCAGAACCATGCCTAGACCATGAAATTTTATATGTTTTGGAAAATCATTTTCTGCTGTTCGCTGTTACTCGTTGCTTTAGAATTCACAGCTCTTGTAACGTCATTATATTTTGCGCTAGTTTCTCAAACAGTAATAAGTATAGACTTACAAAACGATCTGATTGGGTTGACTTATTTCATATTTAATGTCCTTAAGACTTTCGCGATATATTTGCTCGCATTTAACATGGTCGTGTGGGGAAAACAAATCTGGATAGGGATCACAATCGGCTGTTTGATTCTCTTTATAAGTAGTTCCGTTCAAATATTTGGAGTGTTGTCGTTGGACGTGTTTTCTATTGTCTTCACTGTATTTAGTCTTACAGAAATTATAGGCATGGTGCTGTACTTGAAGACCTTCCAAGAACACGAGCAAGAAAAGGAGTCAGAGCCGATTTAATGATTGTAAGAAAAGGGGTCATATATGAATACCTCCCCTGCGGTCAAGTGATCACGGTTTCCTGAGATGAGCAA
>NZ_BMXA01000008.1 GCF_014651515.1 Arenicella chitinivorans
GTCCTTTTCAGTTGGTCCTTTTCAGTTGGTCCTTTTCAGTTGGTCCTTTTCAGTTGGTCCTTTTCAGTTGATTCTGAGCAACACGAAGCATCTCTAACACACTACACGATGGCACCAGTACCGCGAGAACGGGAGGTCATCACCATCTTCCCGCCGGCGTCATTCTGAGCGAAGCGAAGAATCTATCTTGTCATCGCCCATAGTAAGCCGAGTAAGAACATCGTCAGATTCGATAAACCTTCCAATAGCTTATTGCTGACTCGAGGCGTTGAACTTCGCTACCTTGATACACCCCAGTCTTTGTAAATGCAAAGCCCGAAGCCTATGCGCACATTAAAAACAGATGTCGGTCCAAATCAAAAAGGAGGAATAAATAGGCACCGGAAAAACTGTGTCAGCCGTACAGCAATGTCATGGTCGCGCTCGAAGACCGATAGCCAATTCTTTTAGTTACCGAGATCTTACAATCCAATTAAAAAATGGTTATCCAAAGTAAGAATTCGGAAACCACCGCTAGGATATCCGAATCGCTAACACGGACACCACCTTTCAAAGGAGGGAATCGATGAAAACCATCATCCTAGGACTAGTATTCTCACTCACCTCAACTTCTGCCATGGCAGAGAGAAATTTTTCATTCGACATTCTCGCTGGCCAAGCCGAACAAGCGCTTGTCTCGCCAGTGGCGCCAGCTGCCTTTAACATAAGCGGCGACGATCTGTCGTTCGGGCTCCGCGGAGGCTACAGGTTCAGCGATCACTTAGGTGCGGAGATCGCATATCATGACTACGGTGGTGCGGTGCAGACCCGAGTAGATTCAGCGCTCTACGTTATTGATGATGAGAGTAATCTCACCGCAATCAATCTAGGCCTTGTCGGAATGTTCTCCATAGGAGACAGGCTAAGCATCAATGCTAGAGCAGGCATTGCTGTTTGGGAGTTGGCACTTAGGCGTCGTGACACGGCGTTTCCTGGGCAAGTATTTAGAACAGGAACTGACGGCGAGGATCCCTACGTGGGCATTGGTCTTGCATATAAGATATCTGAGCGACTTTCTATGGGTGTCGAGTACGCATGGACGGACGTAAATCACAAATTTATATTCATGAGTGGCAACAGCATTGAAGGTACCAATGACCTGCGAAACCTGTCTTTCACAGTCGGTTCTCGGTTCTAGAGGTTAGATCGGTTAGATGGACACTCATCCCAATCAAACAGGTTAGATGGACACCCATCCCAATCAAACAAGCATACCATCGTCATTCTGAGCGCAGCGAAGAATCCCCAGTATAGGAATTTAAGCTTCCTTCAGGGCTTACTTAGACTATGGGTCTCCACCTCGAAGTGCGCATCAATTACTCGACAGCAAGTGTTGAAACCAATCAGTATCGTGGATGTCCTGCGCAAGGAATTTTGCGCCGTTTTCGCTTAAGTGGTTTTCGTCAAAAATAATGACGTACCCATCTTTAGTGAGTCTTTGACAACCATGTGTGTTGCAGAAGCGATCGAGTAAATCGAAATAGATGTAGTCGTCCGCCAGCTCTTTTAGTTGCGTGTTGATTTCGACTGTTTTTGGGTGCGGCGGTGTTCTCAACTCATGCGACTGAGGAGAAAAAGCGTGGCGGCTAACGAACTGTATGCCATTGTTTATCTGCACCTTGGACCCAAGCACCATCACCTTCGCTTTGGTCAGGCTTTTGAGGTGCGCGACTGTTTTGGGTATCGCGTTAACTTGATTTAAGTGCCACAGGTGACTGGCTAACACGATGCTGTCAGCGGCTTTAAACAAGTGTAGTTGCTCAAGAACCCTCGCGTGCTCGCGTTCACAGCGTGTGGCGGCGCCGCCATAAAGTCGTTGATACTGATTGCTCGAGAACCCAAACAGACTCTTGCAGTTGTCCCCAATTATCACGGCGGCGATGTCTAATTGATGGTCAGCGTCGGCGGCAATTAACACGTTGACTAAATCGGCCGCCATACTGTCACCGATAATCAGAACTTTGTTGCGATTATCGTTTTTAAAGCCATTCTCAAGACGCTTAATGTTGGCCCAAAAGAAGTCGGTGTAGTCGCCTTTTTGGTAGCTAAGCTGTGCGACAACGTCGGCCGGGTGGCGCCACAACCAGCCTTTCGACGTCACCGCGTTTAGACTGATTGCAACAGTGAGTAACGCGGCGAGTGTGGAGGCCAGTAGAAAAGGTCGGTTTGGTGATGAGTTGGAGTTGGTAGCACCAACTTTTATTTTCCTAAATGGTTGTTCAATGTACCGAACCATCAGATAGGCAAGCAGCACTGAGACGACGATCAACATGGCCGTATCCAATAGTGTGAGGTCGCGCGCAATCCAATAGGTGTAAAACACAATCATCGGCCAATGAATTAGATACAGCGAATAGCTTATTAAGCCCAGGCCTACCATGCCCCGATTAGACACAATCCAACTTAATCGATGCTTAGCGCCGCTGTAGATCATGAGCGCCGCGCCCAAGGTTGGTATCAACGCAGTCACGGACGGGAAAATCATTTTGCTGTTGAGCAGAAGAAACGAGCTCAATACCATGACGAGACCGATGGCAAAAAGACCCTCGGCGACAATCCGGCGTTGCGGGCCCCTGGTCCAAACCAGTAACGCCCCAATCACAAACTCAAATACGCGAAACGGCAGCCAGTAAAACGCAGTGGCGGCGGCACTGAGCGTCGTCTCACTGTCGGTCGAAGTCAACCATGCTAGCAGCCCGCTGTTGTCACTGAATAGTGCGATGTTCAACAGCAGACTTGCTACCCCCAACAGCAATACAACGATGGGTATGAATGACTTTCGTTTAATCGCAAATAGGCCGGTCAAGAGCGCCGGCCAAATTAAATAAAACTGCTCCTCGACTGACAAAGACCAAGTGTGCAACAGCGGCTTGAATGCGACGTCGGCGTCAAAGTAATCGCTGAGGTTCCAAAAGAAAATATTACTGACACTGAAAATTGCCGCGACTAAAGACTGCGCAAACTCAATAAGGTGCGTTGGCGAAAACAGCCAATACGCAAAGACCATGCAAAACAGAAAGGTGGCTAACAATGCGGGTAGCAGTCTGCGGATGCGGCGAACGTAAAAGTGCTTAAAACTAAACCTACCAGTCTCTATCAATTCCGAATGAATGAGTTTGGTGATCAAGTAGCCGCTGATGACAAAGAAAATATCAACGCCAACAAAGCCACCTGGCAACCACGTTTCTTGCAAGTGGTAGAGCACCACACTCGCCACCGCGATGGCGCGTAATCCGTCTATATCTGGGCGGTATGTGAGCATTGTTAAAACGAAAAGCTGGAGGTGGGCTTAGGAGTGAAACGACTCGGGCAAGAATAGCTTAAAACAGTGATCTAAACTGAGTTGTTTGGGTTTTGTTGTAGGCGTCGAAGCAGTTTAGCGAAGAATCTGCAACCAAATTCACTTACAGGCTATTGACAGTTTTGCCTAAATGCCGAGTAAGCGGCTTAGCAGACCTTGAGGCTGGTTAACTTTTGATCAGGCAAATATCCGCGACATGAGAAAGTACACTAGGCGAAAGTATGCAGCACAACAGCAAAGAGATAATGCGGCCAAGGCACACGCACGAGGTCTTAACTGAGTTACCGCTCCATACAGAAGAACCAAAGTACCGAATAGCAACCCACCATGACTCAATACCAAGAACGAAATAGAAAATGCCTTGAAGCCTGCTACGCTGCTAATGAATCCCTCAATTTTCGGGATTTCCATGTATTTGATTAGTACAATGCATAGCATTATTAACTGCATTGAAATTGACCACGCGCTCAGTGCACATAGTCCTATTATTTCGACCTTACTCGACTTCATGCGACGGAAACTCAGACCTTACCAAACTCAGAGATGAAACTTGAAACTTAGACATATATGGATACCTCCCTACTGTCAAGCCAAGCAGCGGCCTGACTCTCACTCAGTGAGCCGTTAGCTTGGATTAATCACGGATTGCCGACGACCAGGGGTCGAGTTGCGCTGACATATGTACGGTTTCTAACTGCTCGCGTTTGTTCGAGCGAACCTTGATGATGATCCGCACCTGAGCGGTCTAAACACCCACACAGCGTCGTGCGCCTTGTCCATCACAGACTCAGCTCAGGCGGGACTAACTCTTAACTCATCGTTATTAGAAATGGACACCCATTCAATTCGGTACTGACAAAGCTTAGTATACGAGCTGTGATAGGAAACCGCTCTTTCGAAAGTAGCTGTCCAGGTTTACACGAGAATATTCATAGAGCACCACATTTTGCGGCACTCATTTCTTTAAAGGGTTTGTTGTCCTTTAGACTGGCAAAACCACCCATCATTGGACAGACAAAACCCTTGTCATCATTTGGATCAATACCCTCAAGGTAATAGGAAACGGATACGACCCATCTTTCTAATTCTTTAAGTTCCCCAGTCACACTCGTCACTTGGTATTTATTGTGCGAATTAGTGCTCAGCTCCATTGAAATATTTTCTTCCTCTTTACCCATGTTGCGAATCAGGGACATATCTTGGAATCTGAAGCCTTCATAATCAGTAGGAGTGAAAATTTTGAAAATATACTGCCCTTTTTCTGGCCTATACGGAATTGCAAAAATTTCGATCTCTGCGTTTACATTCTTTTCTTGTACACAATCAAGCCCGTAGCCAGGGCTTGGTAGTGCTAACAGTAAAGAAATAAGGCCGGCTTTTAAACTAGGATTCATTTTGAGAGTTGAGTGGATGTCCATTGATTACTTCGAATCTGCAATTTTCGAGCTTAGCGTAAAACAAGTTCAACAATATGAGCTGTTATGCCTTTGTTGCCAGATGCTCAAAACCTAGCAAGGCTGAAGGACTAAAAGAATCAAAATCCCACCTAGGCAATGCTTGCCAATTTTCACTATATAGGGTTAGTAGTTCTTTTAGACCATCGGGGTCTTGTATATTGAGCAAGCATTTAACTTTGTCGAAGTAGTCTCTTGATATAGAGCGCGCAAAAACTTCGAAAGCACCATGATGTCTGCCCGCGTATAGCAGTGTTTCAGGCCACCAACGGTCATAAGGGTTTTCTTTATCAATTTCTGCTCTCATAAATAGAATAAAATCGGCCTGCATCAAATAACGAAAATCAATGCCAGATGTTTTTGAGCGCTGTTCGAGCAGGTCAGCTCTCAATGATAACCTACCAAGCTCTAACCTTTGGTTTCGACGATCCAAGCATTCCATGTATACACGAAACGCAGTAAAACTAACCATCACATCACGCCCGTACTCTGAATTACCTGATACGTAATATTGCCGGCCTACGAGTACATTTGCCTGCTCGTATCTTTCTGACTTAACTAAAATCGCGACCGCATATAGAAATAGCTCATGCACAATAAATTTGTAGTTATCGAAATCCCATTTTCCGCACCTGGTTATATGTTCAGGCCTATGCATATATGGGATCAGGGTTTCAAAAAAGCGATGTAGCTTTGACAGATTTTCATCGCTCGGTGCGTACTGAGAAATCGTAATAAACAACTGAATTGCCTCATTCCTATTTGGGATGAATTGTTCGATATTTTCTATAACTGCATCATCCGTTTCCCCTTCAACTTCTGATAGTCGAAATTTTTCAAGATTGGACGAAAAAAGCTCCAAATACTCATCTAGTGCTCCGGAAGAAAATGCTTTGTTCTCTTTTAGAGCGGAGATTACTCTTTTATGAGATGCTGAAGTCCCTAGAGAAATGTGGCCGGACTCATCTAAAAAAGCTGGACGCTTGCCTACTTCAGGCTTTACATACAACGGCTTGTTGTAAGTCCAGCGCAATAACGTCTCGAAGTTTTCCGCATAACGTTCGGATTCACTTAAATCGATGTATATTCGAGATTTATAGTAGGTAGGCAAACATGGCTTTCCTTCATCGTCTTTCTCAGCAACTACGGCAACAAATTTATCTTGCTCTTGATTGTCATATACTTCTTTGGAGATTATTTGCGTTTCAGTGCCGACGCCTCCATTTCGACCATCCGCTTTGGCAGCGTACAATTTGTCTGTCACAATTATGACCTTAGAAATCTCGGGGTCTGTAACCATTTTTTCCATAAATGCTACAGAGTCATGCCCTTCCTTCAAGTCCCACTTGTCGAGAATCACATCGATTCCAGACTCTCTTAACTCAGTTGCCAAATCTAATACCCACTGCTCATGAGACGGGCTTGACCAACTATAAGAAATAAATAACTTCGGTGCTTCCATACTGGGTAAAAACTCCTCTAGGTATAACGCAAAGTCAAGGTGTAGACGGCGCGAAGCGGATCGTGTCCGGCGGAGGGCACATGTTTTTGCGCCCAGAGTATATTGGGCGCTTCGTTAGGCATTTGCGATATGAATTAAATAGCATTTCGCACTATCCTTAGATTTATGTACAAAATCATTGGAGACAGTGATTAATGAGCCGAACAAACCTACCCCCTTAATTGAACTGATTTTGTCGTCATTTGTATGCGCTCCACCATGAACGATTATATTACGGACCTTTCTAAGATTTTGTAGGTCGCAATAAGCATTGTGAACAGGAGCGATATCGATGTTGCTTACTTTACATAGATATTTGTTGTAGGCAGATAGATCGTTGTCGCTACGAATGTCCTTATGCGATAGAGATAGCTGGAATTTATTTTGGTGATAATTACACAGCTCGCGCAGCCAAAATTCCAAGCACCCGTATAAGTCGGTAATCATGGTAAAGCGTGCACTAGCATTCAAATAGCTCCATTCTGGCTCAGATTCAATCGCATCTGAAACGAGCTTGAAGAATTTATCGAGCTCTGAAAAATCGTGTTCTATTCGCTGAGAGAGTTCCAACTTCTTTTGGTGCTGATCAGCTTACTATCGAGCGCGCCTGAATCCGCCCAAATTGATATTTGGAGATACTCCCATAACGCTCGGCTTTACCCCTACTTTTCTTCATTCCCTCGCTCTCCCTTGGTGTGATAGTGCGCGTGCACGCTATTAATCCTAGCAGTGCGTAATAACATTCTCAATGGAATATCTTAGGCTTTGTTTTTTTTGCTTTGTTTATTATTAGGAATCGCACAGTTTGGGTGTGTTTGGGCAGACAGTGATTTATGGAGATTCTTCGCGTTGCTCAGAATGACGGTGGCGGGCTCGGTTAGAGGGACTTATGGGGATTCTTCGCGTTGCTCAGAATGACGGTGAGGGGCTTGCTTTGATATGAAGGACGCGATGCTAGCTTGTGAAACGCGGTTACTGTGGAACGTGTTTTACAGTGCATAAATGACATGAAAAAGCCCCCGAGTTTCGGAGGCTTTTTTTGTTTACGTCTTGAGGTGAGCTTACAAACCTAACACGTCTTTGCCTTGCTTGTAGACGATGTCTACTGGGATGCTGGCGGCGGCTAAGTGGTCTAGGTCCGCTTGTAGTTGTGGGCTGACTGAGCCTTTAGCTTCGACAAATTCGGCGACTTTGTTGTAGTCGCCATCGCCTTGTAATATGAGTAAATGCTCGCTCAAGGATTTGATTGCGGCTTCGAAGGCGTCACGATTTACTCGGTAGGTTCCAGTTGCTTCGTCACGCGTGAATGCACCGGCGTCGCTGAAGTAGTTGAAGCGAATCATGTTGGCTCGACCGTGTGCGCTACTGGCACCAAAGCGAACTGAACGGAAGATACCGGCGAGGAAGGTGACGTAGTTGTCCATGAGTTCGCCTTCGCTGATCTCATTCTTCTCACGCAGGGCTTGAATCATATACACGCCGAGGATATCGGCCTTGCCTTCTTCGAGTGCCGAGGCATGTTCTTTGAGCGCTTGACGCACTGTGCCGTTGCCGGTGATGGTGTTCTTAATGCCGAGGCCGTGCGCCACTTCGTGAAACATGGTGTTGGCAAAGAAGGCATCGAAGGTGATGTGTTTGCGTTGGTCTTCGGCAATTAACTGCTCCGAAATTGGCAGCAAAATTTTGTCGAATTTGGCGCGCATGGCGTTTTTCAACTGCAAGCGACGCGTGCCTTTTTCGAGTTGTACTTGCTCGTCGTTTGGCAGATTGATGGCAATCGTTTTGGCACCCGAGTTACAGTCGCCCGCGCAATAGGCCATGTCATACGCGTTCAAGTCGGCGTCGGAACCTGGCACCTCTGCTTTGTACTGATCCGGCACGGGTAAACCTTGTTGCAGTTCCGGCATGTATTTTGCAAATCGCGCCAAGCGTTCGCTCCACGCCATATCCTTGACCAACACGAAGGTTTCAAACGCAGCGCGATAGCCAAACAAGGCGTCTTGATAGGTTTCGATCGGGCCAATCACGACTTCAACCTGATTGGTTTTATTGTCCATCCAAGCCATGTCCGACGCTTGGTAGTCGTTAGTGCGGAGTGCTTGTGCACGCAACTTCAGATAATTGGCAAAGCCTTCGTCTTCAGCCAGTTCAGACGCCTGTTGCAGTAAGTCGGCGACTTGGGTGATTTGATCAACGTACGCTTCGGTGTAAGACACCAAACTCAAGCTGCCATCTTCGGCGCGCTTCACAATAGAGTACAAACCGTCTTTGCCCTCTTGCTCCCAGGCTTCGAACTCTTCTTTGCTCATGTCAGCCGGGTAGTAACGTGCACCAGCTGGGCGCGGGCCAGCACCGTCAATAAACGGTTTATCGGCATCGAGGCGATCCCATGGGCCGTAGTTGTACACCGCAAACTGACGTGCCTTTGGGTCTTCAATACCGCTAAGCAGCTCGTTTTTGTCGCCCCATACTTGCAGCCAGAAAATTTCATCGGTGATTTTGGCGGCGTCGATCAACAGACTCACCATCTGTTTTTGTTGCTCGCTCAGGCTGCTGAGGTCGACGTCTAACTCCACTTCGGCGTAGATGTCGAATCGCGATGGTTTTTCGGCCTCAGGGGCAGACTCTGTGACAACCGGTGTAGCGACCTCAGCCGCAGGCGTTGCAGCTTGCTCTTCGGCGGCAGTTGTGGCGGTTTGCTGCTCACAGGCAGCCAAGGAAGCAGCCAACAATAGTGCGGATGCGATAGTAGTTTTCTTCATGGTAATTTGTGACTCGTGTGAAAGCGCACTACTATAGCAAACCAAATTAGAATCCGCGCGTTCCGTGAAAGTACCTTAAGGCACGCGCCAGTGAGCAGAATCCGACATGACCGAACCCTCTAATTACCCTATCGGCACACCCGGCAAAAAATGGGGCGACGCTGAACGACAACAATGGCTCGACGCACAGTCCGTCAAACGGCGCTACCAGGATCAGGTTTTAAACGCGCTTTCGCAGCTGCCCAAAGGCTTTCAGTGTGTTCAATACGGCGCACTGAGCTACAACCCGGCGCGCTACCCCCTGTTCACCATTCAGCCTAAGAGCTGGGATTCGAATAAGCTAACCGCTCTGGTGACCGGTGGCGTGCACGGTTATGAAACCAGTGGTGTGCAAGGCGCACTGCGCTTTATTCACACCAAGGCATCAGCCTACGCTGATCGATTCAATCTGGTCATTGCGCCCTGCATTAGTCCCTGGGCCTATGAAACGATTAATCGTTGGAACCCCTTTGCGGTCGACCCTAACCGTTCATTCGTCACAGACAGCCCGGCAGAGGAATCAGCCGCGTTGATGGCGTATATCGAGTCATTAGATTGCACCTTTGATTTGCATATTGACCTGCACGAGACCACCGATACCGACAACTCCGAGTTCCGACCAGCATTGGCTGCACGCGACAACGTGACACACAAAATCTGGGATATTCCGGATGGCTTTTACCTGGTTGGCGACAGCGAGAACCCTCAGCACGACCTGCAAGGCCACATCATTCAGGCGGTTTCGAAGGTGACGCACATTGCGCCAGCAGACGCCGATGGACGCATTATTGGTGAGCCAATCACTCAGACTGGTGTGATTAATTACCCGGTGAAAGCACTTGGCCTGTGCACCGGGTTAACGAGTGCCGCGTTTGGCACCACAACGGAGGTGTATCCGGACAGCCCCAAAGTCGACGACGAAAATTGCATCTTGGCCCAGGTTGCCGCGATAACCAGCGCGCTAGACTACGTTGCAGCCAAGTTGGCAGATTAGTAGGCCCCGCTATTGCGCAAACGAAGCCATTAAGAAATTAACTTGTTCGACGCGCTGCTGCGCGTCGACCCGCATCTGTGCATACGCGGCACCAAAGTCCTCGCAAGAGAAGCCAGCGCGATTGCCAAGCTGTTCGCTACCCGCTCGCAGCGCGCTGTGGTACGCAGATTCCAACTCAGGCCAGGCACCAGAAATATCTGCACGCACCAGCGACAGGCTGGACTCGAACTTTTCATCCAGCGCGCAGTACTTGGCACCAGCATCTAACTTGCCGAGCAGTTGATACAGATCACTGAACAGCGCCATTTGCAGGCCGTTGCCTTGATCGAACAAATCGGAGATGTCGGCGCTGCGCGCCCGAATACGCTCTTGTACTTCTTGGAACGCACTCACTTCGGACTCGCTGAGCGCCCGAGCTTGTTCGGTCTCGACCAACGTAAATGCCTGTTGGACATCGGCATCGTTGGCTGCTAACAAAGCCGCCAACTCAGTAGCCCAGGTGGTCAGACCCTGAGTCTTTTGTTCCAAGGCACCATGCTCATTGGCGTATAAGTCGCTCGGCCCGGTGTCCGGTGTGCATCCGGAAACACCAATAAGAACCAGCAAAACACACAGTATCTGATTACGCTTATTGGCCATCACCTAAAACTGCAAGTGTTTCACGGTGAGCGCGTTATTGATCAGCTGCTTGAGACTATCAATACCGATTTCCACGTGCATGTCGGCATGGCTCTTGGTGGCAATCGCATCGCTGGCATCGGTTTTGACGCCTTCTGGCGTCATCGGCACATCGCTGACCAACAACAAAGCGCCAGCGGAAAATTTATTCTTGAATGCTGCTGAGAATAAGGTCGCGGTCTCCATGTCGATCGCCATGGCACGGGTTTTGCCTAGGTAGCGTTTAAACCGTTTGTCATGCTCCCAAACTCGCCGATTGGTGGTGTACACCGTTCCTGTCCAGTAGTCGCGCTTGTGGTCACGAATCGTGGTACTGATGGCTTTTTGCAGCGCGAACGCCGGTAATGCTGGCACTTCGGGTAGCATGTAGTCGTTGCTGGTACCTTCACCCCGAATCGCGGCGATCGGCAGAATCAAATCCCCCACCGAATTCTTCTTTTTCAGCCCACCACACTTACCAAGGAACAAAACGGCCTTCGGCTTAATTGCGCTCAACAGGTCGCAGATGGTCGCGGTATTGGGTGAACCCATGCCAAAATTGATCATGGTAATACCACCACCGGTTGCACAGGGCATGGGGCGGTCTCGACCGACGACTTCGGCGCCAGTTTGCTTGGCAAAGTTATCCAAATAATTGGCAAAATTGGTCAGTAAGATGTACTCACCAAACTTATCCAGCTCCATCCCGGTATAGCGGGGCAGCCAGTTTTCTACAATTTCTTTTTTAGTTTTCATGCCGCTACAATTCCATTTTTTAGCGGTGATAGCAAGCACCGAATGCGTCTATTTACCCAGAGAACCAGGGGGTAATTTTTGACTTATCGCCGCACCGCGCTGCCATAGACCAGCACTTCGACTGAGCTCAAGGTGTTCGAGGCACCCTGCGAGGTCGCAGCGGTCTCAAATCGCACGTTATAGATACAATCTGCGCCTTGCTCCTTGGCCATCTGTTTCATACGCAGAATCGCTTCGCGGCGACCACGCTCCAACAATGTTTCGTAGCTGCGTAACCGACCACCAAAAAATTTCTTGATGGTGGCCACCACGGTTTTGAAGTAATCCGAGGACACGACCACGTTGCCTACCACCAAATCACCGCCCGCTTGAAAACCATGATCAGCGGGGAGCTTGTGATCAAATACCGTGATATGGCCCAAGGCCTGTTCACGCACCGCCAGGTCTGCGTAGTGGTTTTTCTCGCGGTACGAGCCCACGCCGTACCCAAGCCCCAGCAGGGTAACAAAGATAACAAGCTCAAGCATCGTCGAGTATCACGGCCGTACCGTACGCAAACAACTCGGCCGCACCTTGCGCAACAGAGGCAGTGGCGAAACGCACATTGATAACGCCGTTAGCACCCAGCTGTTGTGCTTGTGCCAGCATGCGTTCCTTAGCTTCTTCACGCGCCTCACTCATGAGTTCGGTGTAGCCGACTAGCTCGCCACCCAGAATGTTTTTAAACCCCGCCATAATGTCGCGACCGACGTGTTTAGCACGCACGGTACTGCCCTGCACCAAGCCAAGGTGTTGTTTGATGGTTCTACCCGGAATGACTTCCATATTCGATATCAGCACGAATAACTCCGTTGATTGTGATTGACTACTATGTAAATGCGGGCAACTCGGCTGTTTTTAAACCCGAAGGCCGCACCAAGCTACCAGGTGCCGGTATTCGGCATAGACGCCCATGGCTCCTCAGCTGGTAACGCATCGCCTTTTTGCAGCAATTCGATGGAGATGCCATCCGGTGTTCGGATAAACGCCATATGCCCATCACGAGGTGGCCGGTTAATCACCACACCTTGGTCCATCAGCGACTGACAAAGCGCGTAAATGTCGTCAACGCGATAAGCCAGATGACCGAAACTGCGACCACCGTCGTATTGGTTTTCATCCCAGTTGTAGGTGAGTTCCACCAGCGGGGCTTTATCTTGTTTGGCCCGTGCAAGATCGTGCGGTGCGGCCAGGAACACCAGCGTAAAGCGACCGGCCTCATTTTCCATGCGATTGGTCTCGATTAGACCCAATTTATTACAGAAGAAATCCAGTGCCGCGTCTAGATTACCAACGCGCAACATGCTGTGCAGATATTGTAAGCTCATCAGTTTTTCTCAGTGGTTAGCCAGTGTGCGACATCTTCCGCAAAGTAGGTGAGGATCGCGTCAGCACCAGCTCGTTTTATGCACAATAGTGACTCCAGTACGCAGTCGCGCTCATTGAGCCAACCTTGTTGTGCCGCCGCTTTAAGCATGGCGTATTCCCCGCTGACCTGATACACCATGGTTGGCACTTGTAACTCCGACTTGATGCGTTGCACGATATCCAGATAGGGCAAGCCTGGTTTCACCATGACATAGTCTGCGCCTTCGGCCACGTCTAACTGGACTTCATGCACCGCTTCATCCGAATTCGCCACGTCCATTTGATACGTGTACTTGTCTGCGCCCGCTAAATTGCCGGCCGACCCAACTGCGTCTCGAAACGGGCCATAAAATGCCGATGCGTATTTGGCCGAATAGGCCATGATCTGGGTGTTTACGAAGCCTTCAAGCTCCAGCGCAGCACGAATTTCCGCCACGCGTCCGTCCATCATGTCCGACGGCGCAACAATATCGGCACCGGCCTCGGCGTGCGACACCGCTTGCTTGACCAGAACGCTGATCGTTTCGTCATTTAATACATAGCCAGCCTCATCCAGAATTCCGTCCTGACCATGCACCGTAAATGGGTCGAGTGCGACATCGGTAATCACACCAATCTCTGGCACCGCCTGCTTGATGGCTCGGACTGTGCGCTGGGCCAGACCATCAGGATTGTATGCTTCTTCTGCCATTAACGATTTGTTTGCTTCGCCAACGACCGGAAATAACGCGATCGCCGGCACACCCAATTGATCCAACCGAGTGGCTTTGTTCACCACCAGATCCATGGTCATGCGCTCCACACCGGGCATTGACGGCACCGCTTCTGTGCGGTTTTCGCCTTCAATCACAAACACCGGTAGAATTAGGTCGCTGATGCTTAAGGTGGTCTCACGCATCAGGCGTCTGGCAAATTTAGCGCTGCGGGCACGCCGCATACGGGTGGTAGGATATTGTCTGTTCGTCATAGTGTCGATTCGAAAATTATCGTGTTACTCATCGGCTATAGGTCCCGCACCATGCGGCGGCCACCTACGCGCGGCATTTGATCTTGAATATACGCCGCGCGCTCTTTCAGATAGTCTGATGGGTCAGCGGGATTGGAGCGCGATGGTGTTGGCAAACTGGCCGCGATCAAGGCCGACTGATACGGCGTTAGGTCACGCGCTGGAACGCCGAAATAATACTCACTGGCGGCACCGATACCAAATACCGATTTACCGAATTGTGCAAAATTGACGTACAACTCCAGAATCCGTTGTTTAGGCACAATCAACTCCATCCAAACCACGAGCCAAGCTTCCAGTCCTTTGCGCAGGTAGCTGCGTTTGGGCCATAGAAACAGGTTTTTGACGGTCTGTTGGGTAATCGTGCTGGCACCGCGCGAAATGCCGTTCTCACGATCCTCAAGCACCTCGCGTATCTGCTTGATATCAAACCCAAAGTGATTCGGAAACTGCTGATCTTCTGAGGCGATTACCGCATTCGGGAAATACAAGGAGATGTCCTCGAAATCGACCCATTTATGTTTGATATTTGTATTGTTGTTACGAATGTTCAGCTCGATGAAACTGCTGGTCGGCGGATTGTAGTATCGCAGCACCACCATGGGTAAGGCCGAGATAAAACAAACCAACAGGATCAATCGAAACGTCCAGCGCCAAAACCAGCCACGTTTGCGTCGACCTCGACGGTACCTGCGAGCGCGTGGTTCATTCGGCTGCTTACCAATAAAATTGCTGCGCAGACGCCGGCGCTGCACTTCCGCATTTGAGCGGGTAGGTCGCATTAATTCAGACATAACAATACGTTACGCCACAAATGGGGTAACGCGCAATACTTCTTCGATGGTCGTGAGCCCTTGAGAGATTTTCTTCGCGCCACTGTGACGCAAGGTCAGTAAACCATCGGTTTTGGTTTGAGCGCGCAGCGTTTCAAGGTCGGAGTCAGGCTTCACTCGGGTTTTCAACGTGGAGGTCATCTCCAGCATCTCATACAAACCGACGCGCCCTAGGAAACCCGTTTGGCGGCACTCGATACAACCCACGGGTTTGCAAGGCGCCTCGAGCTCCAAGTCCATGCCATCCGTAAAACTTGCCCATACGGCCGGATCCAGTTCATCCGGCTGCTTACAGCTCGGGCACAAGGTGCGCACTAATCGCTGCGCCATCACACCCAGCACCGTGGCATTGATAAGATAAGCCGGCACACCCAACTCCAGTAATCGCGTTATGGCGGACGGCGAATCGTTGGTGTGCAATGTGGATAAAACTAAATGACCAGTCAGCGCCGCTTGGATCGCCATCTCCGCGGTGTGCAGATCACGGATCTCACCGATCATGATGATATCCGGGTCCTGCCGCAGCAAAGCCTTGACGCCAGCAGCAAAGGTCAGATCAATCGACGCATGCACCTGAATTTGATTGAAAGAGGGCTCAACCATCTCGATCGGATCTTCAATGGTACACACATTGACTTCGCTGGTGGCCAACTGTTTGAGCGTGGAATACAACGTAGTGGTTTTACCGGACCCGGTCGGACCGGTGACCAGAATGATGCCATTAGTATGCGAGGTTAGCTGGTTCCATACGCTTAACTCACGATCACTCAAGCCAAGCTGTTCGAAACCACGCTGCAAAACTTCAGGGTCAAAAATCCGCATCACCATCTTCTCACCCATGGCGGTCGGGATGGTGGATAGACGTAGTTCGATTTCTTTATCGTCCGGCGTGCGCGTTTTCAAGCGGCCATCCAAGGGACGTCGTTTCTCGGCGATATCCATACGCCCGAGGGTTTTCAGGCGACCGATAATTGCCAGTAGTACGTTAGGCGGAACTTGATACGCGTGATGCAAGATACCATCAATTCGAAAGCGCATTTCTCCCATGGCTTTGCGTGGTTCCAGGTGGATATCGCTGGCACGCTGTTCAAACGCGTACTGCAATAGCCAATCCACCAGCTGCACGATGTGGTGGTCTTCGGCGTCCAGCTGGCCGCGACGTCCCAGGTCGACCAGTTGTTCCAAGTTTTGCTGAATACTGACACCAGTGCGCTCGTCGGAAATCGTTGAACGGCTGATTGAATTAGCAAGCGTGTAGAACTCTGAGACATACCGGTCAACTTCGTTCGGGTTGGCGAACACAATATGAATTTCTTTGCGCAACAAACCTTCGAGGTCGTCTTTCCAGGACAGATCAAAGGGGTCCTTGACCGCCAGCGTGACGAACTCGGGCGAGTTACTGACGGCCAGAAATCCGTGTTTTTTAGCAAACTGCGGTGCCACCACTTGTGTCACTGAACCGATATCGATCTTCAGTGGATCGATGACGAAATACGGTATGTCGACTTGCTTGGCAAACCACTCAGACAAGTACTCCAACGTTATTTTTGTGCCCGTCTGCTCATGGGTTGGCAGGCTTTTGGCGATACCAGCCAGCGGATGCATCAGATCGGTGTGATCATTGAGCAAATTTGCATCAATGCGTTTAGCTTCGGCCACAGAAATCATCTGATCTTTGAACATCGCCTTCAAGATCGACTTGTGTGTTAATTTATCAATCGGCATTCACTACATCCGGAAATTGAGTCTTTGACGATGTTATGACATGAGGTGCTATCATGCCAGTCATATTACATTAGCGATCCTTGTGATCGACATTAAACTTCTGAGAAACCTGTGATTAGAGTTGTCATTGTTGTCTTAGTTTTGGTCTTGATCTGGATACTATTTTTATCCAATTTTCCAAAACGAACACGCATCATTTTGGCCAGCGCAACCGTGCTAGTGGCCCTGCTTGGTGCCTGGTTTGACGGCTTGGGCCAAAACCCGAAAACTGGTGTGATCGACCCGAGCGAACTCACGGTGTGCGGCTTAGAGGTAGCCCACACCTATCGAACCAACTTTGACGTCACATTGTGTGTCAAAAATACTGCTACCCAGGCCGATGTCACACGCCTTCGCTACACCATTATTGCTGAGCAATGTGATGACTCCGGAGCTTGCGAGCAATTGGCACAGGCCACGCGTGACACCTTGTTTGCCATTCAGGCCAACACCCAAACCAGCAAAACGCAGAATCTCGACTTTAAACCGGTTGACGCCTCGGTAGCCAACCTAACCTGGCGCGCCACCATCGACGGCGTCAAAGCGACCCAATAGTGCCACGCGAAACCCTGCTCAAACTTGTGCAATGGATGTTCTTGATGCTGGGACTGGCATTCCTGTTTGTGTTGTTCCGAAGCTTAAGCGGACCGCCGCTAACAGTCGATACTGGACACCCATTCGACGATGTTGAAACTGGCGAAACAGCGCTACGACGTATCAATGGTGACCGTGTCTGGGCTACTCGACTGAGCGCACTGCAACGCTCACAGGCGATAGAACTAGCCAACGTGGTAATGGACCCGAATAGCGGTTGCAAGGCCGTTGTGGCGGTTTGCGCGCTGCACGCCGAGACCCAACAGAACGGCATCGAAATTGCCTTCAGCCTCAAAGCACCACCTCAATTGTCGCGCCAGACGCCTTGGTATGGGGGATTTATCGATCCAACGACTGGGGCTGTTTATGATCGCCTCGGCAGAGCCTATCGACTGAATGACAACACTGCCCCTAATGCACTGCCGATTGCCACCACCATCATGGACTAGCTCGACAACCGTTTAACCGTACCAGACTAGCGGTTCTTCGTGCAGGACCGCCGCCTGCTCTCGCAGGCTGAGAATATGGTCCTCCCAGCAACGCTGCGTATTAAACCAAGGGAAAGCTAATTTAAAGGCCGGGTCGTCCCACCGTTTGGCCAGCCACCCGAAATAATGGATCAAGCGCAGTGTCCGCAAGGCTTCGATAAGGTGCAATTCCCGCGCATCGAAATCACAAAACTCGGTATAGCCAGCTAAAACCGCATCCAACGCGACGGTCTGATCCGCACGATCGCCAGCAAGGAACATCCATAAATCTTGTACTGCTGGCGCCATGCGCGCGTCATCAAAATCCACGATATGTGGTCCATCATCAGTCCACAAAATATTGCTCGGGTGACAATCACCATGGGTACGAATCATGCGCACTTCGCCAGCGCGCTCATAACACAACGCCACTTCTTTAAGCAGCTGCTCCGTTAAGGACGTGTAAGCATCAACTAGGTCCGCAGGGATAAACCCATTTTGCAAAATAAACTCGCGCGGTTCATAACCAAACGAGTTCGAATCCAATGTTGGTCGAAACGCAAACACCCCGCTTTGACTTACACGGTGAATACGCCCCATAAAACGACCAAGTTGCTCCAGATGTTCATCACTTTCCAGGTCCGGCGCACGACCTCCGCGATTAATAAATAAGGCAATTCGGTGTGCTTCAGTTTTAAGTAATGTCTGACCGTCGACGTTCATGGGTGCGACCACCGGAATCTCTAGATCCGCCAATTCCTCAGTAAACTGGTGTTCCTCTAGAATCGCATCATCGGTCCACCGGTGCGGTCGATAGAACTTGGCCACCAGACTTTGACCGTCTGCTAGGCCAACACGATACACTCGATTTTCATAACTATTCAGTGCTAAAAGTCGACCGTCACATTGAAATCCAAATCGCTCGATACTATTTAACACTTCATCGGGCGACAGGTTGGCAAAGGCATTATCTAGAAGTTTGATCACTCAGTTCAATGGCGCAAAAGGCTGGCCGCATACAGAAGGTTAATGGTAAGGTGAGGATAACATGGTGGATAACGGGGAGGACGATTTGCTTGTAACGAGTGACGATCTTCGGTTGGAAGGTGCACCGCCGATTCTGGTGGCACATCGGGGTTATTCAGGACGCTACCCTGAAAATACATTGTTGGCTTATGAGGCAGCCTATCAACATGGCGCGCGCTTTATGGAGCTGGATCTGCAAATGACAGTGGATCACGTACCGATTTTACATCACGATGTGAGCCTGGCTCGGATGGCTGGCATAGACGTGGATATTCGTGACACCCAAGCTAAACACATTAAAGCCATGCGGGCCAGCTACCCGGCCCGGTTCGCCACCGAGTTCAATGACAACCCCTTCACTACGTTTAAGAAATACGCCAAATGGGTCGCCACAGTGCCGGAAGTCACGACGTTTGTCGAGATCAAACAGGAGTCGATTGATCGGTTTGGCATCCCTTTGTTTGTCGATCAGGTCGAGCATTGTATCAACAAAACAAACACCGCTACACAATGCGTGATTATTTCATTCAACGCCGATGTCATTGACTACACACGAAAAACTGCGTCACTTCGAACCGGCTGGGTTCTGCCGGCGTGGAATGACCAAACAGAAGCCATCGCTCAGCGACTGCAACCAGACTTCATATTCTGTGACAAAAACTTATTGCCGACAGAGGACGAACAGATCTGGCGCGGCAACTGGGAATGGGCAATCTACAATCTCGACGATGTGCCGTCTGCCATACAGATGGCTAATCGAGGCATGCACTACCTAGAAACCAACCAAATCGGCACCTTAATGCGGCATGACGGATTGGCAAATCGTCGGCCAAAAACACCTTGAAAGGCGAACGTTGCTGCGAACGAACGCCTAGAATAGGTACCGTTAACCGACTGAAGTTTGGGCTCTTGCCGCTCCTTGGCAAGAACTGAAATCCTACTGTTTCGCCAACTGGTCGCGGATTTCAGTCAACAACTTAACTTCCGCTGAAGGCTCCGCAGGCGCTGCGGCTTTCTCTTCTTCCATTGCCGCTTTGGCTTTGTTCATACCCTTGATTACCATGAACAGCACGAAAGCCACGATCAGAAACGTGACGACGGCATTAATGAACACGCCGTAATTCACCGTGACAGCTCCGGCCTCTGAAGCGGCTTCTAAGGTAGTGTACGTGGCGCCTTCCACTGGATTGTCGATCACCACGAATAAATCACTAAAATCAACGCCACCGGTCACATAGCCAACCATAGGCATAATGATGTCGTCTACGAACGACTTGACGATAGTACTGAATGCGGCACCGATCACGATACCGACGGCCATATCGACAAAGTTACCCTTCATCGCAAATTCTTTAAACTCTTTTAGCATGGGCTGCTCCTCATGTAAGAATGGTTAAATGTGGTAGTTCTTTTTGCCAACATGGAACTAACGAGGTCTGCTGCAACAACACAGACACAGCATTATATCGCTTGAGGCCAAGGACCGTTGAGCTATTTAAAATCCAGCGTCACCTCATAATACGGATGATCCGACACACCGATCTCGACCATCTGACCTTCCAACACCTTAAAACCACGAGTTAGAATCCAGTCGATGCGATCACGATTCTCAAGATCAAGTCCAGCCACTGACACCGCATCCAGCACATCAATGTCTTTGAGCGCATTGGCCAATGCCGTCGTCTGCGCACGACTATTAAAGTCTCCGACCAAGATTGCACGCGGGTACTTAGCAAACTCCTGCAGCACGAGCTCCAGTTGTGTTTCGCGACCACCGCGTGTGTGCAAGTGCGTGTTGATGAAATGAAAACTCTGACCTTTCCATGCAACTTCCGCCACGGTCATATTGCGAAAGCTCTTATTGGATTGATCGGGCAGCATCTCGACCACCCAGTCTTTGATCTGGAGCTTACTCAACAGCGCGTTGCCGCGATGCTCTCTGAGCCATCGTCGACGTGTCGCGCAGAACAACCAACCGAAGCCACCGGCCTCGGCAATACGCTGCGTCTGAGCGCGCCCAATTCCTAACAAATTGCTCAGGCTGGGTGCATAGACTTCCTGCACGCCAACCAGATGTGCTGCCGCCATTACGCGAGCGCTTGCCAGTAGGTCGCGACGGCCATTCGCATCTTTGCCGGTTTGAATATTGTAGGTCGCAACCCTCAATAAGTCTGGCTCGCTGAGGTTAGCAGGCAAACCAATCAAACCATGACCGGCTTTGTCGCCCGCTGGTTTCGACTTTCTGGCGGCCAAAACCAACACAAGGATAAGAACAATGACGAAAATCCGAGACACGGTGCGACCCCCTGGTTACTTACTCGCGACTAAATATGCAACATAAGACAAGCAAGCCTCGCCCTGCTCGGATTTGGTAAATACGCCATTACCACTTTCACCATCGTCGTCCGTACCTTCCCAATAGCAGTCGACACTGCTGAAACCGGCGTCTTGGAGTATTTCCCGCAGCTCTGGCAGACCCCATAAACGCCAGTCGTAGGTAAAGGCATCGGTCATTTCAGTGCCGTCAGGAAATCGGAAGTGAATGTGCAACCGCGCTTCACCGGTGATCGGATTAATACTGTCTTGATCCCAAACGTAGGTGAAACTTTCATCATCCATTTCGGTCTCTTCTTCTAGCTCCTGAATACTTTCCGGTCCGCCGTGCAGGTCGCATACAAAGATGCCGTCCGCCGCCAGATCATTATAGACCCCAACAAAATACGCCAGCATTTCAGCGCGTGTTTTGAATACCCAGTAAGAAAAGTTTTGTGCGCAACGCACATCCGGCGCTTTTCGGCTCGGTGTCCGTGCATCCTCTTGATACTGCTGGACACGCTTGGCGACCGCACCCAAAGGTTGAAGATTATTTGCCAATCCCCAGGCCAACGGTTCCGGATCAATATCGTATGACTCCGTGGTATAGCTTTTACCCAATTTGGCCCATTCGCCGGACATAAGACAGGTACCACAGAAGTCCTCTCGTAGATGTTTTGGCTTCTTGCCGCGAATGGCCTTGTAAGTATCGACAAGAAATTGCACATCCTGATCGGCAGACTGCACAGCCTGTTGGTAAAGTACGTATTTATCGGCTGTCTTGGCGGTCAGTTTTTTGCCCATAGAGTATCTGCGGCGCGTGAGTTAAAAGTCGTCTACAGTGTAGCCGAAAAACCGATTGGCCAGTAGCGAAAACCCGCGTACATGGACAACCGACAAGAGACGCTGGGCACGAAGACAAGGCCACGCTTTCGAGATGCCGTATACTTATCCCACCTCATCAATATGAGTGAGCCAGTAATCGGCAATTGTTGAAAGATCGTTACAATAACAATCGCTAACTTATTGAAATATTTAGAATCTGGCAGACACGACTTTTATGGCCCAAAACGCACTTATACACATTTATTTTATGTCAAGAGATTTGTAGTTTTTTTTTGTGTTGTAATTTGAGTGTCACAAACCAGTTTACGTAAGTTATTGATTTTAATGATTAAAATAGATTGCTCAAAATTTAGGCAAAATTTGCAAAGCCAATGGTTACGGTGTGTTACGGCTGGTGTGGTGGTTTTATCAACAAAGTTATCCACAGGCTCTGTGAGTAAGTTTTTAAGTCCAGCATTCACGCGGCCTGCGCCGCGACAACGGGCAAGGCACGCGCAGCAAAACCTATGACCACACCTATAATCTCAGTCGCGGTTCCGGTCCCTTTGAGGCAGACTTTCGATTTTTTACCATCCGATGAATCGCACATACCGCCGGTCGGCGCTCGCGTAAAAGTCCCCTTTGGGACGCGTACATTAATCGGCATTGTGGTGGCTCAGAAAGAGTCCTCAGACCTGCCACAAAGCCGATTAAAACCGATCAAAGAAACGCTTGACCAGCATGCGGTGCTGCCGCCGGATCTGTTGCTGCTCGCGAACTGGATTAGTCAGTATTATTTAGCGCCCTTGGGTGAAGTCTGTGACCTAATGTTACCGGTTGTTCTACGCCAAGGCGGCGATGTGGCGCCACCTGCGGTTAAAAGTTGGCAATTGACTGAGTTGGGGCGCAGTTCACCGGCCGATGAACTGAATCGTGCACCACTGCAGCTCGCGATCATCAAACGCTTTATGCAACACCAAGTACTCAACGCCAGCCACTTCAAAGATGAGACTTCGAGCTGGCGACAGGCTTTGCGCGCGTTGATTGAAAAGGGATGGGTAAGCGAACATACCGCTCACCCAAAGCTCAGCGGCCCAGCAAGCAACACCAATTCGATCGATCTAAATACGGATCAACAAACAGCATTTGATGCGATCCGCACGTCCCTCGAGGAACAACAGTTCTCTTGCACTTTATTACATGGTGTTACTGGTAGCGGAAAAACCGAAGTGTATTTCGCCGCAATGGAGGAAGTACTAAGCAAACAGCGCCAAGTTCTTCTGCTGGTACCCGAAATTGGTCTAACGCCGCAGCTAATGGACCGTATCGCAGCACGCTTCTCGGTGCCTGTGGTGAGCATGCATTCAGCGCTTAACGATCGCGAACGACATATCGCTTGGTGGCACGCCGCCAACGGTGACGCCAGAATCATTGTAGGCACACGATCGGCGATATTTAGCCCATTCAACGACTTGGGTTTGATCGTGGTGGACGAGGAGCACGACGCATCCTACAAACAACAGGACGGAGTACGGTACCAAGCACGCGATGTGGCTATATTCCGCGCCAAGAAGGCCGACATTCCGATTATTTTAGGATCTGCCACACCGGCGCTGGAAACCTATGCCAACGCGCAGTCTGGAAAGTATCAACTTTGCAGCCTTAACCGCCGTGCGACCGACACCGCACTGCCAAGGGTTGAACTGGTCGACCTCAACCTGCAACCCAGTAATGACGGACTGAGTCCCGCTTTAATGGAGGCGATCAAAGGCACGCTTGCCAATTCACAACAGGTCATGTTGTTTCTTAACCGACGTGGATTCGCACCAGTATTGTATTGCGCTGCCTGCAAACAAACGGCAACGTGCCATCGCTGCGACTCACACCTGACGATCCACCGCCGTGCGAATCGTATGCGCTGCCATCATTGTGGCTATGAAGGCAGAATTACTCCGCAATGTGATCACTGTAAGGCAGACGAGCTGGTTGAAGTCGGCGATGGGACACAGCGCGTGGAGGAGGCGCTGACACTGCGCTTTCCGGACGCCGCGGTGCTGCGTATCGACCGTGACAGCACACGACGCAAGGGTGAGTTAGAAGCCATGCTGGGTCAGGCCCGAGATGGAGACGCAGACATCATCGTTGGAACGCAGTTGATCACCAAAGGCCACGACTTCCCAAATATTGGTTTGGTTGGCGTACTGGATGTCGACCAAGGTTTATACAGTACGGACTTTCGCGCTCCCGAGCACTTGTTTCAGCAGCTGGTGCAGGTCTCTGGCCGCGCGGGACGCCGCGATACCGTGGGGCGTGTGGTAATACAAACTCGGTTCCCCGATCACCCACTGTTTGAGTCGGTACGCTCACACGACTTCAATACCTTTGCGCAACAATTACTAACCGAACGTCGAGCAGCAGACTTTCCGCCATTTGGCTATTTCGCCTTAATTCGAGCCGAATCACCACACCAAGCAGCGGCCATGCAGTTTCTGCGTCGTGCCAAACAAGACATTCAGCCACAACCTGGTGTCATGGTATTGGATGCGGTTCCCGCACCAATGGAGCGCCGAGCCGGACGATACCGAGCCCAACTGTTAATTACCGCCGAACAGCGGTCTACCCTGCACACGACGCTACAGCACTGGCTATACCATTTGAGTACCGACAAAGATGCCAAGAAACGAGCCAGCTCGGTACGCTGGAGCCTGGATATCGACCCGCAGGATTTTTACTAAACTAAGCGACCTAGTGTTACTCGTCGAGGATCGACACCATTAGGTCATCCGACACACTCTCTAACAACGCCTCCAAGGCTTGCTCACTCACACCGTCCGGCAACGCTAGAAACAGGTGCGCGCGGAATAATGGGTAACCTGCCATCGACGCGCTTTCACACTCCGTGTCAATGTTGTCGACATTAACATTGGCATCGGCGAGCTTGTCGGTAATTTCTTTAACAATACCCGGGCGGTCATTGGCTTCGACCAAAATCTGTACGCTGTCAACTTCCTCCTGATCGGGCTCCACACTTGACGCGTCCTGCACGGTTACAAAAATCCCTTCTGCACTCAAGTCACGCAGCGCCACCAGCAAGGCCTGCTTATTCGTTTCTTCAACGGTGAGGTGCACGATACCGGTGAATTGCCCGCACAAACGAGACAAACTGCTTTCGAGCCAGTTGCCATCATGTTGAAGCACAGTATTTGACAGCGTTCTCACGATGCCGGGACGGTCTTTGGCGAACAGGGTAATTACAATTTTTTCCGTAGACATGATGGATTACTTACCACTAATAAAGGCTTATACTGATGTCGAGTATACTGCCAACGCACGAGCTTTGGGGGATTAACTCAAGCCCCTCGTCACCCATTCTTAGTTGCTGCGCAGCTCGTGGTCAACTAGAACAAGATAACATGGAGCAGCCGGCTTTGGTCTTAGCCCAGTCCGGTCTTCGAGCAGCGAAATGAGCGTACTCCGGTTGTGCATCATACGGTTTTCGCAACACCTCCAGCAAGGTATGAATGCGAGAATAATCGCCTGCCTCAGCCAGCTCAATCGCCTGCTGTGCAAGATAATTACGAAAGATGAATTTGGGATTCACCGCATTCATTGCTGTCGCGCGCTCTGCCTGAGACCGACCGTCTTGTGCTAGCCGTGCTTGGTAGGTCGTCAGCCACGTGGTAAGCGCCGACCGATATTCGACACTGATTTGCTCATCGTAGAAGGCGGGTTTAAACGTCGATACCGTCAACTCTGGTTGCGCCAAGCATCGAAAAAACAAAGTCAGGTCGGTCTCGGTCTGTGTCAACAACGACTCCAGGTCTGCTATCAACGCTCCATCCTCCGACTGGAATGCGATCAATCCCAGTTTGCTGGCCATCATGGCTTGCCACTGCGATTGATAACTGGCTTGAAATGCTTCCAGAGAGGCCTCCAAGGGCATACTGTCATTCACCAGCGGATACAATGCGTTGGCGAGTTGATAGCAATTCCACAGCGCCACGTTCGCTTGTTGACCGTACCGGTAACGACGGTGCTGTGCATCCGTGGTATTGGGGGTCCAATCAGGGTCGAAGTTATCCAACCAGCCATACGGTCCATAGTCGATCGTTAAACCCAGAATCGACATGTTATCGGTGTTCATCACGCCGTGTACAAAGCCAACACGCATCCACTCGACAACCATGCGCACGGTACGCTGACAGACCGCATCAAAGAATGCGGCAACCAGCGAAGATGAGTCAGGCTCAAAATCCTCCAGCAACTGCGGAAAATGCTGTTGGATAACAAAATTCGTCAACATGCGCAGCTCTGTTAACTCGTCGCGTGCGGCAAACAACTGGAAATTTCCGAAGCGCACAAAACTGGGGCTGACACGGCACACCACCGCACCGGGCTCAAACTCGGCATTCCCGTCGTACATCATGTCACGCATTACCTGCTCGCCGGTTTGAACCAAGCTCAAGGCACGCGTGGTCGGAACCCCAAGGTGATGCATTGCTTCGCTGCATAAAAACTCGCGAATCGACGAGCGCAACACCGCCAGCCCATCGGCGGTGCGTGAGTAGGGTGTGGCCCCAGCACCCTTGAGTTGCAGCGCCCACGGCTGACCATCCTGACCGACAACTTCGCCCAGATTAATCGCACGTCCGTCGCCCAGCTGTCCGGCCCAATTACCAAATTGATGTCCGCCATAACACATCGCAAATGGTTGTGCGCCAGCAGGCACTGTGTTGCCGGAAAATACGTCTAAGAAATCTTGACTACGACAATCCCTCGCATCCAGTCCAATCAGCTCCGCGACCTCGCTCGCAACCGCGACCAAACTCGGGTTGGCCACCGGCGTTGGGGTGACCCAAGAATAGCCGGCTTTATGCACCTGACGTCGTTGGTTGGTGGTTTCTGGGTCGGCGGGCAAGGCCGCGACAAAGCGATTATCAAACTGCAAATGCATGGTGAAGAAATGGCACTCTCGCCCTAGGGTATGGTACTTTTGCTGCAAGCATAACAAAGTTACTGCCAAGGTCGTGCAGTGATCGTGGATGGAGTAAAACAAGTGAAAGGAAATTTGGTTGGGATCCTGTTCTTTGGTGTCTTTGCTGCCGCTGGCGTCGGTATTTTCGCGTTTCAGGGTTTACCGTCGATTACCAACTCACTGGATGCACGCTCATGGAATCAGGCACGAGCGGAACTGTTATCGCACGAATTAAAATCGTACCGTGGTGATGATTCAACCACCTACAAAGCTGTTGGTGAATATCGCTATCAATACAACGGACAATACTACACCTCGGATCGCCTAAGCTGGTCATCAGGCAGTGACAATATCGGCTCGTATCAACAGGACCTTCATCGCGAGCTGTCCCGTATTGCGAGCCGCGGCGGCGAGTTTCTGGTCTGGGTTGATCCAGATGACCCTAGCTCAGCCGTGTTTGACCGTGATATGCGCTGGGGAATGCTGCTATTTTCTGGCATGTTCCTACTGATCTTTGGTGGCATCGGCTTCGGTGGTATCTACGCCATGATCAAATACCGTAACGCCGGTGAAAAACTGGCCGGTGTCAGTGACGCCACGCCGTGGCTGGCTTATGAAGAATGGAAGGATCCAGTACGTTTGTCGAACAGCAAAACCGGTACCACGTTTATGCTTTATTTTGCGCTGTTCTGGAACGTGATTTCATTGGCGGGCTTCTTTGCCGCAGCGCAGGCGATTATGAAGGGTCAGTACGCCGCGTTGCTGGTGTTGATTTTTCCAGCCATCGGCATCGGCCTGCTTTACTACTGGTATCGACTCAAGAAGAGCTACGACCTTACCGGCCCAATGCCCTTCACCATGGACCCGCACCCTGGTTCGATCGGCGGCCAATTGGGTGGTCACATTGACCTGAACATCCCAGTTCGTCAACAACCGAAATCCACTGAAGTTCGCTTACAATGTTTACGCAAATATCGCAGCGGAAAAGAGACACGCACGAACGTGCTGTGGCAACGCCGCATGATCCCGATCTTAAGTTCCACCGGCAACGGCCTGCGAGCCAGCTTTTGCTTCGATCTCGATGACACTCGTTTAGCGCCGTCAGACCCACCGCTGGGGCTACCCCGCGTGCACTGGGAACTCAACTTTGTTGTCCAGCTGGCGGATGGTACCAAGATTGATCGCACCTACGATGACCTGCCAGTATTCGAGACCGGCGAAGCTTCCTCCATCCGAAACCCAGAAGCGCACATAACGACGTCAACAGCAATGGCCTCGGTCCACCAGTTTCTCGTAGGCAACGTGCTGGACTTGCAGCGTTCAGCCGGTGCGTACAGCTTGACATACCCTGCGTTTCGACAAATATCGGGGCTTTTTATGGCGATTGTCGGACTCGTTTTCGTCGTCGCCGGACTGATGATTCCAGACCGGGTATTCAATATTGTGTTTCCACTTATTGGCGGGCTTACCACGATTGCAGGGCTAATATGGTTCGGCGGTGGCCTCACGGTACGATTTGGGCCAGAAGGAATTACCGCGAACCGCTCCGTTTTAGGCATCCCCTTAAAAAAGCAGTTTGTTCCATCATATTCCTTCAAAGAGTTTAAAGAACATGAAAGTCACAGCACAACCAGCGGTAAAACGACCAAGAAATACTATGCGTTGTTCGCACATGGTCGCCAAGGAGAAATCGCATTGGTGGCCAAAAACCTAAATGGATTAGAAGAAGTCGATGCTGCCAAAGAAAGGCTGCTACAAATTATCCAACCTTAGCTCGAGTTACTGGCTTTAGATCCACATGCCGAGAGACATAGAGAATGAGCACGATCACCGGCAAGCCTAAAGCACTGGCAAACAGAAAGAAGTTGGTGTACCCAAACATGTCCACCAGTGTCCCCGAATAACCGCCCAAAAACTTAGGGATCAGTGTCATGATGGAACTGAATAAAGAGTACTGAGTCGCAGTAAACGAAACATTGGTCAAACTCGACAACCAGGCAATAAACGCGATCAAGGCGATGCCCTGGGTGAGGTTGTCCATAATAATCACAAGCGTCAACTCTCGTGGCAAGGTTAAGCTGGTCCAGCCGCCCCAACCCTCACTAAAAGAAAAACTTGGCAATGGAATCGCCAGAAAGGTGAACTGGTCTCCGACCACGGTCAGCCAAACGAATAGCAAATTCGTCAGCACCACCAGCACTGCGCCCAATAATAAACTGCGCAACACGCCAATCTTCAACGCGAGAAACCCACCTAGAAAGCTACCCAAAATGGTCATCAAAACGCCAAACACTTTTGTCACGCTGGCGATTTGGGATTTGGAGTAACCCATATCTTGATAAAACACATTGGCAATGATGCCAAGCACGATATCTGATATTCGGTAGCAGCCAACAAGTATCAGCACCCAAACCGCCAAAGCACCGTAGCGCTTTAGGAAGTCCTTGATTGGTGCCACATAACCTTGCTCAACCATCAGTGGGTTAGCAAACTCCAAACGCAGACTCATGCGCGCGACCCAATACGCCACACTCAACGCCACACACAGCACTAGCGCACCGTAGACAAAAGAGATCAGATGTTGCAACCCGCCTTGGGCCAGCTCAGGCGCGCTTGGCGCTAGCCAAAATACGGCTACAGCGGCCACCACAGAGATGACAAACACCTCGGTAAAACGCATATAGTCACGCGTTGGGTAGGGGTAGTCGACACCTTCATGCTCAGGCTCTCGCACCATCAAAGTCGTGAGCACGCCGACCAGCATGAATCCCGCCATACAATAATAAGTGTTGCGCCACGCCGAATAGGAATAGACGTCAGTCGTGCTGCCAAAATATTCAGCCAGATACAGGGCGCCGGCCCCGGCAACAATCATCGCTACTCGATAGCCAGTCAAGTAAGTGGAGCTCAAAATTGCTTGCATGCGCGCATTGGACGACTCAATCCTAAATGCGTCAATCACAACGTCCTGGGTGGCTGATGAAAAGCCCAGCATTACGGCCGCCAAAGCCATTGCCACCAGACTGGACTGCGGATCGACGTTCGCCATCCAGCAAATCGCACCAATCACCGCCAGTTGAGAGATCAGTAGCCAGCCACGACGCCGTCCCAATGCCTTGCTCAAAATCGGCACCGGCACTTTATCAATTAAGGGTGCCCACATAAATTTGAATGAGTACCCGAGCGCAGCCCAACTGAAATACGTAACCGAGGACTTCTCAACGCCTGCTTCGCGCAGCCACAACGACAAACTGGAGAATATTAGCAGAATGGGGATGCCCGCGGAAAACCCCAGTAACAGCATGATCCAAACCGGTTTCTCTCGCCACCAGCGGATTGGTTCGTGTATCGCCTCGTGCGTCATCGAAGTTCCGGGCGACTAGCCTTAAAGGTCGTATTCAATCGTCAGTGGCGCGTGATCCGAAAACCGCTCGTCTTTATAAATGTGCGCCGAACCCGGTACCACCTTGTCTTTCAAGTTGTCGCTGATTACGTGGTAATCAATCCGCCAGCCAGTGTTATTTGCCCAAGCCTGACCGCGGTTTGACCACCAGGTGTACTGTTCAACTTCCTGGTTTATTAAGCGAAAGGCATCATGAAACCCCGCATTCCCGCGCACGGTCTCACTGGTCTCGCTCTCGGATTCACCAAACAGCCAGTCCATCCATTGCCTTTCCTCGGGCAAGAAGCCAGAGTTTTTTTGGTTGCCTCGCCAGTTCTTAATATCCGCCTTTTTATGCGCGATATTCCAGTCCCCGCAAATAATAGTCTTACGGCCCGATGCAATAATCTCTGCCAGCCGCGCTTCAAACCGCGCCATCATGTCGTACTTAAACACCTGACGCTCTTCTTTACTCGACCCGGACGGCATATACAAGGACACCACGCTCAGATCACCAAAGTCAGCCTGAATGTAGCGTCCCTCAGCGTCAACATCTTCAAACCCATCACCCAAGCCAACATGTACTGCGTCCGGCTCGTGTCGACAATGCAGACCAACACCACTGTAGCCCTTTTTTTCAGCTGAATGGAAATACGTGTAGTAGCCTTCTGGGTGATACGGCGCACCTTCGATCTGATCCGGCTGCGCTTTAAGTTCCTGCAAACAAACTACATCCGCATCCATCGTTTGCAACCAGTCATACATTCCTTTGCGAGCTGCGGCACGAATACCATTAACATTGATCGATATTACTTTCATGATTTTGAGTGGCGAATTCTGTGTCAGCGGGTATCATACTTGAATTGCCACAAAGATTAACGACTATGCTTCCATACCAAGAACAATTTATCGATTTTGCGCTCACAACTGGCGTACTTCGATTTGGCGAATTCAAACTGAAATCCGGACGCACCAGCCCCTACTTCTTTAATACCGGCTTGTTTAATAGTGGGGCGACTATGCTGCAATTCAGCCGCTATTTTGCAACCAGCATTGAACATTCCGACATCGAGTTTGATGTCTTGTTCGGCCCTGCATACAAAGGTATCACTCTGTCTTGCGCGGTAGCAATGGCACTGTCAGAAGCCTCTGGCAAGGAAATCCCCTTCGCGTTTAATCGCAAAGAGAAAAAAGACCATGGTGAAGGCGGTAACATGGTTGGTGCGGAGCTTCAGGGTAGAGTCGCGATTATTGACGACGTCATCACGGCCGGCACGGCTATCCGCGAATCAGTTGCCATGATCGAAGCCACTGGTGCAAAACCGTCTGCGGTATTCTTGGCCCTCGATCGTCAAGAGAAAGGGCAGAAAGGCGGCGAAGTCACCGAGATGTCCGCGATTCAGCAAGTCGAAGCCGAGTTTGACATCCCAGTTAAAGCCATTGCCACACTGGATGATTTGATCGAATACTTAAAGCAGCGCCCTGAGCAGGCCGAGAACCTTGAGCGCATGCACACCTATCGCGAAATCTACGGCATCCAATAGGCGTGCCCTGACAAATATTCTCATGAGCAGCATCAAGAGGTACCTGGTTGGCGGCGCGATTCGCGATCGTCTTCTGGGCCGAGAGGGTTTGGATCGCGACTGGGTGGTGGTTGGTGCCACGCCCGAACGCATGGTCGAACTCGGTTATCTGCCGGTAGGCAAAGATTTTCCAGTGTTTATCGACCGCGATAGCGGCGAAGAACATGCACTCGCACGTACCGAACGCAAAACGGCCAAAGGCTACCAAGGATTTCAGTTTAACGCGTCGCCCGATATCACGCTGGAGCAAGACCTGCAACGGCGTGACCTGACCATCAACGCGATGGCCGAAGATGAAAGCGGCGTTATTATTGATCCATTTCACGGCCAACAAGACCTACAAGCGGGAATTCTGCGTCATGTTTCGGACGCGTTCGTGGAAGACCCGGTGCGCGTTTTACGCACTGCCCGATTTGCCGCACGCTTCAAATTTAAGGTAGCGGCAGAAACGCAGGCATTGATGAGTAAAATGGTGGCCAATGGTGAGGTCGATGCGCTGGTCCCCGAGCGCGTTTGGGCAGAGATGCGTAAAGCACTGGATACCGACGCACCGCAAATTTTCTTCCAGGTATTGCGCGACTGCGGTGCGCTGGCGCGCGTGTTACCCGAAATCGATGCCTTGTTTGGCATTCCGCAAACGGCAAAGTATCACCCTGAGATAGACACCGGCGTTCACACCATGATGGTGGTGGAACAGGCGGTTCGCTTGAGTGACGACCCGCTGGTTCGATTTGCGTCATTGGTGCACGATTTAGGTAAGGCAGAAACACCGAAAGACGAATTACCCTCGCATAAGGGCCATGAACGGCGTGGTCTGCCCTTAGTTCGTACACTCTGCGCGCGCCTGCGCGTGCCAAAAAAGTTTCAGTCTCTGGCGCTGGCGGTCTCTGAGTACCACTTGCACATGCACAAAATGTTCGAACTGCGACCTCAAACCATTCTTACCATGCTGGAGAACACACGGAGTCTGATGGACGACGAGCGCGCACAGCAAATCGCCCTATGCTGCATCGCAGATGCGCGAGGACGAACCGGTTTCGAAGACCACGACTACCAACAAGCGGCATTGTATTTACGCTTTCAGCAGGCGGCAAAACAGGTGGATGCTGGCGCTCTAGCGAAAGGGCTAACCGATGGCAAAAAGATCCAGCAGAAAGTGCATCGCGCTAGACTTGATGCAATTAAAGCGGTGCCTCGCGTCGTGCCAGATTAAAGATCACCGCCGCGCCCAGCACCTCGATCACGCCACCAACAAATGCGCCGACTAAAAATGCGACTTGCAACACAAAGCAGGCCGCACCGCTGATCGCGAGCAAACCACCGATTACCCAGTACATGCGCATTCCATATAGGGATGAGAACATCAGGTAACGGCCACCGATGATTAACAGCATCACGGGGTAAAAATACTGGCTGTTTATTTGCAGCATCGCAAACGCCAAAAACAAACCGATAAACAATAAAATGGTGGTCTCTAATGCCAGCGGCAGCAACGGGTTACCCGGCATATGCTTACCACGTCGACCCAGCCACTTGGCCAGCAAACTGCCGACCGGATGAATCGCCATTCCACCAATGAATAAGGTGAATACACTGGCCTTCTGTGACACAACTAGCCCTACCAGACCGGCCAACAACCACACTAAGCCGGACACCAGCATGCCGGGCGCACCACCGAAGTATCCCGACCGCATATCGTGTTGTGCTGCGTTGAATTCTATCGTCATTGCCCCTTCAGGTTGACTAATTCACGTATTGCATCATCGCAGACACGGAGTGGTCCACGGCGCAGAAGACAGCGGCAAAACGACTGGCTCACCGTTGTGTGTATTGCCTTCAGCGCGGCCAGTAGTTCGTCGAATGCGGTAGGACCAACAGTAACGAGGGCTACCAGGGTCTGGGTGCGTCGACGTCTGATTATCAATCACCACCGCATTGTCAAACTCATTTAAAGCCAGAAAATAACCCGACCAGATATTACGTCGTATATCGGCATCAGCGCTTTTGTACATGTACATGCCACACCCGTTGCACACATTGTCGTGCACATAGGTGACTTCATTGTGCCCCTTTGGACCACCTCTGGAATACTGAATGTATCCCAGCAATCCATTCACCGAGCGACTTAACATGGTGATGCGATTATGTGCAATCACATGACTGGTTTTGTGCCAGGTGACAATCGGCCCATCAACGTAGGTGTTGCCCACACCTTGCTCCATCACGTTGTCGATAATAAACGTATTGCGCCCAGTACTGCTGACAATATCGCCGCCACGATTATGATGGAAATAATTTTTGCGGATCACAATATCACGATCACGCCGACCCGCGCCTTCGATATCAATCCCGAACTGCGGTGACGTCCCTTTGATGTGGTGAATTTCATTATTTTCAATTAACACACGCAGGCTGCCGACCAGTGAAACGCCCTGGCGACGGTTATTAAAAATGTTGTTGTTACGAATTGTAATGTCGGTCGCTTCATCCAATAGCAATAAGCCGTCACCAGTTAGATCACGAATCACCATATCCTCGACCAGCACACGCTGGCTGTTACTCCAAATACAAATCCCATGCCCTTCATCGTGCGCGGTGCCGCCATCCGAGCCTCGCGGTACATACTGATGCGTGGCCCGGTCACCGACAATAGTGCCGCCCTGAATCGTCACATTTTGCTCGCCGCTGACTCGCAGTACGCAATAGTTCCATTTGTCGTTGGCCGCCATACGCAACACGGTATTCGAACTCAGCACCAAACGCATATTACTGTGCAGATCGAGGCCTTGCTGATAAATGGCATTGCCATACTTGCCCAGCAAATACTGCCCATTTGGAATAATGACCTGATTGAAACCCTCTGCGTCTGCCCAATCCAGCGCGGCTTGCAAACCATTCGTAGTCGCAACTGAATTGCGTCCATCATTGGGAATATTCCAGCGCGTGAGCTCGACCGTGTATGAGTTTATTGGTGTGTGACTCGGCAGCTGGACTTTGAAGTCGATGGGCACCGGAAGTGGCTTCACGCCACTTAAGATGGCCGGCATGACGTCCAGAATAAAATCATCATCATCGGCCTGCACCTGGATCGGCCCCATCGCACTCAGCAACAACAGCAAACTTAATTGGAAAAACGTTTTAGCGGACAGAAACATCGTAGTAGACCTCGAGAATTAGCGTTCCGGCAGATAGCGAGCGAGAAATGCCGCCATATTTCCACCCATGACTAGGCGTACTTGAGCTTCATTCAGCCCTTTGGACAAGAGTGCATCGGTAAGCGCCACCAGCTCACTGGCATCAAACCCAGTCATCACACTGCCATCGAAGTCCGATCCTAGCGCAACGTGGTTCTCTCCGACTAAATTAACACCGTATACGATGGCATCCGCCACAGCGTCTGGAGTCACTCCACATACCGCAGCACGCCAATAACCGACCGCGATCAAGCCGCCTTTCTGCGCGATCTGCTGCATTAAGTCGTCGGCTATATTGCGTTCGGTGTTGCAATGCCCTTTAAATCCAGTATGGCTGACCACCAATGGTCGCTGCGCCATGGCTAGCACGTCGCGTACCACCGTCTCCGACGAATGCGACACGTCTAATACGATACCCAGTGCTTCGATCTTTGCAACTACATCACGACCAAAGTCAGTCAGCCCGGCCGCGACGACGCCATGCAATGAGCCGCCTAAACGGTTGTCGAAAAAGTGGTGCAGACTCATCATCCGAAACCCATCATCAAACAGACGTTGCACATTCTCCAAGTCTCCGTCTAAGGCGTGTGACCCCTCCGTGCCTAGCAGCGCACCGATTAACTTTGGCTGCGTTGCCCTGCGAGATAGAAACGTTTGTAGCTCGGCTTGGCTGCGAATGAGCATGATGTCGTCCGGATTCGCCGCAACCGTTTCGCGTAACCGTTGAGACTGGTAGCGTGCTCGCTCAAATAAACTGTTCCATGTACGCACCGGCCAACGCTGAGTCAACGCGAGCGACGTAATGTCATCATGCGCGTCAGCATCGTTTTTGTGAATATTTAGGCCCTTGGGCGATTTTGTGACCGTGGTAAACATCTGCAAGCCCACGTTGCCTGCTTGCAATCTTGGAATATCAACGTGGCCGTAATCGTGATGATCTTCTAAACGTCGCTGCCACAGTAAACTGTCCGCATGCCAATCACCAATCAAGAGCTCTGCATGCAATCGTTCCGCCTGCTCAGATACTGGCGCGTGGTTGAGTTTCGCCACCTCGTTAAGGCGCTTGTCGACGATCTTCGGCGCAAATCCAAAGAACCCAACAGCCAGTATTAATATCAGCCCCAGTACCGCTTTTACCAGCGTTCGTCGTCGTGCCATTGAGGGTCTCTCACTCGTTGTTATTATTGTTATCGTGGTCCGGCTTCGCGTCGATGCGCTGCGCAGTGAGTTTCGATGTATCAAACTCAATGTGTGAATGTTCCAACTCCGGCATGGTTTTGTTGGCTTTGGCCGACAGCTCATTAAAACGCTGAACTTTGCCTTGCAAACCTTGGTTGCCAGACAACGCGGTGACCGTTTGATTGAAATGCGTACTAGCGGTATTCAGTGTCTTGCCGAGCTTTTCCAAGCGCTCCGACACCAACACTACGGAATTGAAGATATCACCTGCGCGCTCACCCAGTAACCGGGCTTCTTTGTTACTGCGATCCAACATCCACAAGTTGGCGACTGTGCGCAAAATTGGGATCAGTGTGGTGTGCGACACCAACACCACGTTCCGTGTGTAACCAAAACCAAACAGTTCTGGGTCGTGCTTTAAGGCTTCGATGTAGGCGGGCTCGACCGGCATAAACATCAAGATAAAGTCGGGACTGTGGACGCCGTACAAATTGGTGTAATCCTTAGACGCCAGATCCATGATGTGACCCCGAACCGCTGCCACATGGGCTTTCATGGCCGCATCACGCTCAGCTTCATCCGCGCTGAAAGCTCGCTCATAGGCATTCAGGGACACCTTGCTGTCGATGACAATACACTTATCACCTGGCAGTTTAATCAAATAGTCGGTCTGCTTGCGGCGACCACTATCATCCACAAATGACGACTGCTTCTCATAATGGTCATGCTCCACCAGCCCACTCATTTCCAGTGTGCGTTCCAACTGCGCTTCGCCCCAGGCACCGCGCTGTTGTGAGCTGCCTTTCAATGCACTGGTGAGATTATTCGCTTCATCCCGCATTTGAATGCCCATCTTCATGACATTCTCGATCTCGGTTTTGAGGCTGGTATTGCCTTTGACGGCTTCATCGTGCACTTGATTAATGCGTCTTTGAAAGCCATCAATCTGCTCTTGCAATGGTTTCAGTAAGGCGCCAACACCTTCTTTATTTTGCTCCGCCAACATGGCTTGACGCTCACGAATGATTTCTTCAGACACCACTTTGAATTCGTTCTTTAGCTGCGCCTTCTGCGACTCGAATTGAACTTTGAGTTCCCGTAATTTTTCCTGCTCAGACTGCATACGCGCATTCTGCTCACGCACGTCGGCCTCCAAACGCGCGACTTTGCGCTGATAATTCTCCAGCATCTCGCGCAGCCCAAGCCGCTCTTTTTCGTTGGCAGAAAGCTGCGCCACTTTTTCATCGCGACTGCTTTTAAGCTCGGCTGTTTCGCTGGCCAACCGCGTGATCTCAAGTGCGGCTTTATCAGCCTTGTCAGCCAATTGTTGACGGTCGAATTCTAAATGCTCGACTTTCTGTGACTGTGTGGCCAAGCTAATCGCCTGCGTTTGCGTTAACTCAGCCAATGCGCTTGCACGTTTTTTGCCACGCAACGCCAAGACTAACAGGCACACCAGCAATATGAGCACGGAACCAACCAACCAATATAGCGAGATCGCCTGGCTTAACCATTCGATACTACGCTGGAGAAACGGGTGCGTATCGCTCATTGGCTTACCACATCAGATCATCAGGAATTTGATAATCCGCATACGGGTCATCCGCAGCCGGTGCATCCGCTTTGTCATTGGCCAATTGAATCACACGATGGGACTCGCGCTTGGCCACCTGCTCGGCCACCTTCTTAGGCACAATCTCATACAGTTCATTGTCCATGGCAACGATGACCACTTGATCGTTGCTTAACAAGCGGTGCTGTTGCTCAGTCACATAGATGGTTTTGACTTTTTTCTTATGCGTAAAGTTGAACGCGGTTTCGCCTTCTTTGCGATCCAGCTTACCGCCGTCCACTAGCTGCTTGATTTGCGCATACCGCGCTTTTCGCTCAGCTTCGGCTTTTCGTTGCGCATTGAGGGCCTTATCCTTCTTCGCCTTATCAAGCATTGCACGCTGAGCGCGCAAGGTCGTGTCGCTTAATTTATTGCGCTTTTTCTTAGGGGCACTCGGGGCTTTTTTCTTTGCTGACTTGGCGTTTTGAACGTCTTTCTTTTTGACGAGTCCGGCAGCAAGCAGCTGATCTTTCAGTGAGGTACTCATGACGTAAACAGGTTGGTTAGGTCGTTAAAATCGAGTTCGTAGCGCTGGAAGCAAAAGTGGCAATCGACCACCAAAGCTGGATGCCCAGCGTCTTGTTGTTCCTGAATCAATGCACGTACGTCTTCTTCACCCAATGCGGCGACTGCATCCAGCGACTTCTGTGCTGAACACACGCAGCCAAACTCAACCGGGTACGTATCAAACAAGCGACAGGCTTCCTCGTGGAATAAGCGGCGAAGAATATCCTCCGACGACAAGGTCAGGGCTTCTTTCTGCGTCAAGCTCGACAGTAACATTTCAAGACGTGAAAAGTGTTCCACGCTGAGCGCGGCGTCGCGTACTTTTTCTTGAGGCAAGGCATGCAAGGCAATGCCTAAGGCTACATGCCCATCAGTGAAAAATTGAAACAAGCTAGGCAGTTGCTCCGAACGGGCAAAGTAATCTTCCAAACACTGGCTCAGCGTTGGCTGCTCAATCGGCACAATGCTCTGGTAGCGCTCGCCTTCTTCAGGGGTGATGGTGATTGCCAACGTTGAACCATTACCCATCTCATTCAAATGAATGGCCGAATCTGCCGGCAGATTTTCAGACGTGTACTCAGCAATCGCACGCACCCGTCGATCAGCCATGCAATCCGCCATCATCAAGGAGATCGCACCAGCCGTACGCAACTGGATCGTCACACCACCAGGCACTTTAATTGAATCGCGCAACAAGGTTGCGGCCAGCGCAAATTCATTCAGCGTATGCGCCAAATGGGGCGGGTAATGATGGGTATCCTGAATGGTTTGACTGGTTTTATCCAACCGTACAATACAGCCACGTACATCGAGCTTGTCGAAGACAAAGCGCTGGCGAAAATCGGTGTCACTCATACCATTAATCCTACTATAACCAGGCTCAATAAAATTCGGTAAATAACAAATGGCAACATGCCAACTCGCTCGACAAAACGCATAAAGACCTTCATGCATAAAAATGCGACTGTCGCCGACACCACCACGCCAACAGCAATAGCGTACCAGTCTGCCGAAGCCGCCTGTTGGGTCAACTCCATGGTCTTCAGCAAACCTGGCAAAGCGATCGCTGGAACCGCCATCAAAAACGAGAATCGTGCTGCTGCAGTGCGGGTATAACCCAAGGCAAGTAGCGCGGTCATGGTGATACCCGAACGCGAGGTACCGGGAATCAAAGCCAGCGCCTGTGCGGCACCGACCAGCAAAGTGTGCTTCCAACCCAAGCTTGTCATTTGACGTTGATTGCGATCGCCACCTCGATCCGCCCAACCCAACAGCAGACCAAACACCAATGTGCTCGCCGCAATAACCAGCGCCGAGCGCAGATTCAGTTCAATCCAGTCACCAAGTAGCAGGCCAACCAGCCCCACTGGGATAGTTGCCAAGATCACCAGCCAGCCCAGCTGACCGTCGGCATTCCATCGACGCGTACCCCAACCAACCAACCAAGCGGGAACGATGCGTCGAATTTCCGGCATTAAAAACAACACCACCGCCAACAAAGTGCCAACGTGTACGGCCACATCAAACGCCAGGCCTTGATCCGGCCAGCCCAGTAGCTCCGGCACTAGAATTAGATGTGCCGAACTCGATATAGGCAGAAATTCGGTGAGGCCTTGTAAAATGGCCAGCACCACAGCGTGAAATAAATCCATACGGATAGCGTGGAAGTTAAATGCGAATTGACGGGAATGCGATATAGTAAGATTTTGTCGTGTTATTTGCATCCCAAAATGAACGCTTCTGCCAAATCCATTTTAATCACCGGTGGCGCTCGTCGTATCGGTCGCCAGATCGCGCTGACCTTGCACGCAGCCGGACACAATATTGCGGTGCACTATCGCTCCTCGGCCGCAGATGCACATGGGCTGATTGAAGCGTTGAATGCCACACGGCCTGATAGCGCAATCGCGGTCCAAGGAGACTTGCTCGATTTAAGCTGTATCCCAGGCATGATCGAACAATGCGTGACGGAATTTGGTCATCTGGATGTGGTCATCAATAACGCCTCCACATTTTACCCCACGCCAATCGAATTAATCGAAGACGACTTTTGGGGCGACCTGGTCGGCAGCAACTTGAAAGCACCGGCATTTATTGCCAAAGCGGCCGTCAAGCATCTGCGCAAACGCCAGGGCTCGATTGTAAATTTGGTCGACATCCACGCGCGCCACCCAATGGCCAATCACCCGATTTACTGCTCTGCCAAAGCCGGCTTGGAAATGTTAACCAAGTCGCTGGCGCGTGATCTGGCACCGGATATCCGCGTAAACGCGGTCGCACCCGGGGCAATTTTATGGCCCGAGCACTCATCGCTGGAAGCAGCACCCAAAGAGGTGTTGGAAAAAATTCCCATGCAACGCATGGGGCAACCTGAAGACGTTGCCAAACTGGTTCAGTTTTTAATCGACGATGCCGACTACATTACCGGACAAGTCATTGCCGTTGACGGTGGTCGCTCGGTAATGTTTTAGGCACCCGGGGCCGCACAGCGGCCACTTGTAATTGCGCCCTGTGAACCGATGAATTTGGCACGCCTTGGGAATTCATCAACCCAATCGTAACGGTGGTCATGATTAAGAAATCTCGTGCACTTTTTGTCTCGCATGGCGGTGGACCAATGCCGCTACTGGGCGACCCTGGGCATGCTGAGATGGTGGATTGCTTACGCGCCGTCGCCAACCAGATTGAAAAACCAAGCGCTATTGTGGTGGTCAGCGCACACTGGGAAGCGCCTCAAGCCACCATGACCGCTGCTCCGAACCCTGATCTGATTTACGATTACCATGGCTTCCCAGCTGCGGCCTACCAACTCGCGTATCCGGCCCCCGGTGACCCTGCGCTGGCTGAGCGTCTATACCGCTCGCTTCAGGCTGCCGGGATTAGTCCCAAGCTTGATACGCAACGCGGTTTTGACCATGGCATGTATGTGCCGCTCAAGATCATGTACCCAGAAGCGGATATTCCCTGTGTGCAGCTGTCACTGCTGAACCACCTTAACCCGGCAGCGCATATCGAATTGGGGCAGGCCCTACGCAGCACCATCAATGACAATCTACTGATCATCGGCTCCGGGTTTTCATTCCATAATATGCAGGCATTCTTTCAGGCACGCAGTGCAGGAACCGACGCCAAAAACGCCGCCTTTGAAAATTGGCTAGCGACGACCTGTGGCGATCATGCCTTAAACGAACAGCAACGCAGGCAGCGACTTGTCGACTGGGCTTCTGCACCGTTCGCACGCTATTGCCATCCACGTGAAGAGCACCTGTTGCCACTGCACGTCTGTTACGGCTTCGCCGGAGTGCCATGCACCACCACGTTCAAACTTCATATTTTAAACCAACGCGCAAGCATGTACTTGTGGTGAGCAAATTTTAAAAAATAATTTGCATTTGTGTAATCCAAAATCGCAAAACCTGCATCTAAGATTACACACGCAACACAAACAGAGACATTGAACAATGAAGAAAAGTACTTTGCTGGGCGTCATCGGCACCTGTGCCCTATTAGTGGTGGCGAGTTTTTCCATGGCCAAACCAGCAACACTGAAGCGCGCATTCCAGGTTGAACAAGGCGGCAGCCTGTTTATCGACTCCGACGCTGGCTCAATTGAGGTCTCCACTCATAATCGCGACACCGTTGAGGTCGAAGTGGATAAGCGCGGCCGCAATGCCGACGACTTTACCATCACCATGGATCAGTCCGGCGGCGACCTAAAAATCAACGGCAAGAAACCCAGTAGCTGGTTGAAAGGTTTCAGCCTGGATGTGCACTACAAAGTGACTGTGCCCGAGCGTTATGACGTACATCTGCGAACCGGTGGCGGTTCGATTGCCTTAGAGAAGCTAACCGGTGATGTTGACGCGCATACGTCTGGTGGCAGCATTCGAGTCGGTGCCATCAACGGCGACGTCAACGTACGCACGTCTGGCGGCTCAATCAAGATTGAAGAAGTAGCTGGCAACCTAAAAGCGCACACCTCGGGCGGCAGCATCACGGCTAAACTCACCAAGCAACCGACCGAAGACAGCGCGCTAACCACGTCGGGCGGGAGCGTGACTGCGTATCTGGCACCGAACATCGCGGTTGACCTCGATGCACGCACCAGTGGCGGCAGCGTCAGTAGCGAGATTCCCGTAAACGGCACTTTGAAACAAACGCGTATTAAGGGCGAAATCAATGGCGGTGGGCCAGAACTGAAGCTGGCGACCAGCGGCGGCAGTGTGCGTGTGAAGGAACTCTAACTGTTACTCGGCAGTGTCGGGACCACGCACGGAGGCCCGACACTACTGCACAGGTTTAACTTATGAAATTACACCATCTGGCTTGCGGGCTGGTCGCGTTCGCTCTAATTGGCACAAACCCGGTCCAGGCCGAGGAAGCTCGCAAAGTCTTAATCATTGCATCCAATATGCAAGACATGGGCGACCCAGAAAAGCACGAAGCTCGAAACAATCTTTGGGAAGTGGCACCGCCGTATCATGTTTTTGTGAGCCACGGATTCGAGGTCGATTTTGCATCGCCGAGCGGCGGCGAAGTCCACTTCTTTATGGAACCCCTTGGCATCAGCAGCTACACCATTGAATACGAAGGGTTTATGGACAAGGCAAAAAACACCCTGACACCTGATCAGGTCGACCCCAATGACTATTGGGGAATTTATATTGGCGGCGGTGCAGGTCCGGTATTTGACGTGGCGCACGACGAAGGTGTGCAAAAACTTATCGCCAAACTTTATGAGGCTGGTGGCATCGTCGGCGCTGGTGGCCATGGGTCCGCCGGGTTCGCGAATGTGAAATTATCGACCGGGGAATACTTGGTAAAAGGCAAGCGTATTGCTGCGTTTCCAGACTCAACCGAGAAAAGTAAACCGTGGGCCAAGCAAGGCACCTTACTACCCTTCTTGGTCGAGAGTCAGTTGAATAAAAACGGGGCAATCGCCCTCAACAAAGAAACCATTGCTGACAAACGTGACGTCGTTATCGACCAACGTATCGTCTCAACCATGTTTCTCCCTTCCGCGGCGCTCGTTGCTAAGGAAATGATCCTGTTAAATGAACGCACTCAAAACGATGACTAAGTCGTTCGCCGGATTCGCCATCATTTGCTCGGTTGTCCGTGAGAACTTGTCTGGGTTTCTATTCAGCTAGGGTAAGTTCAACGATTTCTTTCTTCGCGGCGATGACGTAGGTGAGCAGTAACAAATCATTTCGGGCATCAGTAAGGTAGTCAATATTCTCAGGCAAGAAATTTAGCAGGGTGAACTCTTGATGTTTAAGTTTGTACGTCCACAGCTGAAAGTCTTCATTTACGCCATAGAGAGTTTCACCTTTCAAGATAAAGCGCTTATCACTACCTTGCGAAATCAATGGTGTGATTAAAACATCTTCAACCACATCTGATTGCCAGTACTGATTTTTATGATCCAGATAAATCAATTGGCCTGCCTCGCTCATGGCTGCCCACACGACGGCGCTGTCTCTGAGCTTAATATGTTCACCGGTAGTCAGGTCTACCTGTGCAAAAACTTCATTGCCTCGCTCCAGCATGTTTACCACCGCCATGTTGGTATCACTATGCCAGTAGAACAACTTAGTGATCGGGCCACTCGTGATGATGCGCTGTTCAGTCCCGTTCAGCGGCATCGCAACCAGCAGTCCATCAACATTGGCCAGCAGCCTTGAACCATCGGTGGACCAACGGAACCCGCGTATTCTTGAGTCCAACGGCAGATCAGTTAGTTGAGTCAGAGAGTCTCCGTCACTTAGCCAGAGTTGTTCAGTGCCGGTACGTGTCGACTTGTACGCTATGGCGTTTCCACCTGGCTGAAAAACGCCCTCTGCATCGCCAGAGTTAGAGCGTGCTATGTTGGTAATTTGGTTCTCAGATATTGATGGTGACAAAGAATTCTCCAATTTGGACAAATCAAGCGTACCTATGTCGCTGTCATAGACCCCTTTAATTGCAAGCGCTTTCTTAGCGTTTGGTCCAAATAGTGGCGTTCCCATGGCTTCGTCTAAGGGCAGCATGACTCGTTGAACCTTGCCCTCATACGACAACGTAAACAATTGACGACCGGTACTGAACATCAACGATGATTCATTCGGTACGAACCGGGGGTAAAACATTTTATGCCCGGTAATTCCTGGATGTTCCTGCACTTTTTTACTTGAAGTTCGTTCGCCATCGCCAGTTATCAGTTCGAGAATAGGCTGATTAAGTTCATCTAGCATGATGAGTGCGATGCGTGGTTCGGTAGGTGCTATATCAAAACTTTGTATGGTCCCAGCTTGAGACTGATACAGTACTTCGCTGTTCGAGTCAGTGATGGAAAACTTAACCAGTTGCCACTGATTTGTCGGCTTGTGCATCAGCACTAGGGTTTCATCCGATAGCCAGCGCGGGTTCTTGATCTGCGCGTTGTTGCAGGTCTTTAATATCGATACAGCAGTGTCTCCTGCGAGTGCTTTTTCAAAATCTAAGCTTTTCAATGAAAAGCACGGCGTTACGGGCTGCGGCGTATCGCAGCGCTCGCGTTCGATAAACGCCAACTGGGTGCCATTTGGCGAGAGGCTGATGCTGCCATAATTTCCCCATGGGGTTAGTAAGGTTTCTTGCTGCGAACCAAGGTGCTTGGCCCAGATTCGGCTGCGACAAAACTTCTCATGGTAGCGATTAAAAATGATGTACTCACCGTCCGCTGAATAAATCGCATTAAATTCCTTGTTGTCGGTCGCGGTCATTGCTTGAATCGACTCTATGGAGAAGGGCTGCGAACTTTGAACTCGTTTAAATAGTATCGCCGCGCTCAAAACGAGAGCGACGCCAACAAAGCTCAAGAACAACTTTCGATTGCGCGACATCGGGAGAGAATCCGAGGCTGGCGAAGGCAGTAGCGCTCTACCGTCAAAGCTGTCCTGCCACCTTACCGCAAGCTCCAAGCTATAGCCTCGCTTTGAATGTGTTTTTATGGCCCTTTGATGTTTGGCATCGTCATCAAATGCTTTTCGCAATTGCGCGATGCTTCGTTGCAATGTGTTTGGGCTCACGACCGTATTGTTCCAGACACGATCAAGCAACTCATCCTGAGTAACCACCGAACCTTGTCTTTCTGCCAACAATGTTAAAACGGCGAGCGCTTTGGGCGCTAAAGTCAGCACCGTCGCATGACGAGTGATTTGATTTCGAGTTAGGTCAATATATCGGTCACCAACCCAGTATTGCATTGCCATGCCGTGTGGCCCTATTAAAGCTCGTCGAGTGTGCAGTTGTCCGAGACTACCATAACAATTAGACCAATTGAGGGGCAACAAACGCGTGTTTGGGTGTTGCACCCAAAATTCACCAAGAAATCAGGTAAACGTCAGGTTTTTTAGTCGTGGCGTACTGAAAATGAAGCACCCAATAACCGTCATTCAAATCAATCGCCACATGTATCGACAATTGTGTATAAGTCTAATTTGTTTTATCTCGTTTTCAGGTAGCCTTGCTTCCGAACGTCAAGGGTTTCAAATACCCAGAACCGAGATAGTTCCCATTGAAAACAGTGCCACAGGTGGTCTGTATGAGTTGTATATAAAACTGCCAAACACTTACTCAGACGGTTCTGAGGATGAGTATCCAGTCATCTACTTTACCGACGCAGATTGGCATATTGAACTATTGTCCGCTGCCCAAGAGTACCTGTTAGAAGAGGTCATTCTGGTCGGCATTTCGTGGCAAAAGGATATGCCAACGAGGTTGCTTGAAGAGGTTGGACCCCACGTGAGTCGATTCCGCGACTACACACTGTTGGAATCAAGCAATGCAGACCGACAATCAAAATATCAATTTGGAAACGCCGGCAGCCATTTACGATTCATTCGCGAAGATGTAATCACCCATGTCGAGAAGCATTATCGCGCCAACTCACATAATCGAAGCTATTTCGGCTATTCGGCAGGCGGCTTATTTGGAAGTTACATTGCTATAGCACGCCCTGATACGTTTAAAAACTACCTGCTCGGCAGCCCATCACTGGATGGCGACATCCCTTACTTGACTGAGCTATTAGAAAAATCCGAGTCGAGCCCGGCAAAGATGGATGCAAATATTTACATTACGCATGGCTCATTGGAAAAGGGGCGGCAAGGGTATATCGATCAGTACATTGCACTACTCAACAGTATTGGCGACGAAACATTGTCGGTGTCCAAAGTCCAAATTGAAGGTAGTCATCAGACGGCTTTCCCAATGACTGGGGTACGTGGCGTGACTTGGTTATCTAACTTGATAAACGAAGCACTGGCGGAACAGACAGAGGTTACATTTCGAGACATCGCACCATTAAAACTGGAGTTTGTCGACGCAAGCCCCGCTGACCTTAACGATTCTATTCCAGTTGGTGTGTTAGGTCATGATGCTAGTGACCGACGTAGGATTATGCAAATAGCCCACGAGATAGCCGATCAGAAACATGCTCGTGTTGATAGCCTGCTCATCGCGCATAAAGGCAAGTTACTATTCGAATCGTATTATCTTCGCGGCCGCAGGAACATGCCTCATCCGCAAGCATCCGCAACCAAAGCCTACACTGGGTTGGCGCTGGGTAGGGCCATTCAAATGGGTTACATGACTATGGAAGATTTGCATAGGCCTGTTATTAGCTTTCTTACCGATCTTGATAAAAACACACTTGTCGAAGGCGCTGAGTTGGTTACGCTGCATCATGCGTTAACCATGACGTCTGGCCTACGAATTCCTGAAGGAACGCTTGACGAGTTAGAGAAAAACCCAAAGCAGCTACAAGGCCAAGGCTTGATACAAGCCTATTTTGAGCACAGCGAGACAATAACGCCGCAGTCGCAAACGTTTCTGTATCAAGGCACCGACCCATCGATGGTTATGCACGTGTTGGAAACGGTTGTGCCAGGCAGCGCAAAACAGTTTATCGAGCAAGAGGTTTTGACCAAGCTTGGCATCACAACATTCGACTGGAATGAGAGCGTTAGCGGTCTGCCAAGCGCCGGTTCTGGCTCCGCAATGACGTCACGCGATATGCTCAAATGGGGCATGCTGGTCGCCAACAAAGGAAGCTGGCAGGGCGAACAATTGATCCCTGAGGCGTATCTCGATATCGGAACCAACAAAGTGATCCACATAGAGCCCGATGACATCTTTTTCACTAACAGCGTTGTCACCAACCCCGGTTACGGCTATTTTTGGTGGCAGGCTGACTTGGAATATGACGGTAAACGCTATTTCAGCCGATCAGCACAAGGCGGGGGCGGGCAATATATCATTTTGATCGACGAACTTGACCTGATGGTGGTAACAACGGGGCATGATCGAGAAATGAGGCCGTTGCGATTAACCGCAGAGAGAATTTTGCCTGCTTTCATTAAATAGGTCAGCGGCGGTGCAACATACGAAAGCCAGCATTCCACTTTGACTACTTAAAACCCAACCTAATTTTCAAGAATATCTGCGGGTTTGAGAGCGCCAGCGCGATGACTTTCCTTGGGTTGCCGTTCCTAGGTCAAAAACAGACAGGACACGCCGCGCTGGTCACTCAGAGCAGCGAGTCCGAGATTAGCGCCCCAAAATACTCCGGGCCACAATCTCTTTCATGATCTCGGTACTGCCCGCGTAGATCGTCTGCACGCGCGCATCACGGTAGAAACGTGAAATCGGGTATTCATCGGTGTAACCATAACCGCCGAACAATTGCAGACATTCGCTAATCACGCGCACCTGCATGTCAGTGGCGGCGTATTTGAGCATCGCCGCGTCTTCGACGGTCATCTCGTCACGCTTGAACTTAGCCAGGCACTTCTCCATCAATGCACGACACAACTCTAATTCGGTTTTAACATCAGCCAGCTTAAATCGCGTGTTTTGAAATTTTGCGACAGACTGACCAAACGCTTGACGTTCCTTCACATACTCAACGGTCATATCGAGCGCGCCTTGCACGTGACCAATTGCTTGCACTGCCACACCGAGGCGCTCGCGTGGCAGCTCGCTCATCATATAGGCAAAGCCGTGCCCTTCTTTACCCAATAAGGCATCTGCGGGCACACGCACATCTGAGAAAAAGAGTTCCGCTGTGTCGCCACTATGTTGGCCCATCTTCTCGATCTTTTTGCCTTTTTCAAAGCCCGGCAAGCTGGCGTCCACCAAAAACAAAGACACACCTTTTGCGCCTTTTTCTGGGTCGGTTTTGGCCGCTACCACCACCATGTCGGCATGAATACCATTGGTGATAAATACCTTGGATCCGTTAATGATGTAGTCGTCGCCATCGCGCACCGCACGCGTTCTCAGCGCGGCCAAATCACTGCCCGCACTCGGCTCCGTCATGCCTAAGGCCGTCACAATCTCGCCCGACGCCATGCCCGGCAACCAGTGCTGCTTCTGCGCATCGGTTCCGATATTCAAAATATATGGGGCAACGATATTCGCGTGAATATTGTAGGCCGACGCCAAGGCGTGATACCCCATGCGGCACATCTCTTCCTGCACCATTAGACTCACATCAAAGTCGGCTTCCGCACCACCGTGCTCCGCCTCAAAATCCACCAACAGTAAACCCGCACCGCCCATCACCGGCCAGAACGACTTGGGCATTAGTTTATCCGCCTCCCATTGCTCGATATTCGGCTCAACTTCAGCTTGCAAAAAGCGCTGCACCATATCTCGAAATTCGTTCAACATGTCCATCTAACAATTCTCGCTGCGAAAGGGTCACGGTGGACCGCGTGATTTTGGTGCACCATCCTAACCAAGCCGCCCTCGCTGGGCAATCGTTTAATATCTGGTATTGGTTTGGTTAATAGTGGTGACCCGTTTAAACGATCCAATTGCGGCCTCGCCATGTTTGACTCAGTTTTAACAGGAAATTAATTCGCTGTTGCCGCTGGCAGGAGATTTTCCCGGCACAAAGGGTAGTATTGTCAACCTAATGACCCACATTACATGCTTTCTTAGTTACTGATGGAGTTACTTATATCCCGTGCTAGATCCACCGGAGGTATCGCCGTCAAACCGACTTGAATGAACTGCGACTCGGGCTAGCCCTGAATTGAAATTTGAGCAATAAACGCGTGAGAGGATTTCGGGTATAATACCTCGCCAGAAGGGGGATAAGGAGGGAGAGGTATACCTCCTGAAACCACCTCTAACGCCGCAGAACTTTTCGCGAATCGCTTTAGTGATAGCGACTGAAGAAAAACACTTTTAACATCTAACCAACTATCTATGAAAAAACTATTAAGAACGCTGACATTTTTGACACTTTCTCTGTCTATACTGAATGCCAACGCAGGCTTCCCTGATGACTTGAGTGACGTGGTTTTCACTGAAGCGCCACAAGTTAAATCCTGGCCAGTCGGAGCAAGCATGAATTTAAGCATCGGCAATGGAGTTATCAATATGCCCTTTAATGCGACTAACTCTTGGCCTGGAATCAGTATTTATGGTACGCGAGTTAATGCCAACGCTTGGGGTATCGTTAAAGAGAATGGTATTTGGAAGGCTGGCACATGGGAGTGGCTACGACCAGGCCAGACAACCAAGAAGCAGAGTGCGTGGCAGCGCGGTCATTTTAGATTTATTCGAGATATATCTCCTAAGAACGGCGATATTTTCGGCTTTTTCGTGTCAGGAACTGCTCGGGGCGGCCAGCCAACGAATATCGCGCGACGCTCAAATTTCGTAGTCTACGAGTGGGGTAAAGGTGTAATTTCTATTGAAGGTCAAACTGCGCCGGAAGTAAAACCATCTTTTTCCAGCTATCCTGCGATAGACCTACTGTTGGACGACGCAAATTAATCGTAACATCGGTTCTAGATCCTAGATGGCTTAGCGCAATGCATTGTATTGGCCCGTATGTTACTAGCCTACTTGACCAAACTCTCCGGACAGACGGCGGTTCAAGTAGGTTAATTGTGACAAACAACGGTTCCTAACAAATATACAAACCGTAGCAATAGAACGAGTCCCTACCACAGACTTGCGCAGGATACTAAGACTGGACACCGATCTATTGGAGTACTTGCCCTACGTAGTTAGAAAGTAAGCCAAGAAGAAAAATACAATGGAGTGTATGGATACAGCGAGCAAGTACTTGCATCCAACCTTTGCTGCCTTATGCGCTGTCGTACTGGCGAATGAAGGACAACACTGTAGCAAATTTTGATTCATCACCTTTGCGCTTACTCTTAGACGCCGCCTGCTTGCTAACTACGTCATTCCTAAATCACTACTCAATAACCGAGGGCTGCGATGGCGTTCACTAGCGATCCAAATGTGTATCGTGCTAGCGATAGCGGTTTTTGGCTATTTATATACTCAATGGACATCTACATTCTGAATCAAGCTGGACCATAAACACACATGAACCTAGCATACTAGATGGCCTGGTTCGGGTTAGCCAGTTTCTATTGGAAGTAGCTTAATAGCTTGGGCGATGCGGCGAGAATTGAAGGCTCAGTTTATCCGCATAGAAATTCATAAACTCAACCGCTGAGTATTGGATTTCAATTGACACCTTAAATTAGGTATTGTTAATATCTAGTTTATGAGATTAAACAGTTCAGCTGAAGCAGCGCTTCACATCATGCTTGTTCTCGCGGCTGCGCCTGAGAAGCGCGAGCTTGCGGCTTCTGACATTGCGGCATTCCACGACTTGTCTGCCAACACCCTAGCCAAAGTCCTCAAGCAACTCAGGGCTGCGGGCGTAATCGCAGGCTCTCCTGGTCGCACGGGTGGCTATGCGCTTGCTAAACGCGCGGATAACATTACGGTTCTCGATGTTGTGAAAGCATTAGACGGTGTAGAGCCAATTTTCTATTGCCGAGAGATTCGGCGCAGTGGCCCTTGTGCTGCGAAGTCAGGATATTCATCACGATGTGCCATTGCGCGAACCATGGACAAAGCAACCAATGCTTGGCGCGAAGCGTTATCAAAGGTAACGATGGCCGACTTGCTCGACCAAGTTGGTGACGAAACACCCATGTCAACACGTACCAAAAGCGCGAATTGGCTTGATACCCATTCGAGATAAACGCACCAACTGGAGTCACTAGATTGAACATCAAACAAAGAAACATGGCGGTACTTGCTAAACATACGGCGGCAGAAGCGAAATTTGACATGGAAACAACGTTAGCGACTCTGCATCCCGATACCCTGTTCGAAGATCAGCCTATTGGCCTTAATTTAACAGGGCGCGAGGCATGCGCGCGCCACTATCAGATCTGGTGGGACGCGTTCGACTTGCATTCCGACGGTGGTATACTGCATTGGGTCGATGACAGTCTATTGATTGCCGAGTCGCATTTCGTGGGCACTCACAAAGGCGAGTTTCTCGGGGTTGCTCCAACCAACAACGCTATCCGTTTTCCATTTACTGTCGTTGTGCGCTTTAAAGATGGCTACTTAAGCGGTGAAAAATTTTATTACGATTTGAATGATGTTATGCGTCAATTGGGGCAAAAGAGCTTTAACACTTTGCAGCAATCCTAATCTCAGAAAGCACCTCTAGTCCGGTCACGTATTTTGAAAACTACTCACCTAATCGAACTGTCATACAACATCGGACAGCTAGAAAGTAGTTAATTGACAACAATCTACTGCGCTCTCAGCGCTTAAAGGCGATGCGTGAGCGATCGCGCGAACAAGGAATGTATATATATCCATACAACCATGATTGGCCTCACGACTTTCAAGAAGAAGCGAAACTGATTCGGTCGATATATGTTGGTTCAATCCAACTAAACCATATCGGTTCTACTGCAGTTGAGGGGCTCTGTGCAAAAAACTGTATTGATATTTTAGGGGTTGTAACAAACCTAGAAGATGTTCGAGAAAACCTGCAAAACCTAGAAAGAATTGGGTATCACCACAAAGGTAGCTACGGGATTGAAGGTCGAGCGTACTTCAGCAAACAGAAAAGGAAAGTACACTTCCATATTTTCCCAGTCGGTCACCACGCCATCCGCACGCATTTAGGCTTCGTTGAAACTATGTGTGCAAACCCATCGTTGGTGCAAAAACTAAACAAGCTCAAAACACAGCTACATTCTAAATACCCGCAGGATAAAGACGCCTATCAAAAAGAGAAAGCTGTCTTTTACGCTGAAATTCAGAAGAAACTCTAACAACATCCACTAGGCTCATGCGCTAGTCAAGAAGTGAGACCCGCCTTTGCTGATTGGCGAATTCAGTTACGGTGCGACACGAACACGTGGTGCCAAATAACTATTCACCAAGGATTATCCTGAAAATACGCCGCTAAGTGATCTATCAGCGCTCGCACTGTTGGAGATAAATGCTTTCTAGAAGAGTACAACGCGTAGACATTCATGGCTTTGAGCTTCCACTCAGGGAGGACATGAATCAGTTCGCCATTCAGAATGAAGCGATTGGCTAAATAGGTTGGCAACATACCGATACCCGCACCATTGAGTGTTCCATGCAGTATCGCGGTGGCTTCATTAATGGTCAGATGACAATCTACGGGAACAGATTCAAATTGATCAAATTTGGATAAGTGCCATATATGCCTTTCAAAGTGTTTGTAACCTAAACAATCGTGATCAGTTAGATCTTGTGGCTCCTGAATCTGACCGAGTGCTGCTTGAGCTTTTTCTAAGTAAACAGGCGAAGCAACAAGCACGGACTCACAACGGGCAATCGGCTTACCGATCAAAGAGGGATCTGGGTTAGAAGCAATACGCAAAGCAAGGTCGATACTTTTTTCAGCGAGGTTAGTCGTGTTGTCTTCTAAATCAATATCTACTCGCACTTCAGGATGGGCCCGCATAAATTGTTGGATGGCTGGCATAAGTTGCGAAGAACCAAACGACATACTGGCCGTAACTCGGACAAGACCAGACAATTCTTTTCCTACACTTGCTAACGAACTTAGTTTATCCGCTTGTTCAAGCCAGAGTTCAACGTCATTTAAACAAGCTTCGCCAGCTGAAGTCAGTGAGATTCTACGGGTCGTGCGATGAAACAGCCTAGTGTTGAGCCAATCTTCCATGGCTGCCACGTACCGAGTAACCATTGGTCGAGACATATTTAAACGATCTGCAGTAACGGTAAAACTGTTGGATTGTGCAACGTCAATAAATACCTTAGCGGCGATCACTCGATCCATTTCATGACTCCAAGCATGATTGGTGCGATTTATGAAACAATAATGACCATTTTTGTATGTTTTTCTGAATGAGTCAATTTCTTATTATGAGTTCATGAGTTAAACAATCACTCTTCAAGGAGTAACTAAACATGAAAAAACTGATTTCCTTCGTAGCCTCAGCCCTTATGGCACATTCTGCCTTTGCAGCTGACACCAAGCCACTAACTATCGACGTATACAATGCAGCCCCTAGCAGCTTTGGTGTTACGTCCACCCTTGTTTATGGTGAAACTGAAGCAATGGTCATTGATGCTGGATTTACCAAAGCGGATGCATTGCGCATCGCAGCAAAAGTTTTCGATTCCAATAAAGAATTGAACAGTATCTTTATTAGCCAGGCAGACCCTGATTATTACTTTGGCGCTGAAACTTTGCATGCGATCTTCCCCAACGCGGAAATCATCACTACACCTGCGGTGCAAAAAGCGCTTGAAAAAAAAATGCCAAGTAAAGTTGAATTTTGGGGGCCTAAAATGGGTGCAAACGCGCCTCTAAAACCGATTGTTCCTAAAATTTATACCAAGCCTAGTTTAACCATAGATGGGCAGACGATTGAGATTCGTGGCACTGAAGGTATTTTAGCTCACCGACCATACCTATGGATTCCCTCAAGCAAAGTAATTTTGGGCAATATTGGAGTTTTTGGAAACATGCATTTATGGATGGCGGACGCGCAATCTGATGAATCTCAAGAAGCTTGGAAACAACAATTGAACGAAATGATTGCGCTCAAGCCAGCAATGGTTATACCTGGTCATATGTCTCAGGGCACCCCAACAACAGCGGACACTATTCAGCACTCGCTTGATTACATCAACGCATTCCAAAAAGCGAAAGAAGACAGCAACAACAGTGCTGAGTTAATTAAGACTCTGACTGCGAAATTCCCAAACGCTCAAGGTGCTTTAAACCTCGAGATTGCAGCGAAAGTACATAAGGGCGAAATGGAATGGTAAAGGTACATTATTTTTTCGATCCAATGTGTGGCTGGTGTTACGGCGCAACGCCACTCGTTGGTATATTGGCAGAAATGCCAGAGTTTGAGATCACTTACCACCCGGGCGGAATGATTAGCAAGCAAGAGATTGATCGTTCTTTTAGACAACATATCTTACAGGCTGATGGTCAAATCGCAGCAATGACAAAAGCACACTTTGGTGACGCGTATAAAGCAAGACTCGCAAGCTCTGAGAAGTTTGTTCTTGACTCGTATCTACCAACCCAGGCACTTCTCGTTGGTATTGAGATGGGGATCAAACCACATATCATGCTCAAAGCAATTCAAACCGCGCATTATCAAAATGGTAAAGCACTTGGAAAACCTGAAGTGCTCCAGGCTTTGGCGGTTTCATTAGGGCTTGATGAGGCAATATGGAAAGAAAAAATGGCTGCTGCGGAATTCGCTACGAAGAACTGGATCCAATCCAGCCATAACGTAATGGGGCAATTACAGGTAAGCGGCTACCCAACCTTAATCGTCGAGAGAGACGGTCAATTTATTCGCCTGCCACACAGTTCGTACTACGGAAAGCCGGCCGAGTGGAAAGACTACTTGCACAGTTTGAGGTAACAGCTACGCTTGATTCAAGGATTTTCGTTCTAATATCCCTTATTTAAGGGATACAAATTCACAGTCTAACGGTTATAAGATTGAAAACCATCTTAAGTACATTTTTCGGAGTGACCAGTGAGTACGTTAACCTCAAAAGCTTTAGCCATAATTTGTAGCCTGTGTGTTTTACTACTATCAAATCAACCATCTTACGCACAACAAAAAGTGGTCGTGGTACCGCTACTCGGTAACGAGTCGGAGTTGAAACCGATCCAGCCGAACAACCTGATTGATATTCGAACTGCATTTACAAACTCCTCAAGCCGATTGACACTCGGCACGGTGACAAGCTCAAGAGCAATCGTGCTGACCTCGTTGCTAGTTGCTCCAGAGTTTTACCCGAGCAGCCGCCTTCCTATTTCCCTGCGGTTTTGCCGCGTTTTTAATGCTCAAACAAGTTGTAGCCACTCTTGGGCTGTACCAAATGATGACGTGACAATGCTGAATTATGGTATTGGTGAAATTTTTGATTCTGAAGGTCAACATTATATCGATATCACCAGTCGTGGCGGACTAGCATCGAATAACGCAGCACAACAAATCATCGTTCAAGCGTCTGGATACTTCTATAAAAAATAACGTTTGCCTGGTAATTATCTCAACCAACTACGGCATAGATAGAACTAGCGCAGGCTCACGAAATCAAATACGAATCTTTGAACAACATTCGGCCTAGGAAACTACTCTTATAACCGCTCACCTATCGTTTCCTGTCCAAGTGCGGCGCGCTGATGCTCTAGAGCAGTGAATTCACGCGCAAAGAACACTCTCGCGCGCCGCCAAACTAGCCAGCTCATCAGAATAAATTTTCGATATTACTTGAAATATCAATGTGTTATGATCCGCCGCCAAAAAATCATAACCATTTTTTTTGTGATTGTATGAAAGCTAGAATAATCACGTCAATTTTGTTTTTAAGTATCTTAGTTTTACCATTGAACGATGGTTTTGCGCAAACAGATGCGTCAGCATTATCGCCTGTAGTAAATTATTTACTGTTGCAGGATTCCGATGCCGGAGAGTTTCCGCCCAAACCTAAGTTTACCGTTGAGTTGCCAATCCACTCTTCCGGGCCAGTTTATAACGTTAGTTATGCACAATGGAATATTCAAACTGGCGCCGATGCGAACCCAGAGGAAAACTCAGAGCGTATGCAAGCGGCAATTAACTTCGCTGAACAGCAAGGATTCAAAACCATTAGCTTGCCGCCAGGTGAGGTTATTCTCGGAGACCCGTTAGGAAACCCGGCCTATTATTACGAAGGATTTCGACTCCCAAGCGATGTTACATTGTTAATGGATGAAAATACGATTCTCAGAATGAGACCGAATGCCGCATGGAATCAGTGCCTTATTTACGTATATTTAAGTGAGAATGTGACTATAAAAGGGGGGCAATTAGTTGGTGATCGAGAGGAACATGACTACGTGCCAATCATCATTAATGTCAACCCGGTTACTAACCATGATGAAGGCCATGGTATCTGTGTTACACAGTCAGATCATGTATTGATTGAGAATACAAAAATCAGCAAATTTACCGGTGATGGCATCTTAGTGATCGGTACTGATTCACGCCATGTGACGATTAGAAACAACGAGATATTTTATAACCGACGTCAGGGTGTGTCGCTAGTGGGGCCACACTTAGTAAAAATCGAAGACAATCACATCCACGATATTATCGGTATTCCACCACAATTTGGGGTCGACGTTGAAGCAACTCCAGATCAGTTTGGATTGGACCGAGACATTTTGATTCAAAGAAATATTTTTGAGGGCAACCGTGGCGGCGGCGTAACGCTGCAATCAGGCCGCAATATATTTGTTTTAAACAACACGATGACAGAGAGCGCCGAACCTGGCAGGGAATGGCGAGGTGCGGGGGTTACCTTTTTCAACCGCGCAGAAGGAATTATTCAAGGCAATGTGATTCGAAAAGCAGTTGTCGATAACATACAAACTACCGGTAGCGGAATTAAAGAATTACCGGTAGGCGAAGAAGAAACCAACAGACAACTTTATATTCACGATAACGTGTGCGTAGGTTGCGGACTTCTTTTGACAGGTTCAAAAGTCGGACCAGACGTTCGGCGCAATAAATTTGGCGGTGACATCTTTTGGTTTATTGACGTTGAAAACCTGACTCTGATTGATAACAACCAGATGGGCGCGTCATCGACCAACTGTTTTAATGTAAAATTTCAGCGTACAACCGGCTACGCGCGTGGCAACACTTTCAATAGTGAGCCGATCGAGTATCCGTTAAGTCGGTCTACACCCTACAACTCGCCAGGAAACTCAGCTATTCCAGGCTCAACCAGCTGCCCTTTTGTTGATCTGGGTGACTAGAGTTAAATGTAGCAGTTCCAACCAAACCTAACAATCACCACACTCGGGCCGTAAGCAGCACCGCCTGATCATCGCTGTAATTTTTACAGCCCGGGTGCATGTGATCATTCAGTCTTTTTCTGAAAATAGCTGTTATAAAATTGCTTTGCCGTTCGACCACTCTTACTCGCTCTCGTTTGCGCAAAACTTAACGCCTCGGCTCTGAGTAACTCTCGGTCTCCTTCATAGTCTTTAAAATAACTTTCTACGACGTCCAAATACGCCTGCTGATTACCGTGATAAAAAGATAGCCAAAGACCAAACCTGTCGCTAAGCGATATTTTCTCCTCGACGCTGTCGCCATAATGAATTTCGCCCCTGTGACTGACGTTCACGCCTTGATTCTCATTTTGATATTCAGGAACCAAGTGTCGACGGTTCGAAGTAGCGTATATCTTGACATTCTCAGGTGGTGACTCAATCGAACCCTCTAAAATTCGTTTGAGCCCTTTATACCCTTTTTCGCCTTCCTCAAAAGACAAATCATCACAAAACACAATGAACTTGAACGGCAAGTCCCTGATCTCGTCCGAAATATCAATTAGATCATCTAGGTCTTCTCTGTCTATTTCAATAACTCGCAAACCTTTTGCGGCATACGTGTTCAACAGCGCTTTGATAAGAGAAGACTTACCGGTACCTCTGGCGCCCCACAGTAAAACGTTGTTCGCAGGCAAATTGTCCAAAAACCGCTCAGTGTTTTCGATCAGCTGTTCTTTTTGCCGATCAATTCCGATGAGGTCATCAAAACAAATTTTGTCTATGTATTTTACGGGTTTTAAAAACTCTTTTTTGGCGCGCCAAATAGCCGCATAGTCGTTTTGAAAGTTAGCTTTTTGTTGCATTTTTCTGAGGTTTTATTTGAAGGCTTTTAAAGCGTTGATTCCAATTTGAACACGACACACACTCGCTCTCGGAGCTCGCATTCTTCAACCGCTGGGTAAGACCTCTGCTTAGTACATGCTCTTATACCCTAGTCGTGTTTAGTCAACTGACGAGCCAATTCGATAACGTCTGAAACATTGTAATCAGGCTGGGCGGCAAGCGGAAATAACACTTTGCCTTTGCGACGGATAAACGCGGTTTTTAAACCCGCTTTGTCGGCTCCAGCGATATCCCAGCCGTGAGCGGCAACCATTAAGGCTTGATTAGCCTCTACGCCTAATTCCTTGATGGCCCACTGATAAGTGCTCATGTAGGGCTTGAATTTGCCAACAGATTCTACGCTCAGATTTACATCGAAATACTGGCTCAATTCAGCATTTTTTAGCTGTAGCTGAACGCCTTCCAGTGATGAGTTGGTTAGCGTAACGAGCTTGTAGCCTTGGGCTTTTAGTGCCGTCAACCCTTGAGCCACGTCAGGATGAGGCGGCAAAGATCGCAATGGCGTCAGAATAGCCGTTTGCGCTTGTTCTTCGGTGATATCAATGCCATTTATTTCAGCCACCATCTGTAGCGCAGCGACCCCTATGTTGCCAAAGCTGTCGTAATCGCCGGTCGCAGACACGACCAGTGAATGATGCAACATGGTAGAAAACCACAATGGTAATAACTCATCGCGACCACCTAACGAGGCACCGACAGATTTACGCATGCTTGCTAAGTCAAGTAAGGTTTCGTTAACGTCAAAAATAATGACTTTGGGTTGCTCCACATTGACTTTAGGGGCTGCTAGCAGCGTATTCTGGCTAACATCTATGGTTCCAGTACACAGCAACAGTAAGGCAACAAAGAGCGCGTCAATGGCACGAATTTTCATAATATCTCAATGGCAATTGGGTAAAGATGTAGAGGGTATTGTATGTGGTTAGTATTGCGAGGCAAAGTTACTTGAACATACACTGCTAAGCTTGCGTTCATAATCGAATAGTCAAGATAGATGAACCTTGCAACGTACGGCCAGCCCTTTCAATCAACCCAGCACTAGCGCAGGTGACAGGTTGCTCCTGTTAGCAAGGTGCTAGATCCAACGCCAAACTACGCGTACATTGAAGCTCAAAAAATTGATGCTTTTTGGCGTAAATTCAGCAGATAATCTTTCTAGTGGAGCAGTACAGCAAGTTGCTCAAGAACTAAAAGAGTTTGTGAGCGAGGTAGCGCATGTTGCCCGGGCACTAGGTGTTGGACTAGTTTGTCTTGTATTAGTAGGCACCCTCGCTGTAAATCAACTCATAGCTATGGCTGTAAATCTCTAAAATGTTCCCAAAAGGGTCTTCCATATAAATCATCCGATAGGGCTTCTCGCCAGGGTAATAGTAACGTGGTTTTGCCATGCGCTTTTTACCACCAGAAGCCACAATTCGCTCTGCTAACTCCTCAACATTGGGGTCTTGAACACAGAAGTGAAATACACCGGTTTTCCAATATTCGAAATTGTCTTCCGGGTTAGTCTGATTTTTAAACTGAAAAAGCTCCACCCCAATTCGATCCCCCGTTGACAAGTGGGCAATACGGAAGCTCTCCCAACCTGCGCCGAATACGTCCGTGCACATTTCCCCGATGGCACTGTCGTCCTCTTCAATGTTTGTTGGTTCCATAATCAGGTACCAACCCATGACTTCTGTATAAAATTTGACGGCTCGTTTAAGGTCCGGGACGGATATACCGATGTGTGAAAAACTTCTGGGGTAAACATTGCTCATTGCGGGTTCTCCTATAAATTGACTGAGCGCATCTTACACAGCGCAATTTATTAGGTAAAATTATCATTTATTCTCTAAATGATAATTTTATGTGATGATAAATACAGCTTGGTTGCGCACTTTTTGCACATTGATAGAAGTGGGTCATTTCACCCGTACGGCTGAACAGCTCAACATGACTCAGTCGGGCGTTAGTCAGCACTTGCGCAAACTGGAGGATCAGCTGGGCGCGAAGTTGCTTATTCGACAGGGCAAGCGATTCTCACTCTCCGACTCGGGCGAAAAGCTTTATGCCGAGGCCAAAGACATCCTTCTGGCGTTGTCAAACCTTGAGAAAAAAGTCACAGAAAACCCGCCCTTTGAGGGAACTGCACGTATCATCTCTCCGGGCAGTGTCGGGCTAAAGTTGTACCCACACATGTTGGCGCTCCAGAGCAAACACCCGAAGCTCGTTATCGATTACCGATTCGCACCGAATTCAGATGTGGAAAAGGCAATCGTCGAATCTACGGTTGATATCGGATTTATGACGTCAAAATCCACCCTTAAGGAAGTGAGTTGTACGCCCATCGCAGAAGAACCACTGCTCTTGGTGACACCAGCTACCATCGAAGAACCGGATTGGAAAACCTTGATCACACTCGGGTTTATCGACCACCCAGATGGGAGTCACCATGCCGACCTACTTCTTAGCGCCAATTACCCCGAATTTCAGCACAGCAACCTGTTCCGTAGAAGAGGATACTCGAACCAAATTGGTATGATCTTAGAGCCGGTCAGCCTTGGGTTGGGTTTTACGGTGTTACCCGCACACGCCGTTGAAGCCTTTAAGAAGCCTGAATACATTAAAACTCATCGACTCTCCAACCCCGTCAGCGAAACGCTGTATCTAAGCGTTGCTCGGCATCGGGTGCTTCAGAAGAGAATTGAGACCGTAATCGATGAAGCCATGCGTTGGCTCTAAACTAGCCTAGAATTTAACAAGTCCCGCTGCATGGACGCTCCAATAGGTAACAAACATCGCAGAGCCTTTCTCGCTAAAGATTTATCAAGCTTATTTGATAATATTTGGCCAGACTAAATCAAAATGGGTGCGTAAACATGTGCTTTAACCCCACTGTGCTACTCCAGAGCGATGGCAAGACTGTGCTCAGCGGTGTGTTTAGCCGTGCTATTGCTAAGATGTCTTTGAGTCTGAGTGAATCTTGGACAAGTCGGACATGCCGCCAGTTAAAGACCGGCAGAGATGACCACGCAAATCAAGCAACGGCGACGAAGTGCAGTCTACTGAGGGTTCAACACCGTAAAATCCGGCTTCGGTTCGGCAAAAACACAGCGCTCGTGCAGCATCTTATCCAGCGCCACTTCCTGACTGGAATAATGCCGCAGATCAGTGTGCGGCACGCCTTGGTCACTGGCTAACGCGGCGATGCGACCTTGTCCCGAAAACAGCGTAGCCGGTTGCTGTGTGGCTAATGAGTCTGCATAAGCTTTATCTGGCGAAATAATCTCCCAACCGCGCTCTCGCAATTGCTCAATCAACTCATCCACGTAGAGCGCTGCAAGGTCGTTCTCGTGCAAGAGCAAAACGTGCGCCGGGGAACGGCCGATGGTTGCTACGGCCAGTGCATCATAGAACACTACTGCGGATACCAACATCTCCAAGTACACTGTCTTCAGGGCTTGATGGTTGACCCAACGACCTTCTTCCACCGCACGTTTCCATCGATGCGCCAAATACCAATCAAAGTTATCGACGGTAACATAACCATTTTGCAAACCTCGCTCTTGAAGTGCTTGGCGAACTTCGTCACGCTGCGCAATAGGGCGACCTTCGTCTAAGTACGGAAAACGAAACCAAGGGCGTCGATTGGGCACACCTTGTAATAAGGACTCTGCCTGATCAATGTCTATCAAGTACGTCTCGGTGTCTGTGCGGTTCAACCGCCAATGCGAGTGCGTGTGGTTGGCTATTAAGTGCCCGGCGTGCGCGTATTGTTCAATTCGCGCACGCCCTTGTTCGGTGTTCATGCCGCTGGTTTTAACAAAAAACACCGTCGGCGGAGCCCCAGCCTGACGCAGGCTTTGGATCAACTGAGCCGTGCGTTCAGAACCACTAAACAGCGGCCCAGCGTCACGCGGTGCGTCATCAAATGACAAGGCGATTTGCTTGGCCTGCACGCCGCCATCGGCGACACACAAGCACAAGACCAATAAACAACATTTTTGAATAAAACGCATACGACGTCGACTCGACTCTATTTAGGCTGCGGCAGATTCCAGATCGTGTGAGGATCAACTCGCTCACCGTTGAGTCTGGTTTCGATATGCACATGAGGTCCGGTGGTTTGGCCTGTATTGCCAATAGTCGCGATAGGTTGTCCAGCCATTACGCGCTGTCCGACCTCAACCATATAGTCATCAAGATGTGCCAAAAGGGTTTGTGTATTGCTGTCGGATTCCAACACCACCACTTTGCCGTACTTTGGCATTCCCTTGTATAAATCTGTCGCGGTTAGAATAATGCCATCCGCTGGTGCGTGGATAAGTGTGCCTTTCGGCGCAGCGATATCGACGCCAGTATGGTTTCGTTGCTTGCCCGGTTTAAACGGGTGTTTGGCCAAACCAAAACCTGAGGTATGACGACCTTCGTGCAACATGGCGATCTGCTGCGTTATGGCGTTATCGACGGATGCTGGCAGACCTTCTTTCGGCATGCCACTGGATAACGCCATACCACCGACCGCACTACCTGCAAACGTACTGATTAGAATGAGGACTTTGGCCACCCGACCTAAGGCGCGGTATGGGCGATCGCCCAAGGCTAAACAAATTCGCATTTTTTCTCTCCGTATAGATGTGGTGACAAACGTAGCCACCGGTAAATGATCATTATGCTGCTGCGTAAAGCGCATTGTCTTGACGAGTGTATGTACGTATTCACACCGCTGCGAACGCGATTTTGTTGCAACCACCGCTTGATCACACTGTATTTCTATCGCCTCGGCCCAGGCCGCAAACAAACGATGCATAAACGGTGAGAACCAGCTTAGTGACACAACAAGACGCAATAGCAAACCAACCTGATCGTCACACCGCCGAATGTGCGCTTGCTCATGCGCAATCACCATACGGAGTTGCGCCTCAGTGAGCCCTGATGCCAGCGTGCGCGGCAACACGATTCGATAGTCGCCCAGCCAGCCGCAGCGCAACACACAAGGGGACACCAATTGCTCGGTAAGCCAAATGTCCTGCACCGAATTTAAGGTATCCGGTATCGCACTGTTTGCGATGTGTGCCGCTCGTCGGCGTCCAAACCAAAGTCGCAATAAGCAAAGCGCGACGCCCGCGAGGTACACGACGGTCCAGATTGTCATGAGCATCTGCCCGCGACCAACCGCTGGTGCGACACTCGTGTTAGTTGCTTGCCAGTTGAAACGACCAACGGCGGCTAGAAGTGGGGAATCCGTCAACACCACTAGATCTCGACTCGGACTCAGTGATGGGACAAAGTACCACCAGCTAGACAAACCGGCGATCAACACCACCGCGACCAAGGCGGAGGCCCAAACCAGTGAGGATTGACGTACTCGCGTACTGAACTTAGACAACAACCCGAGCAATAGAAACATCGTTGTGCTGGTGATAAAAACTGCCCAGCTAAAGACAAGGGCCGTGATCATACGTCGTCCTCGGGTGCGTTTTCGGCGTTCTCAAGATACGCCTCCAATTCCAGGAGTTCTTCCTGACTCAAGACCTGACTTTTGACCAGATTCGACACTGGCAAAGGTCCCTCAAGGCCCAGCACGTCGGCCGCAAAGTCTCGAATCATGCCCGCAAGTGTCGGAATTTTTCGTGCTTTGGCGTGATACACATTTAGACCATGCACATTGCGAAGACCCAGCAAATCTTTGTCGACCATACGCTCAACCGTTTTACGCGTCGATGAGCGTGTCCAGCCAAGTTCGGGTTCAATAGCCACATGAATTTCACGCAAACTCTGTGCTTTGTGGCGCCACAGATGCTTCAAGATTGTAAGCTCAGTCGATGATGGTTTCATGTCACCATTAGGCGACATATGTCACCAGTTGTCAACGCCATTTTCATTAACACTTAGTTAAGGCTAACAAATCACAGCTCACCATCTATTCGGCGCCTGGACTCAGTGTTGGAGCAAATTCAGTGTTAAACTACCCGCCGTTTATTGTCGAGACGCGTGCACAAAAATGACTCCGTTGGTTAGTCCCAGATACAACTACGCACTTTTTTATAACCCCAAGAGTGCCTGCAGTGTCGCTCGACGCTTATTCGTTGCATTGCATGGCGATGAATTGCCCCAAGCGACGCAGATTCGCCTTCAGGCCCTACGTGATGCAATGCAGGACGATTGGCATGACGCTGGCCAACTCTTCGCTCCCCCCGCGGAATTCGACTTCAGCGCCTCGTATTGCGCCACCATCGTGCGTCACCCGTATACCCGGTTCGTCAGCGCCTACCTCAATCGAATGGTCTTGAACCGCACCCAATTCGATGATTTCGCCAGTGTGCTCGGCATCAAGGACGCGGATGCCACCTATTCATTTGCCCAGGTTTTACGCTACTGTGCGGTTCGCGGCGTTGAATCTCTGGAGGATACGCACTTTCTGCCACAGAGCGTGATTTCAGGTGAACTCCGCGACACCACGGTAACCGTGAAGCCGCTTTCGTGGTGGCACAATTTGAGCGGTCGACTGCCCAAGACGCCCGCGGCCAGCTTAAACCTGCATTACATTTGCCACATGGAATCGTTGCAAGCGGATTTACGCGGTTTGATGCAGCACGTATTCAGAAATCACGGCGACAAACGCCAGCAGGCACTGGCGCTGGTTGAGGAACTTGGTATGCATAACGTCACGGTGGTGAATACCGAGCAAGTCTTACCAGACGCCGCCAACATGAGCGCCGAAAGCTTACGTGAACTCGGACAAATGCCAGAGTACGCGCATTTTTTGACTGCGGAAACGCAACAAATCTTGCATACGCTCTACGCTGACGATATCCGTTTATTTGGCTACGCAGCGGAACTGGACGCGAAAACGTCATCGTTTGAGCAACAGAAAGCGGCCCACGTTCGCACTCAGGTGCCTAACGATTTCAATTGGGAGTTCTATTTATACCATCACCCGGACCTACGTGCCAACGGCGTCGATAACAAGGCCGCTGCCATTTCACACTGGATTCATCACGGACAGCAAGAAGGCCGTTCTTATAAGCGTTAAAGCGCGTTGCAAGCCAGTTGAATCCCAAGAATTAAATCTGGCCGCGGTGTAATAACCGTTGGTGAGCGTGGACCAAGCACCACCGAGCCTGGAGGAAGTTCATCCTCGCAACCATCTGCACCACCAAAGTCAGTGAACTCAGGGACAGCCTGCCACACCCCCCAGAATTCGCCGTTAAGTGCCGTAGTCGTGGCACCGATGCCCAAGGGGAGCATTGAGACACTGTCTGCAGGATCTCGACGCACTCCAACAATCACCGGCACCGTGCTTAAATTTTGCACGGAGGTCACCCGCATCGACGAAGATGCTTTTTGACCCCGTTCGTAGTCGACGCGTGTCCAACCGGCGGAACCGCCGCCGGGTGCATTAAAACAACCCCATTTGAAGGTCTCTTGATGCGGATACGTGGCTTCACTGCCCACCACGAACACCGGCGTTGTGACCGACTGAGTAAAATCGTCACCATCGTGTTTGCGCAATATCGCTAATTTATTAATCGCCGTACTCCGAATGTCAGCTTCGGTCGCCGGCGGTCGCGGTACGAACGAGACACTGCCAGTATTCCGTCCTGGTGGCTCAACATCCACAACACCACCGGGAGATTGAGTAATCAAAACCGTGGTGCGATCCAAACGGTCTGCATCAATATCCCAACTCACATTGGTGGCTTCGCCCTCGCATAAAATTTGTGGGCGAACATCAAATTCTGCGTCAAAGGGTGCTAACCCCGCGCGATTCAAAAAACAGCCGGTCAGCGATAGCGCCAACAAACCTAGACCAATCCATGCTAAACATCGTGCCATACCCGATTCTCCTTTAATGAGTTACTAACCGCTCAGGTACCGAAGACCTTTGACGGAAGTGCTTTCCAAAGTATGACTATAGACAGGATTTCAGGGCCTGAGAATCATCCGTTTGGGTGAATTTGATCGGTCTAGTGTTTAGCACAGGCCACGTAATCAGTTTTTTAGGAACTCGGCATCGGCGTCGATCGACACTTCATCGCCGACCAAAGGAATATAGGCATCCATGCCAAAATCAGACCGTTTAAAAGTACCAGATGCGGAAAAGCCTAGGGTGTATTTACGCGTCAAAATGTTATCCGCGCCACCATGAAACGTCACCAACATAGTTACCGGCTTCTGGACACCTCGCCATGCCAGATTGCCAGTAAACGAAAACTGGTTGTCTGAGACTGGTGTCACGGAGATAGTACTAAAGCGTGCTTGTGGATACCTTGGCTGGTCGAACCACGTGCCATCCATGAGGTCTTTTTTCAAGGATGGGTTGTTGATATCCAACGAGTCGATTTCGATTACCGCAGTCAACTTAGCCGCCGATACGTTAGCCGGATCAAATGACAAACTCGCGTCGAATTCATTAAAGCGACCAACATAATTCGATAAACCCGAATGTTTGACTTTAAATATCAGGCTGGCATGTGTTTTATCGAGCGCGTAATCACCGGCTTCCAGTGATGCCAATGTGGTCTCTACCTTCGGTGTGATGAGCGCCACACAACCGCATAGCAGTAAACATACAACGCTACTGACGAGTTGTTTCATAACCTCTAAATCTCCGTTTTTGATTGTGGTGATCGGCGCCTAGTGTGCCGGACCGACCCGTAGTAAGCCAGCGCACCAAGCCCACAGACTGGCACGAGCGCCAACGCTTGCATTGGCTGATGAATAGATGAAAGCATCGCAAATGAGACGGTACAAACCACGAATACTAGCGGCGCCAGTGGGTACCAAGCGGATGCCGGTCGCAGTCCTCGCCGCCAGTGTATGACAAACAAACTGCTGACCGCCAGCGCCAAGCACAGCGACAATGTGAAGCCTAGATATGACATCAGTCCGCGAAGATCAGATAACGAGATCAACAGCACCGAAATCACGACCTGCAAGGCAATGGAAGTTCGCGGAGGATGGCCAAGCCGCTGTTTAAACACGGCGGGCAAGGCGCCGTCTTCTGCCATTTTTGCATACACTCGAGGTCCCGCCAGCGCCATGGCCGTAATTGAGGTCAGTAGTGAAATAGCCACCACCAACTGCACTAACTGACGCGCAGTCCGGCCGCCCAGTGAATCGGCAACAACCGCCGCGATTTCGGCACGCCCTTGAATCAGGCTTGCATCCGCGCCGTATAACAACACCCAATTAACCGCCAGACACAACACCATAGTCACCACGGTACCCAGCACCATACCACGCGGCACTGCGTCACGTGCGTGATCCACCTCGCCGGCGACGTACGCAGCGGCATTGAATCCGGAATAACTCAACGAAATCCAAACCAACGTTCCTGCAAATGCGTATAGATTAAACTGCACCGGGGCGACCGGCAATACTGAGATGGGTGGCGTTCTAAGGGTGATCACAAACGTAGCAGCGACCACCAAAAGCACCAGAATGATCAGCATCAGCAATACGAGATTTTGGTGGCTTTGCACCCCGGTGCGCACGCGAAAACCGTGCAACAATCCCGCACACACCGTCACAGCGATGGCCGTCGCCGTCGCAGGCACCTGCTGTAGCCACGGCCAAGCTGAACTCAAATACGCCTCAAAGGCCAAGGCGGCAAACGCGATCGCACCCGGAAAACCCGCTAGCAGCGAGACCCAGCCGGCAATGAACCCGGCCAAGGGATGAATCGCCCGCGATAAAAACACGTATTCACCACCAGACTCGGTAATATGTCGCACCAACATGCCATAACTCATCGCCCCGGCGATGGCCACCAAACCGGCAACGAACCAGCCAAACAACACCCATTCTCGTGAGCCCAAATCCGCTAAGGCAAAACCGGAGGTCGTGTAGATCCCCGCGCCAACCGCATTGCCAACCACCAACGCGACCAGTGACCAGGTTGAGAAAAGCCTACTGTGCTTGGTCATCCGTGACTATGGATTTTAAAAGCAGCTGCATATGTCGCTTTCCCAAGGTATTCATCAATTGAATATTATTCGCTGGAATCGACTCCGGGTCGGGATGACGTTCGATTACCTTACTCAGACTTGACTCGCGTAAAATGTGGAGAATGGGGTAGGGTGCTCGATTTGTGTAATTTTCTGCGTCCTCTGATTCGGTACCGTCAAACTGATATTGCGGATGAAAACTGGCTATCTGGTACACACCATCTAGCTGCATTTCTTCCAATAGCTGGTCTGCAAAACCAAGGAACTCATTAAAATATAAGAAGTCAGACAGCGTGTAAGGCAAGATCAGTAGCGTGGTTTCGATGTCGGGACGACGCGTTAGCAGCGACATTTCAACGACCAGATCCCGTAAAACCGCTTCTTCATTACGCGCATCGCTGGCTTTAAAACGCACTCGGTTGGAACGATACTCACGTTGCGCGAATGGGCAGAGATTCAGCTCGATGACCACTGCCGTCAACCAACGCTCGACCGCTTTGACAACCTCGTTCATCACTCGTGTAAACGTTCGACTCGCAGCATTGCTGGTGGCCACTGAGGTATGATTTCCAAAGCCTGTTGGTAACTGGCTCGCGCCGCCTCTCTCTGCCCAAGTTGTTCCAGTGCCATGCCACGATTCAAATACGCCACGTGCTCGTTCACCACGCCGTACCGTAACGCGGAATCATAGTCCGATATGGCAGCGTCAAAGCGCTGAGCCAAAAACCACAAATTACCCCGATTAATGTAGGCCTCACCGAGCGTTTCGTCGAGCTCCAACGCGCGATTATAGTCTTTGGCCGCAGCCACATAGTCCTGTAATGCGGCGTGAATGATCCCGCGATTTACCAAGCTGGCAATCATGTCAGCTTTCGGTAATGCCGCATCGTTGATGGCTCGATTGCAGGGCTCTAGGCTCTGACGCGCAACACCGAGCGTTTGAGTCGCGCGCTGCGAATTCTGGTAACACGCATTCGCGAACCCAGACCCGCCGATCAACGAACTGGTTTGCGCCACGGCGGCCGAACTCATGAGGGAAATTAAAGCAGCTAGGATGATCGAGACAATGGATCTCGCAGCACCAGCAGCTAAGACGATGCGTACCACCATATTAACCTCCTCTCAAGTGTGTTCAGTCAGACACAGTGTAGAGCAAATCAGTGCAGTTAACCAAATACATCACCATCACGCGAGCTGTCTTAATGATTCTAAAGGCGGTGTGGAGATAATCGGTCGGCTACGCAAAAGACCGAGCGCGGTGATTAAACCGACCCCGGATACCAAACCTAACAGCCATAAATCCCAGTGCCATTGCGGACTCAAATCGAATAAGTTGGTCTGCACAAAGTACAGCACAATCTCAGCACCGCAAGCCGCGATCAGGCCTGCAATTAGCCCCAGCGTGGCAAATTCAACTGTCAACGCACCAACAATAATCCTTCGTGAACTGCCAAGCGTACGCAAAATCGCGTTCTCTCGCATGCGCTCATCAAACGACACGCCAATCGCCGCGAACAACACCAGACCACCACAGGCCAGCACCGCGAACAGAATCAACTCCAGACCTTGCGTGACACGATTAATCACATCGCGGATGCGCTCGATCACATCACGTAGCTCGAGCACCACGGCGGTGGGAAACTGTTTGACCATCGCCTGTACGAACGGCGCTTGCTGCACCAATGCACCACGGTTCTGCTTCGTGTCATCACCACCTCGCACGGCCGTAATCCAGTTCGGTGAATACTTATCCAACAACCCTGGATAAAACACCACATAAAAGTTCGGGGTCATGCTTTGCCAATTGACACTGCGGATGCTGGTTACCTCGGCGCTGAAACGCAGGCCACCGATACTGAATTCAACCTCATCGCCCAACACCAGGCCTATTTCTGTGGCCACCTCTTCTTCGATCGAAAATTCAGCTCGTGGTGCGCTGGCTATCTCTGTACCGGCCCACCATTCACCGGCGACTAACTCGTTCCCTTCGGGCAGGTTCTCTGTTTGAGTGAAGTTTACCTCGCGACTCAAACCATCGGAGCGCGCCATGCGTTCACGCGAAATCGCCTCACCATTAATCGCGACTAATCGCCCACGTACCATGGGATACCAGTCCGTAGTGGTTACACCATGGCCATCCAGCAACGCTTTGACTGGCTCGACTTGCGGAGTCGACACGTTGAACACAAAATGACTCGGTGTGGTATCCGGCAATTGCGCCTCCCATTCAGCAATTAAATTGGTGCGCATACCCGTGACGACAAGAAGTAACATAAGCGTGGTGGAGAAACCCACCAGCTGAACCAAGGTCTGCCCGCGTCGACGCCATAGATTGGCCAGACCGAGGCGAGTATAGCTACCGCGCCAGCTACCGAACCCGCGCACCAGACGCAAAATCTGCATCGCAACCAATGCACACACAGCGAACAGGGCAAACAAAGCCACAAGAAATAAAGTCGCAACCACTAGACTACCACTGTACCAATACGCGAGCAGCAATAACGCGCCGATGCCGATGAGCAATCGACGCCCTTGGCCGATTAGGGTGTCCGGCAAATCTCGACGCAGGACACGCAGTGGCTCAATACGCGGCAAGTGCCACAAGGCGGGCAAGGCAAAACCCAACACGCAAACGAAACCAGTGATGGTCGCCACCAACCAAGGGCGCCAGCCAGGCAGCGGTAGTACCACATCAAGCACGCCACGCACCACCTCAAGTAGTAGGTAGTGAGCGAACCAACCGAGTGCAACACCGACCACAGTTGCCACGGCGGCAATCATAAATAAACGAAAAAATTGACTACGTCGAATCGACGCGGAAGACTGACCCCAAGCTTTCATCAGCGCAACTTGGTCGGTCAATCGCGACGCATATCGCTGGCTTGCGAGCGCCATCGCTAAGCCGGCCAGTAGAACCCCAATTGTGCCGCTCAGCAATAGGAACGCTCGTCCACGCTGAAGCGCTTCTGACAATTGTTCTTCTGCATTTTCAGGCGTGAGTAAACGGTAATGCGGCACGGCCTCAGCTTCAAGCGCCTCTTGCTGCTGTTCAAACCAATCAGAATAGGCCTTGAGCGCCGGCGCGTCACCACGCATGAGCAAGCGATAGCTATAGCGTCCACCAGGGCGAATCAGTTGCGATGCGGCGAGATCCTGAGTACTCATCATCAATCGAGCCCCAGTACCCGAAAAACCGGTACCGCGATCGGGTTCATTGACGATCAAATGTGTTATTTTGAGTTGTACGTAGCCGACCTCCACCGTATCTCCGAGTTGAATATCGAGCAGATTCAATAAACGCGCTTCAACCCAGGCTTCACCGGACTCGGGGCCGCGTGCGCGCGTGATCACTTGTTCTGCATCGAGCGTGGCGCTTAATTCCATCTCACCGCGTAATGGATACGCGTGATCGACAGCTTTAACCGCCGCTAGGTGGTTCCGGTTACCAGCAAACACCATGGACCGAAACCGAACCGTCTCGGCTACTTGAAGGCCAAGGGTGTCGGCTTGTTGTCGGTATTCGTCACTGATTTCAATCCCGCCAGACAAAGCTAGGTCTGCTGCCAGGAAGCTACTGATTTGCTGATTTAGCCCGCGTTCAACGCGGTCGGCGAACAAGCTCACCGCAGTGACTACCATCACCGCCAACACCAGCGCGGAAACCACCAGATTGAGCTGACCACCACGCCAGTCACGCCATAAAAGTTTTAAGTCGATCATTCTCATTGGTCTGCAACAACTCGACCGTCGTCAATGGTAATCACACGCTGACAACGTTCCGCCAAGCGCTGCTCATGCGTCACCAGCACCAGCGTGGCATCACTTTGTTCGTTGAGCTCGAATAATAAATCACTGACTTTTAGGCCGGTCGCTTGATCCAAATTACCGGTTGGTTCATCGGCGAATAAAATTTTCGGCTGGCACGCGAATGCCCGAGCTAGGGCAACTCGTTGCTGCTCTCCGCCTGACAGTTGTTTCGGGTAATGTTGCAGTCGTGCTGCCAATCCGACTTTCTCGAGATAAGTCATCGCTCGCCCACGCGCGTCTGATTCACCAGCCAGCTCCATCGGCAACGACACGTTTTCCAACGCGGTTAAACTGCCAAGCAACTGAAATGTCTGAAACACAAAACCAACCAACTCGGCCCTGACCGCGGCACGCCGTTCTTCATCCATAGCGGTAATTTCATGCTGTGCTAACCAGATTTTGCCGTCCGACGGCGAGTCCAAACCCGCCAACAACCCGAGCAATGTCGACTTGCCGGCGCCGGAAGGTCCAATAATTGCCACGCTTTGGCCAGTGGGGACCGCGAGTGATACATCGTCTAAAATGGTTAACTGCTGTTCCGCAGTCTGCACGCGCTTCGACACATTCTCTGCGCGTAAAATGCTATCGTTCATGAAATACCTAATGTGTTAATTTTGGGCAAGAAGATGCTCAAGACTGCATCGAGACCCTATGCTTGGTCGCGCTTCTGATGTATATCGAACGCATTAACTGACGGGCCGGTTTGAAGCCAACCGAGCGAGAACAACCGAACCACCTTACAAACCATCATCCGTCGATTGATCAGCACTGACCCAACGACATTCTCAGCCACAATGACTCTAAGCTATATGATAACTAATCCCGCGAAAATCAAGTTCACACTTTACCTGATGCTCATGTTCTGTGTATCAAGTTTCAGTGCCGCTGCGCAGGCAAAACGCATTCTTATTTATGGCGACAGTCTCAGTGCCGCGTATGGCATGCACCTTGAAGAGGGTTGGGCCCACCTTCTAGGGCAGAAACTCGGCGACAACCATACGCTCTTAAACGCCTCGATTTCAGGTGACACCTCAGCAGCGGGACTCGCCAGACTGCCACTTACCCTAGAAGAATTTAAGCCGGACTTGATTATTTTGGAGCTCGGAGCCAATGATGGTCTGCTGGGATTGCCGGTGGCCACCATGCGACAAAATCTCGAACAAATGATCGAACTCAGTCAAGCTGCTGGCGCCGAGGTGGCACTGGTTGGTATCTCTGTGCCTCCTTCGTATGGGCCACGCTATATTGACGAGTTTCGCGCTACCTACCCAGCCTTAGCAGAAAAATACGCTCTGCCATTCATCGATTTTTACCGTGAGGACTTTATTACCACCGAAGGCTATATTCAGGAAGATGGTTTACACCCAACTGCCATCACACAGCCCTTGGTGCGCGACATTGTGCTCACATTTCTAGTCGAAAACGAACTGATTGAAGCGGTTGCAGAGGACTAGAACCACCACACCGACTCCGCTTGGCATCGCGCCCTTGGGCTCAAACTAAAACCACCTTTTGGACTAAGGGCAACCACAGCGTCTCGATTCCAGAAGCGTCTTGTCGGAGCAATATATTCGCCACGAATGAATGGGGGTTTGACAAGGCGGGGCAGCCCTCGCGCTACTCACCGGTCACACGCCTTCTGTGCTCGCAGACGCCTTTGAGTTAATCGGAATAGTCGTGGCGTACCTTACGACGAGATTCTCACCCATCGCCCAATTCACGCACGCCTTGCTGAACCGCACGAATATATGGATTGGCTTGCGGTCGGTTGCGGCGAATGTAATCCAAACCCTGTTCGATGCTCATGCCGCGATAATGCACCAGATACCCAAGGACCGTGGCTGGGGCACGACAAACCCCAGCGTTGCAATGCACATACACCCGATGGCCAACGCTCATGAACGTGTTCAACGCACGTACTGGCTCCGCCAGTCGGTTGCCCAAGTCAGTCTCGTCAAAGTCAATAATCGGAAAGCGCTGGACCGTAATATCGTTGTATTGATAAGCACTTTGCAACTTACGCCAATCGATGCGGTGGACCTTGAAATCCGCATCGCTTTGCAGTGATAACACGGCGGTAATTTTCATGTTCTTCAGCCGCGCAATATCCACGCTATTTTGCGGCGCACTGCCTACAAAAATATCTGCTTCAATACGGCCAAAATTGATCATTCGCGATGAAACTCTGCACTGTGTTGTTGCACTGTTTGGACCAAGGTTTGCATATTCTCAGGTTTAGCGAACGGTTGGATGCCGTGACCTAAATTGAAAATATGACCTTTACTATCCGCATCGTGTTTACCATAACCACTCAGCACTTGCATGGCCTCTTGTTCAACCTGCGCCTGGCCGGTATTCATCACCACTGGATCCATATTGCCTTGCAAAACGACGCGGTCGCCAACGCGCGCACGCGCCTGAGCGATATCCACAGTCCAATCCAGACCCAGACCGTCGCAGCCGGTGTCCGCCATCATCTCAAGCCATTGCCCGCCACCCTTGGTGAACAAAACAATCGGCGTGTTTGCGGTAATCGGATCTTGTTTGATCGCCGTCACAATTTGCTGCATGTACGCGAGGGAAAAGCGTTGATAGTTGGCAGTCGACAACATGCCGCCCCAAGTATCAAACACCATCAACGATTGCGCACCGGCCACAACTTGGGCCTTGAGGTACACGATGACTGCGTCAGTCACCACTTGCAGTAACCGATGTGCCGCATCGGGAGACTCGAACATCAAGCCTTTAATACGACGGAAGTCTTTGCTGCCCTGGCCTTCGACCATGTAGCTGGCCAAGGTCCAAGGACTACCTGTAAAGCCAATCAACGGCACACGACCATCCAGTTCGCGTCGAATAACGCGCACCGCATCCATCACATAACCTAGTTCGTCTTCAGGGTCTGGCACTGCAAGTTGATCGATATCCGCCGTAGCTCGTATTGGCTTGTTAAAGACCGGTCCTACGCCTTCTTCGAGTACGAGTTCAAGGCCCATGGCGTCAGGAATGGTCAAAATATCAGAGAATAAAATGGCTGCATCCAGACCGAAGCGATCGATTGGTTGCAGAGTGACTTCGCACGCTAAATCGGGTGTTTTGCAGAGCGTTAGAAAGTCGCCTGCTGCCGCGCGCGTGGCGCGATACTCTGGCAGATAACGACCCGCTTGGCGCATCACCCAGATCGGTGTGCGTTCAACTTTTTCGCCCCGTAGTACCCGCAAGTACAAATCATTTTCTAGTGCTTTCATGGGCGCAGATTATACAGGCACACATGTGCCCGCGGGGTAGTTCTGCGACGAGATTTTAATACTTTTGAGCGGGCCAAGGTAAATTGACCCGCAATCATCAGGTCTCTATTGTTGATTGAGGTAGTTCAGAATTCCTTCCGCAGCACCGCGGCCTTCGAACACCGCAGTTACCACCAAATCTGAACCCCGCACCATGTCGCCCCCGGCAAACACTTTCGGATTGGTGGTCTGGTACTGAACTGCAAGATCGCTGGAAGTTTTCACACCGCCCCAATCGTTAATTTCAATACCATATGGGTCAAACCAGCTGGCCGGGCTGGGACGAAAACCAAAGGCAATGACCACGTCATCCGCGGGCACCACTTCTTCCGACCCAGATACGACTTCAGGCCGACGGCGACCGCGCTCATCAGGCTCACCTAAACGCGTGGTGGCGAGCTTAACGCCAGTCACTTTGCCATCCTCGCCAACAATTTCGATTGGCTGTCGATTCCATAAAAATTCAACACCCTCTTCTTTGGCATTGGCGACCTCACGCATAGAACCCGGCATGTTCGCTTCATCACGACGGTAAGCACACGTTACGCTGCTAGCGCCTTGACGCACAGACGTTCGCACGCAGTCCATTGCCGTATCACCACCGCCCAGCACGACCACATTTTTGTCTCGCATGTCGATAAACCCCTGTTCACCCTGGGGGTAATCCAGCAGTCGATTGATATTCGAGATCAGGAATGGCAAGGCTTCATGCACGCCGGTCAGATCTTCACCTGGGAAGCCACCTTTCATATAGGTGTAGGTTCCCATACCGAGAAATACTGCGTCATAGTCATCCAATAGCGTTTGGAATCCCACGTCTTTGCCAATCTCAGTTTCCAACACAAATTCAACGCCCATCTCCTCGAGAAGCGCACGACGCGTCCGCACCACTTCTTTTTCAAGCTTGAATGGCGGGATTCCAAAGGTCAGCAGACCACCGATTTCCGGGTATTTGTCGTACACAACAGGTGTGACGCCATTGCGTACCAGAATATCCGCACATGCCAGACCCGCTGGGCCGGCACCAACAATAGCAACCTTTTTATCAGTTTTGACCACCGCGGACATATCTGGTCGCCAACCTTGCTTGAGCGCTTCATCCGTGATGTATTTTTCAACGGAGCCAATGGTAACGGCACCAAAACCATCGTTTAGGGTGCATGCGCCTTCACACAAGCGGTCTTGCGGACAAATACGACCACAGACTTCGGGCAATGAATTGGTTTTATGTGACAACTCTGCCGCTTCGAACAGATTGCCTTCTGCCACCAACTTGAGCCAGTTTGGAATGTAGTTGTGCACCGGACACTTCCATTCACAATACGGGTTACCGCAGCCCAGACAGCGATCCGCCTGAGATGCCGCTTGCTCTACTTCATATTGACCGTAGATCTCGCGAAATTGCTTACTTCGTTCTTGCGCCGGCACCTTTTCAGGGTCCTGACGAGGCACATCCAAAAATTGAAAATCATTACTCATGTTGCTGTTCCTATGCCGCGGCCGACAATGAATCGATTAGTGTTTCAAGGTCAGTGGCTTTGGGTTTGATCATCCAGAATTTCGGCAAGTAATCCATAAAGTTTTCAAGGATTTCTCGTGCACGAACGCTGCCAGTCGCCTGCACATGACGTTCGATCATGCCTTGCAAATAGAGTGCATATGATTCCATTGCTTCCGGCATTAATCGATAGGTGTCGATCAGTTCATGGTTGTATCGGTCGATAAACGATTTATCTTCATCCAGCACAAATGCCACGCCGCCAGTCATACCCGCACCGAAGTTCACGCCGGTTTCGCCGAGCACGCAAACCGCACCGCCAGTCATGTATTCACAACCATGATCACCCAAACCTTCGACCACTGCGAAAGCACCCGAGTTACGCACCGCAAAACGCTCGCCCGCCATACCGGCCGCAAACAACTCTCCGCCTGTGGCACCGTAAAGACAAGTGTTGCCGATAATCGTGGACTCACTGGCAATGTACTCTACGTCAGCCGCAGGATAAATCGCGATCACGCCACCGGACATGCCTTTCGCAACATAATCGTTGGCGTCGCCCTCCAGGTTGATATTCAAACCTTTGGCATTCCACACCGCGAAACTCTGCCCAGCGGTGCCGGTTAAGTGGAGCGTAACGGGCGCATCCGCCAACCCTTCCTGGCCGTGAATACGGGCAATTTCACCCGATAGACGCGCACCAATTGAACGATGAATATTTTGCACGCTGTAATGGAAGTCACCGCCAGTTTTGTTCTGAATCGCGGGCAACATGTCCGTCACCATTTGTTCAGCCAACTCACCTTTATCAAATGGCATATTCTTCGGCTCGACACAGAACTGTGGCTTGTCCGCAGGCACACCAGCATCCGATAGAATTTGTGATAAATCCAACTTGCGTTGTTTATCGGTCTCGCCTTCGAGCAACGTCAACAAGTCGGTACGTCCAATCAGTTCCGTCAGGTTACGCACACCCAGCTTAGCCATCCACTCACGCGTTTCCATGGCGATAAACTTAAAGTAGTTCACCGCGCGCTCGACAGTGCCGACGTAATGCTTATTGCGCAGCACATTGTGTTGCGTAGCCACACCGGTTGCACAGTTATTGAGGTGACAAATTCGCAGGTATTTACAACCCAGGGCAACCATCGGACCGGTACCAAAACCGAAACTCTCCGCGCCGAGAATAGCCGCTTTGACCACATCCAGGCCGGTTTTCAATCCACCATCCGTTTGTAAACGTACTTTATCGCGTAGATCGTTGGCACGTAAGGTCTGGTGGGCTTCGGTCAACCCTAACTCCCACGGCGCACCGGCATAACGTACCGACGTCAGAGGACTCGCACCGGTACCACCGTCGTAGCCCGAAATCGTAATCAGGTCTGCGTAGGCCTTGGCAACGCCCGCCGCAATCGTACCAACGCCTGCTTCGGCGACCAGCTTAACCGAGACCAACGCATGTGGATTAACCTGTTTGAGATCAAAGATCAACTGCGCTAAATCTTCGATGGAGTAGATATCGTGGTGTGGTGGCGGTGAGATCAACGCTACGCCCGGGCGCGAGTAACGCAGCCGTGCAATCAGCGTGTTCACCTTGTGTCCAGGCAGCTGTCCGCCTTCACCTGGCTTAGCGCCCTGTGCCACTTTAATCTGCAACACTTCGGCATTAACCAGATAATGCGGCGTGACGCCAAATCGGCCCGAAGCGACCTGTTTGATTTTGGACATCTTCGGCGTACCATATCGGCTAGCGTCTTCACCACCTTCGCCCGAGTTCGAACGACCGCCTAGCTGATTCATCGCCTCAGCCAGAGATTCATGCGCCTCTGGCGACAAGGCACCTAAAGACATACCCGCACTGTCAAACCTGAGGACGATATCCTGCCAATGCTCTACCTCATCCAACGGTACGGGCGTAATATCGTCTCGCAGCGCCATGAGGTCCCGCAACACCATTGGACGGCGCAAATTAACAGTGTCGGCATATTCACGGTAAAGCGAATAATCGCCGCTTTCGACTGCGGCATGCATGGTACGCACAACATCTGGGTTATACGCATGGTATTCCCCGCCATGAATGAACTTCAACAAACCACCTTGTTCAAGGCCCGTCTGTGGATTCCACGCAAATGCCAATAAGGTCTTTTGATCCATTTCCAACTCAGCAAACCCAGTACCTTTAATCCGACTCACTGTGCCTTTGAAGCAGAGATCAATCACATCCTGGTCGAGGCCGACCGCTTCAAACAGCTGCGCGCCCCGATAACTGTGGATTGTTGAGATACCCATCTTAGAGATGATTTTGTACAAACCTTTATTAATGCCTTTGCGATACTGGCGTAATAGGATGTTGATATCACCCTTGATTTGCCCACTGCGCGCCATGTCATTAATACTCTCGTAAACCAAATACGGGTGAATCGCAGTCGCGCCATAGCTAATCAACAAGGCAAACTGATGTGAATCACGCGTGGTACCGGTATCGACCAAAATATTCGCGTCGCAGCGCAAGCCGGTTTGAGTGAGTCGGTGGTGCACAGCACCTGTCGCCAGAAGCGCTGGCACCGGCATACGATGCTTAGAAATTTCACGATCAGACAACACGATAATATGTGCATGGTCTCGCACCGCTTGCTCTGCTTCGTCACAAATTTGCGCGACACGTTGTTGCAAACTAATATCCGCATCGAACGTGATATCGATCACACGGTGCGCAAAGTCTGGGTCCTCGTTGCTCAGCAAACGCGTGTATTTACTGGTCGATAATACGGGTGAATCGACTACGATCGATTTAGCCATGCCTGCATGCGGTTCAAACAAACAACTTTCAGTGCCGAAATACGTTTCCAGCGACATCACGATTTGTTCGCGCAATGGATCAATCGGCGGATTGGTCACCTGCGCGAATTGCTGTCTGAAGTAGTCACTCAGTAGTCGGTTGCGTAGGGACAACACGGCCATCGGCGTGTCATCTCCCATCGAACCAGTTGCTTCTTGAGCGGATTCCGCCAGTACGCGGATCACATCGGTCTTCTCTTCATTGGTGACCTGAAATAATTTCTGATAGATCTTTAAAGAAGCCGCATTTAAAGACACCGTGGACTCTTCCTCTGTCAACGCGGACTTTAAACGAACGATATTTTGTTTGATCCAGTCTTTATACGGGTATTCACTCTTAATCCGCTCATGCACTTCATCGGGGTAAATCACCTTACCAGTATGCGTATCTACCGCCATCATTTGACCCGGCTTAAGGCGACCTTTTGCCACCACATCCTGCGGCGTATAGTCGTAAACGCCGACTTCGGACGCCAGGGTGATGATTCGATCTTTTGTGATCACATATCGTGCTGGCCTCAAACCATTCCGGTCGAGCGCGCAGGCGGCATGACGCCCGTTGGTCAATACAATGCCAGCGGGACCATCCCAAGGTTCCGTGTGAATCGCTTGAAAACGGTAAAAAGCCTTGAGGTCCGGATCGATATGCTCAGCGTTTTGCCATGCAGGTGGAACCAGTGTCTGAGTGGCTTTGAAGATATCCATACCACCGGCTAGTAATACTTCCAGCATATTGTCCAAACTCATGGAGTCTGAACCTTCGGTGTTCACAAACGGCGCTGCCTCATGCAAATTTGGAAACTTACTAGATGACAGCTTGGTGCCACGCGCGATCGCCCAATTTCGGTTCCCACGAATGGTATTAATTTCACCGTTGTGCGCGAGGTAACGGAACGGCTGCGCTAAACGCCATTGTGGAAGGGTATTCGTTGAGAAACGTTGGTGAAATAAGCACAACGAAGAAGCCATGTCTTCATCTTGCAAGTCTGTATAAAAGACAGGCAAGTACTCCGGCATAACGAGACCTTTGTACAGCAACACTTTACAGGAAAGACTCGGTATATAGAATTCATCATCGTTTTCCCACAGTGCTTTTTCAGTCTGTCTTCGGGCGAGGAATAATTTGCGTTCAAAGTCATGCTCATCAATCCCGCTCGGGCTGTTCACGAATACCTGCTGGATCTCTGGCACTGATGTTTTGGCCTGCTCGCCAAGCGCCGAATAATCGAGTGGAACAGCTCGCCAACCAGCGATAGTCAAGCCTTGACGCTCAAATTCCGCTTCAAGTACCTGCTTAGCCTGCGTCTGTTTTGAAGGCTCTCGGCTTAGAAATACCAACCCAGTGGCGTACAATTCCGTGAGCTCAATGTCGGCTTCGGTTGCCACGCGACGCATAAATGCCTTAGGCATGCTCATAAGAATCCCACAGCCGTCGCCTGACTTGCCGTCAGCGGCGACCGCTCCACGATGTGTCAATCGGGCGAGGGCACTGATCGCAGTTTTGATCAACCAATGACTCGGCTCACCATCCATCTGCGCAATGAGACCGAAGCCACAATTGTCGCGTTCAAACTCAGGTCGGTATAAACCACCTGCATTGTGATACATTTTACTCACGTCATATTCCTGTTCAAAGCATGCATATCGAGTCGACCTGGGAAGCACCGAAAGTGACTCATGCAGTGGAAGAAGCGAGAACAGAGTCTCAACCTCCGATTTCTACGCTAACAGCAAGTTCGTACCAAGTGTGGCTTTTCAGAAAAATGACTCTTCCAATCAAGTCTGACGCGACGCATCCACACCAATGCCTGGTGTCGTCGGCGGCCATTTCCAAAAAACGTTACCCAACCACATCCCCGACGTATCTCCGGCACTCGCTGACCTCCCCAATAATTTATTCGGGAAATCAACTAGATCCGAGTGACACAGTTATACGCCGATGTTGCTCCAGCAATAGAGCAACGAGAGGCATATTATCAGGTAGTTATGCTGTTACGGCTGCCCAAAAGACGGCCAAAGCGAAAAAGGATGCTCAGTATAAGCGCTCGAGCGTTAAAAGTCACTCATCGCATGTTGAGCCATAACGACAATTTATGAGTTAAATGAGCATCCTTGCCGAATAAATTGTAAATTTAGGCCATTAAAACCAAACAAATCACTATAATTGCTCAAGAGCCTCTGTGATTTCATCCACCACTTTGGATACGATTCGATCGCCCGACATCACAATTAAATCCGCTTCTTGCTCGTACAGCCTACCTCGCTCTTCCATCAACTCCTCGAGCTTAGTCTCTGCATCGACATTTTCCAACAAGGGTCGATTCTGGTTTTTCTGAGTACGCGCCAATTGAGTCTCAATCGACGTCTTCAAATAGATCACATAGCCTTTGCGCAACAAGATTCGGTTTTCTTCACTGATGACCGCTCCACCGCCAGTTGCCAACACAATTCCATTGCGCTCACACAGCTCAGTCAACATTTTCGTTTCGCGTTTTCGAAAGCCATCCTCGCCTTCGATGTCAAAAATTGTCGAAATTGACACACCACACCGCTCCTCGATCATGTGATCAGAATCGACAAAATCCATTCTCATACGCTTGGCTAGTTGTTTGCCAACTGTGGTTTTGCCAGAGCCCATTGGGCCAATCAATATCAAATTCTGCATACAATGTTCTTGGTATTAGTATCTATGACAATTCAGCTGATCGGAATGATGGACAAATGCCCGCACCTCACATTCATCTCAGCTATGCATTGAACGAGGTTAGAAATCACAAAAGCAGGGGCATTGCCCCTGCTTTCGCAGTATTACAACCTAAGATGGGGACGACTATCCCAAATTCAATTTCGGGCTGATAATTTTTGGCGTCAAGAAGATAAGCAGCTCAGTGCGATTCGAACGCTTAGTTTTCTTCTTAAACAGGTTACCTAATACTGGGATATCACCCAATAACGGCACCTTGGTCTCGGAATTACCAGTGTCTTCTTGGTAAATACCACCGATCACCACCGTCTCACCATTGTCGGCCAAGACCTGAGTCTGAATCTGCTTGGTACCCACAATAGTTGGAGTAATCAAGTTATCTTGATTAATCTGCACATCCAAAATAACGCGGTCATCCGGCGTAATCTGAGGCGTCACAATCAAGGTAAGCTCCGCTTCGATTTTCTCTAACCCGCCTTGACCGCCGCCGCCAGCAGGCCCACCACCAGCACCACCACCATTGCCTGGGATTGGAATATACACTTCTTGGCCTTGTGAAATGCGAGCTTCTTTCTGGTTCGCAGTCAATAAGCGAGGACTCGCAACAATTCGACCTCGGCCATCAGCCTCTAATGCGGATAGCTCTAACGTAATCAGATGCGCGAAACCAGTGCCTGCACGGAAGATATCAAAGGCATACGACGCCGGATTGGTACCTTCAATCGATTCAGCACCCAGGTCAACCGCTAAACCACCAGGTGTGCCGCGCGAGGTATCGAAAATCAGCCCATCTTCATCATCATTAATCGAATCGGTGATGGTTTTCAAACCTTCAGTAGTACCACTGCCGATGAAATCTCCCACATTGGAACCGTTACCGCCAGGGAATCGCGCGTTTTCAGTAATACGTTGAAAACCCAGACGCGCACCCAATTCGCGACTAAAAGTATCGTTGGCTTCCACAATTCGTGTTTCGATCAGAACCTGACGTACAGGCTTGTCGAGTTTGGCAATCACATTACGCAGCGATTTAATCTGACTGGCAACATCTTGTACCAACAGACTATTTGTACGCTTGTCGACTGTCACGCTACCGCGTGCACTCAGCAGCGAGTTTTTATCGGTCTCAGTGACATTGAACGCGGTTGAACGAGGGCCGTCAAAGTCAGATGACGACGCTGTATTACCTTGCTTGATCACCTTAACTGATTTAATCACATCAGCCACTTCTTCCGCTTTGGCATAATTGATTCGAATCACTTCAGTTACTAACGGGGCATACTCCGCAACCACAGCATTTTGCTTCAACTCTTGTTCTTCTACCGAACGAATCTCATCCGCGGGCGCAACCCAAATCACATTACCGGTTTGTCGCTTAGCCAGGCCTCGAGTACGCAGTATCACGTCCAACGCTTGATCCCATGGCACGTCTTTTAAATTAATGGTTATTTTTCCACTAACTGTATCGCTGGTAACAAAGTTTATGCCCGTAAAGTCCGCGATAATCGCGAGTGCCGCGCGGACTTCGATATTTTGAAAATTGATCGATAGGCGCTCACCTTCAAAGCCAAGCTCACTGTCCTCTCGATCACGCTTATCCAATTCGGACTCGATTATCGGATCAACCGTCAAGGTGTAGCGACTGCCTGATTGCAGCGATAGGTGCTGATATTTGCCTTGCGGTATAACCACTAGACGAACGTTATCCGCATTTTGGAAAGCGTCAACGGTTTGCACTGGAGTCGCAAAATCGGTGACGTCAAGGCGTTGCTCAAGTTCAGGCGGCAGATTTACGCCAACCAAATCCACGACAATCTCACCATCACGCTCACGAGTGTCGACTGAAATGTTATCGTCAGTCAAATCCACGATCAGCGTGCCGCCACCAGCTTCAGATCGGCGAAAATCAATCTTGGAAATGTTGGTGTCTGACACGACATCTGGACGAGCTGCAAACGGCTTCGGTGAACGTACTTGGCTGTCGTCAAAATCCGAATTGTGGATCGTGACTGAATAGCCATTGTCGGTTGGGAGCAAAGTGTATCTTGCTGAGTTAAACAAATTGATGATGATTCGCGTTCGATCTACGGTCTCAACTGCAACCACACTATCAACCTTACCAGCCGACACATCAATCTGGCTTTCCTCGAGGCCATTTTTGAGCCCAAAGAAGTCCAGCGCAATGCGTGGTGGAGTATCCGTGCTAAAACTACCCGGCTCTTCCAATTTTGCATCGGTGATGAAGTTAATCTGGATCGTATCTCCACTTAACTCACTATAGAGGACATCGGTCAGCGTAGCGCTGCTCTGAGCAGAACTTACGTTTACAAACGTCAGTAACGCCACTCCTATAAGAGCCAGCTTGATACGTTTGCACACACTTTCGGGTCGGTGGCTTGCATTCATGATTATGCTTCCTGAATTGTTATTATTCATTTACGTCTAACTTTTTAAGAGACCTTACTCAACTTCATCAATCGTCATCTCGACTTCTCTGGCGATAAGTCTGCCCGCCGGATCAAGTACAGTCTCTTCAATAACGATACGCTGTTCGTCTGGGAATATGTCCTTGATCTTGCCTTCATTTTGACCAAGGTAATTACCAACGGTAGCCAAGTGCGCAGTACCGACAGCAGTCTGTACGATCACCCATGGCGAACCATCGCTTTGCGTCATCGTTCCCACCATGGCTAACGCATCCAGCGGAAACTCTTCGAGCGCTTCACGTCTTCGGTTAACATCACGTTGAGCAGTCACTCGACTCTCGACATCCCGGGCATTGATAATATTGCCACGCGAATAAGGGTCATTTAATGTGCTCGCGGAATACTCAAAGCCTTTATAAGGCTCAATCACCGGAAGAGGTTCAATCTCGGGTTTCTTGTCTTGATAAGCGGTGTCCACAAACTCTCTTAAATCACGTGTTGCGACGTTACCGCAAGCCTGTAACGCGAACGCTATGCCAACAACAAGAATCAATTTAAGATGACTCGACGGCACCTGATTCACACTATTCTGATACATATGCATCCTCCAGATAGTGGTAAGTCTTGGTCACGGCTTTGAGCACCAACACTTCCTGGTTTCCGGATTGGCGCTCCAAGGTGAAATTAGCCACGTTGATGATTCGCGGTAAAGCCGCGACGTCACTAATAAACTCGGCGATCTGGTGATATCGGCCGTTAGCAGTGATATTCACTAACTTCTCAGCATAGAAATCTTTCTCAATTGTCGCTCCTGGCTTAATTTGCTCGAACTGCAAACCGCGAGACAAACCCACTTGCGTCATATCAATAAGCAAGTCCGGTATTTCACTTTCGTTCGGTAGCTGCTTACGTAATACACTGAAATTTTCATCAGCCTCTACCATTTGCTTTTTATAAGCATCCAGGTTTATCGCTAACGCTTTTTTCTCAAGGTAAGTGTTTTTGAGCTGCGGCTCTTTCTTTTGGATATCTTTTAAGTCAGCGATCTGCTGCTTAATGATGTAGTTGTAGCCAAGAAAGATGATCACTAAACACAATAAACCCGCCATTAATACTTTTACTCGGCGCGTCCACGACCCTATATCATTGATATCGAGACTACTTAATTCTTCAATTAACCCCATAATTTTTCTCTACGCTAAAATTGGGCTGTCAAGCCGAACTAGCGGATATCCTCCGCACCGTCGTTACTTCGATTAGGACTTTGTTCCTTCACGTCAATTTTGAATTGACTCACTAACAATCCGTTCTGATCCACCACATCAACCTGTTTTAATGAGGACTGATCAAACCAGTCAGATGAGTCGAGGTTTCGCATCAAAGCTGAAACTCGTTCATTTGATTGCGCGTACCCATCGATATCAAGCCGGTTATTCGACTTCGCTATTCGATTGTAATAAACGCCCTTAGGTAATTTGGTAACCAAGTCATCAAACATATGCACGATCTGTGAGCGATTTTGCTGCAGGTTTTGAATCACCTGCATACGCGCCAGTAAAGCATCACGCTTGGTTTTCAAGTCTTCGATTTCCTTAATCACTTTAGACAAAGCATTAATCTCGGACTGAAGGTACGCGTTTCTCGTTTCTTGATTGGAGATACGTGCATCCATAATCAGCTTGCCTGCGAGCACCACCAAACCTGCTGCGACCCACATTGCGATACAAATCGCCAAGGTAGCTCGGTTACGTTCTCGACGTTGTGCTTCTCGCCAGGGTAATAAGTTGATATTCGCCATTAGTTCAACCCCCTCAAAGACAAGCCATACGCAATGGATAAACTCGGTGCGGCACTGACAATCGCATCTCGCCGCGACTGGACATTTGCGTTGACCACAGGATTCAGAACTGTCACTTTACTACGCAATTTCACTTCCAAATCTCCAGCCAAACCGGCCAATGCACAACAAGCGCCTGACAAAACGACGCTGTCGATATTCGAGTAAGAGCTTGATGAATAGAAAAATTGCAGAGCGCGACTGATTTCTTGTCGTAACATTTCGACGAACGGCTCTTGGACAGCGGTCAAGAAATCACCAGGTGGTTGTGTCGACTTCAGAATCTCTTCAGCTTCTTCGGCATTAACCCCGTACTCTTTACGGATCAACTTTACCAACTGCCCGGCACCAAAGTTTTGGTGTCTCGAATACAGCACACGATCGGCATCCAACACCATTAAGTGGCTGCTTGATGATCCGATATCAAACAAAGCAACTGGCTCATCTGAATTTGATCCCAGCGAATGCTGAGAACGATAGACACGTTCCAACGCATACGTATCGATATCCACATACTCGAGCCCCAGACCCGCATTTTCGACCATATCTATATAGTCATTAACAATGCTGCGGCGACAAGCCACCAGGAGGACATCGTTTTCTTGTTCATTACTTTCCGACGCTCCCAAGACCTCGAAGTCCAAATTAACTTCGTCAATCGGGTAGGGGATAAAGTGGAGTGCCTCAATACTAACTTGCTCTTCCAATTCCAGTTCGCTGATATCAGCCGGCATCCCCAGAACTTTGGTAATCGCATGCGAGGAAGAGACTGCGACAGCAACTGCGTCCCCCTTAGCACCAGATTGAGTTATTAACGATTGTAACGCGTCTGTCACATGGTCAGCGTTGGCGATGGCATTTTCAGAAAAGGCACCTGCGGGTAATGGAGCCACACCCCAAGCCACCACTTTCGGGTTGGCTTTGGTGCCAGCTAATTCGACCAGTTTGATCGAATGGGTTCCGATATCGATACCGATTACTGCCTTAGATTTTGAGCTAAACAGTTTCAAGAAACCTCCATAAAAACCGCTATTTATGTCATTTTTATAATCACTTACTTCAAATTCTAACCAACCCGCGCCAATAATGCCACAATTCTATTTAGGAAATCTATTATTTAATATATGATCGTTTTTGGGTTATTAGATCGAATCGAGTATTTTGAAAAAGTCACAGCTCTGGCTGCCGTTGACCACAATCTTCAGCGGCCTGTTTATGGCGGGGTTCATTACCGTCGGATTTTTGGTTGTTCAATTTAGTCGAGAGCTGCCAGATGCCAGCCAAATCATCGGCCTAGAATTGAAGGTTCCGCTGCGTGTTTTTTCCGCAGAAGGCCAATTGATTTCTGAGTTTGGCGATGAACGGCGCAAACCGCTCGACTATGCTGAAATCCCGCAAAGCCTTATAAACTCTGTGCTTGCGAGTGAGGATGACGCTTTTTTTGAGCACCATGGAATTGATATCTCTGGCTTAATTCGCGCTGCATTGTCAAACTTTAAAAGTGGCTCGTCAGGACAAGGCGCAAGCACCATTACCATGCAGGTGGCACGCAATTTTTTTCTGACTCGTGACAAGACCTACGCTCGCAAAATCAAAGAAATTCTGCTCGCTTTGCGCCTCGAACAGCTCCTAAGCAAGGAAGAAATATTAGGCCTGTATATCAATAAAATTTTTCTCGGGCATCGCGCCTATGGCTTCGGGGCAGCTGCGGAAGTTTACTATGGCCGACCATTAAATGAGCTCACTCTGGCTGAAACAGCCATGTTGGCAGGTCTACCCAAAGCTCCATCTACCTACAATCCACTGCGCAATCCAGAGCGCGCGACGATTCGTCGAAATTACGTATTAGGACGTCTACACGACCTAGAACTCATCGACAATGAAGCTTATGAAACCGCCAGCAATGCACCGGTAACAGCGAAAAAGCATGCCAGAAAACAAGACTTAAACGCGCCCCATATTGCTGAAATGGTCCGCGCCCAGCTCACCGAGCAGTTTGGCGAACAAGCATACTGGCAAGGGCTAAATGTTTACACCACCATTCGTGGACCGCAGCAAAACGCCGCCAATCAAGCCCTACGAGCAGGCTTGCAAGCGTATGATCAACGCCACGGATTTCGTGGCGTCGTTGGCAAGATCGACCTGCAAAATTTACACCCTGTTGACGGCAACGCCGATCACGCGATGGAATTAGCTCTGGAAACATTTCCAAATAGCCAGGAACAAGTACCTGCATTGGTGCTAAACAGCGAGCAAAAACAAGCCACGGTCTGGACCCGCGATTTCGGGCAAACACAAATTTTCTTAGAACATGCCAAATGGGCTCGACGTCATCGCACCGCGAATATTGTCGGTGATGCTCCAAAGTCCATGCAAGACCTGGTCTCTGCGGGCGACGTAGTCTACATACAGCCAATCATCGATAACACCAACAAAACACCCACCGCAACAGCGACAGAGTCACGCTGGCGCTTGTCACAAATTCCGCAGGTAAGTGGCTCCCTTATTTCCGTCGAACCCCGCACCGGTCGCATTTTATCGTTGGTCGGCGGCTACGACTTTTTTCTAAATAAGTACAACCGCGCGGTGCAGTCAATTCGCCAACCCGGCTCGAATATCAAACCTTTTATCTACTCTGCCTCCTTAGATAAAGGCTTCACGCCAGCCAGCTTGATCAGCGGCGCGCCGATCGTGATGCGCGACCAGGCACACGGCACAATTTGGCGGCCCGAAAATTACAGCGGTAAGTTCTATGGGCCGACACGCATGCGCACCGCGCTAGCAAAGTCGATGAACCTAGTCTCAATACGCTTACTAAGGGCTATCGGGATCGACTATGCGCGCGAATACACCGCTCGGTTTGGTTTAGATATGAACCGCTTTTCACCGACACTGACCATGGCGCTTGGCTCAGGCGGCGTCACGCCACTCGAACTGCTGCGTGCCTACAGCACGCTCGCCAATGGTGGCTATCTAGTCGAACCATACTTTATAGAGCGCGTCACCGACCGCGATGGTGAGGTTATTTACGAAGCACCCAAACCTCAATTCTGTGACGATTGTTACGCGGACTTCTTGACTTTTCCTACCCCAGATTCGGAACTCGACGCCAAGACCGATGTGTCCGCCAGCGAGAATCAAGACGAGTCACTTCTCGAAGGCGTTGGCTTTTACGGCAATGAAACCGAGACAGATGAAGACCAACCTAGCACCTATACTGCACCGCGCGTCATGTCGCATGCTAACAATTTTCTCACGGTCGACATGATGAAGGAAGTTATCCGATCAGGTACAGCTCGCCGCGCACAAGCGCTGAACCGTCAAGACCTCGCTGGCAAGACTGGCACCACCAATGACTATGTCGATGCCTGGTTTAGCGGCTTCAATAAGGAAGTCGCTACCACGGTGTGGATCGGATTTGATGACCCAGCAACCATGGGCCGTGGAGAGTCAGGCAGCCGAGCCGCGCTGCCGATTTGGGTAGACTACATGCAGTTCGCACTGAAAGGCGTCAACCAACAACCCCACGTGGTACCGGAGTACATTGAGCAAGGCTTCGTTAATCGAGCGACCGGCAAACGGACCGACGAGTCTGACCCTGATGCGGTGCCTGAATACTTTGCTATCGACACCCTGACGCCTGAAAACAAGTTATACAATGACCTATTGCTGGCACGCTACGAGCGAGGCGAGCTGTCAGAAGAAGCTTATTTGGCGGCAGCAAGACAAGACACCACGCTGGATACGGAACTGGACGAAGGTGAACAAACGCCTTCCGATATAAGCCCTATCCTCGACGAGCCCGAACTCGCCAGCCCAGAAGAACGCATTATTGAAACAGAAGAAGAGACCGAAGGCTTGTTTTAGGCATTCGGTCGCTGCCCGTTAGTTGGGTGGATTGACCAAACCGCTGGGTAGACACTGGAACACCCAGCATGCTACCCAGATCGGTACTATTTCTTCTTGCTCACCTTCTTTCTGCTCACCTTCTTTCTGCTCGCCTTCTTTTTAGTGGCTTTTTTCTTACTGGCTTTTTTCTTAACCTTCTTTCGAGCAGTTGTTTTAGCGTCAGATTCGACCCATTTGCCGCCCTCGTAAAAGGCTTTCCAACCAGTCGCTTTGCCGTCTTCCTCTGACTGTACGTAGATTTCCTTGGTTTTGCGACTGTATCGAATCACGGTCGGCACACCATCTTTGTCGGCGACTGGCGCACTAAACAAATAGTTGTATTTTTTGTCGATCTCAGCCTTATGCGGCAAAATTTCCGCCACCAACGGTGCCCGTGTCTCGCGATTCTTGGGAAATCCACTGGCGGCCAAGAACATGCCAGACGCCCCATCACGCAATACATAATGGTCGTCCACCTTTTGACACTTAAGTTCCGGCATTGGGACGGGATCCATCTTTGGTGGTGCTGCTTCCCCGTTGCGCAGAAGCTTGCGCGTGTTCTTGCACGACTCATTGGTGCATCCAAAGTATTTACCGAAGCGTCCATTTTTGAGCTGCATCTCACTGCCACACTTATCGCACTCAAGCGTCGGGCCTTCGTAACCTTTGATCTTGAATACGCCATGCTCAACCTCAAAGCCAGAACAATCCGGGTTATTACCACAAATATGCAACTTGCGATTTTCATCCAAAAAGTAACTGTCCATGGCAGCATTACAAATCTTGCAGTGATGCTTTTTAATCAAGAGCTTGGCTTCCGCCTCTTCATCTTCGTCGACGTTCACCGCCTCATCACCAGGAACTAGGTTCATGGTCGATTTACAACGCTCTTTGGGTGGCAATACGTAGCCGGAACAACCCAAAAACACACCAGTGCTACCGGTGCGAATCTGCATGTTTCGCCCGCAGGAGTTACATTTGATGTCGGTTTCAGTCGGCGTATTAGGCCGCATACCGCCGTCGTCGTCGTTCTGTGCTTTCAAGAGCGTTTCAGAAAACTCTTGATAAAAACTATCTAATAATTCTCGCCACGCCAGTCGCCCCTTGGCAACATCATCCAGGCGATCTTCCATATTTGCGGTGAAATCGTAGTCCATCAAGTCGGTAAAGCTTTCTACCAATCGCTCAGTGACGATATCACCCATCTTTTGCGCGTAAAAACGCCGCTTTTCGACCTGCACATAGCCACGGTCCTGTATCGTAGAAATAATCGCAGCATAGGTCGACGGCCTGCCGATTCCACGCTTTTCAAGCTCTTTAACGAGGCTGGCTTCGGTGTATCGTGCAGGCGGCTTAGTGAAATGCTGTGTCGGCAATAGTTCTTGCAATGACAAGATTTCACCGACTTTCATAATTGGCAATACGGCATCGTCGTCACCTTTGCTCATCGGCGGTTGTACTTTCTGATAACCATCGAAGACCACAACGCGACCACGAGTTCGAAGTTCATACTCACCGGCATCGACGATGACCGAAGTGCTCAAAAATTTGGCAGGCACCATCTGGCACGCCACGAACTGACGCCAGATAAGGGTATACAAGCGTTCAGCGTCCCGGTCGACGTTGCTCAGCTGATTTGGCATAACCGACACGTCGGACGGACGTATCGCTTCGTGCGCATCCTGAGCCCCTTCTTTACTGGAATAAGACCGCGGAGTTTCCGGCAAGTATTTCTTTCCGTACTTGTCCTGGATATAGTCTCGGCACTGGGCAACGGCGTCCGCACTCAAGTTTGTGGAGTCGGTTCGCATGTAGGTAATGTACCCAGCTTCATATAAGCGCTGCGCCAACATCATGGTCTTCTTAACACCAAATCCCAATCGCGTGCTGGCGGCCTGCTGCAAGGTTGAGGTGATGTAAGGGGCTGTCGGTTTCGTCGAGGTCGGGCGCTCTTTGACCTCGCCAACCTGGTACTCTAAACCCTGTAATTCGCTAAGCGCAGCGTCGGTTTGTTCCTGATTTAACGGTTTGAACGCCTCACCACGGTGTTTTCGCACCTCAAAGTTGACGCGATCGCCAGCGGCACACTTCAAATCTGCGAATACATCCCAATACTCCTCAGGTATAAACGCGCGAATTTCACGTTCACGTTCGACCACCAAGCGCAATGCAACCGACTGAACGCGACCAGCAGACAAGCCGCGAGCGATCTTAGCCCATAACAATGGTGACACCATATAACCAACGACACGGTCCAAAAACCGTCGCGCCTGTTGTGCATTTACCCGCGCCATATCCACCGGCCCCGGGTTCTCAAATGCGGATTTGATCGCAGACTTGGTGATTTCATTGAACACCACACGCCGATACCGCGAAGGGTCACCACCGATGGCTTCCTGCAAATGCCATGCGATCGCCTCTCCTTCACGGTCCATATCCGTTGCGAGATAGATGATATCCGCATCCTTGGCGAGTTTTACTAACTCGTCGACGACCTTTTCTTTGCCTGGCAAAATCTCATAACGAGCCTCCCAGCCTTGATCAGGGTTCACACCCATACGATTGATCAGCTGCTCACGGCTCTTCTTTTGCCGATGCTTGATTTTCTCTTCCGGAGACAGCTTGCGTGTAATCGCTGCTTGTCGCGCTCGTTCTTTTGCGTCCACGGGCTTTTTATCGCCACCACTGGTTGGCAAGTCACGAATATGACCAACACTGGATTTTACGATGTAGTCACTACCGAGATATTTGTTGATCGTTTTCGCCTTCGCTGGCGATTCCACGATAACTAAGGATTTACCCATTCTATTTATTTACTTGTAATTAGAAAGATATCACCTGTTTGGATGGCTCCGTGACAAGCTTACACTTATCCGTCACCGGCACAACCCAGGCTTATTATTCGGTTTTTCGTGGAAAGGAGTATCCACCTTATCGCCTCAATGAGCAAGTTTCGCTCAGTGGGGCCTTCACACACACTGTTTCGCGCTGACAAGCGGCTAATGAATTACTGGCGCCAGGTCTTCAGTGACAACCACTTCAGCCCATTCAGCAATTTCTGAAAATCCCGGCTGGTTACTGAGCACCATCAGGATCACCCACTTGATATGATCAATGTTGACATCGCTCGAGTCGAGAGCCATGACACGATCAACCACCATTTCGCGCAGAAAATGATCCAGAACACCTGCACCAACGAGTTTGGTAAGTAATGACATTCCTTCAATTTGCAAGCGCTCAAACTCGTCGGCAGTGTAAAATCGCAGGGATTCTGGCGCTTGCGGTTGATTTAATTGAGGATCCGGCTCGCTGATATCCAATAGGCCTTCAAGCCAAACAAAGGCTTTTTCGATCTCTTCGCCTTCGAAGCCAGCCCCAGCCAACTCGTCAGCTAACTCATCCTGGCTAGGATCAAAAGCCAGTCCATCCGCAATGTAGTTCTCAAAGAGATAAATTAAAACTTCCAACATATCTTCTTTCATCGTCACCTCACCACGTTGAACCAAAAGTTAATGCGCTTCAATTGTCAACCAGAACTAACAGTTAGTGCGTGATGTTGATGTATCCGCCACTACTACCGTGCGCAACTGCGCCTGCCAGTTCTAACGTCATTAGCATGGATGAAACTTCGCCCGGCGTCAATCCAGTGGCCAAAATTAGCGTGTCCACAGCGGTTTCTTCAGCCGAAATATACTGCAATAGCGCAACACACTCCGGCGGTATATTTTGCAAGACTTGCAAGCCAGAAGAGTCTGAGGTAATCGCACCTGACTCCCATCCCAACACCTGCAAAATGTCATTCGCAGATTGGACCAAAGCAGCACCTTGCTGAATCAAACAATGCGACCCGGAATACTGGGGACTCAAAATCGATCCCGGCACCACCAGCACCTCCCGGTCCTGCTCTACAGCCAGCCGTGCTGTAATCAGCGTACCACTGCGTTCAGCGGCCTCAATCACGATAACGCCCGCACTTAGCCCACTAATGATCCGATTGCGCTCGGGAAAACTATAGCGCGTGGCGTGTTGATCCACTGGATACTCACTTAACACGAGACCGGTAGACGCAATGCGAGCGAACATGCCTTCATGCCGCGCAGGCGATGGTTTACCTAATCCGCTACCCAACACCGCAACCGTCGCCCCCTCAGTGGTCAGCACCGACTCATGTGCCAAGCCATCCACTCCGTAAGCCATTCCGCTGACAATCACCAAGCCAAGCTCCGCCAACTCGGCGGCCAGTCTACGCGTTATTTGCTGACCAAGTGGCGTTGGTCGGCGCGAGCCCACCATGGCAATGCACGGCTGCGTGAGCAAATCAATATCACCCTTGGCATATAACGCCAATGGCGGATCCGCAATATGCTTTAGATTGTCCGGATAACGTTCATCTTGCAGGGAAATCAAATCGTGTTCTGGCTGCGCCAACCACTGTAAATCCCGGGCTACGTCTCGATCAATTGAGCGCCGAGGACGCACCTTCAATCCTTTGAGCACTGCGTTTTGCTGACTTGGGTTTAACTGTAAAACGGTAGCAGGGCACTTAAAGTGATCCAGTAGCGCGTACTTCTGTTGTCGCGTCCATCGCGTATCGTGAATCAACGCGATCCAGGACCTTAGGTCACCAGCACCCTGATCGATCTGCGTCCCTTGATTTTCGACCATCCGTGGCCTCCTGTAAAAACGAGTGTGATTTTTGTGCTTCGGACACCGTTCCGATCATGGTGCCCCAAAATGCTCCATCCTGAAGCAAGTCAGGCTCACTGACACAGCGAGCCTGACGAGCAGTATACCACGTAAGATTTATTTCGCGTTAGGGTGTACCAGTACGTCACCGGGCCGGACTTGTCGGCTAGTATCGGTAATCAACATATAACTGACTTTATTGAAGGTACGAAACACCATACCGATGCCAACATTCTCTTCCGGAATTTTGTAACGCTCACCCGTGACTGGGTCTTCTTTTGACACTGACTGACTGCGAATACGGAATACGTCGCCCACTTCCACGCCTTCGCGCTCGCCCATATTCACCGCCACGACCGACAACGCACCTAACTCGGTTTCTGAGTTGGGCGTTTCCAAAATGACGCCGCGCAACGCTTCGTTTTCTGGTGCTTTAGGAAAGTAAAAAGGCAGTGCTTTTTTGGTATAAATCGGGCGCAAGCGATCGCGCAGCGTGACATCTTTATACGCTTTGGTCAGCGACAACCGCGATGGATCACCGGCTTTCAGCATATTCGCGTCGCCCAAGTGCACAGCTTCATACCCCAGACTTTCGCCAGACACTGGGTCAATAAAATGACGTCCGGCACGAAAAACCCGGTATTCATCGGCTTCGCTATCAAGAATGTTACGAGCATAAAACTGATCGTATTTACCCATCAACAAGCGATTATCAAAGCCATCGACGATGTAGCCTGCATTTTTCAGTTCGTTATCATCGGTCACCAGTGGTGAGTTAAGATACGCTTCGATCGCAGCCGGATCGATCACTTGAATCGCATCGTAACGAGTTCCGCGCGGCGTAGGAGACAACTTAACTGTCTCGCGACGTAATGATTTCAATACCGGACGCCCATCAACAAAGGTCATCACAAGTACGTCACCAGGGTAAATCAGATCTGGGTTTTCAACTTGCGGATTGCCTTGCCACACTTCTGGCCACCGCCATGGATCACGCAGGAATGTGGATGAGATATCCCACAGCGTATCGCCTTTCACGACCGTATAGCGTTCAGGGTAGGAATCTGCCAGTACCGGGTTATCTTGAGCCACACTATTTACGGAGCTTAGTCCAAGTGTCAGGCCCAGCACGACGCCGGCAGCCAGTTTACGAGTGGCGAACTGGAGTTTGGCGCGCAAAGCACGAACTGCGTACAAACTTAGATTTAGTTTTTTTGTTGTCATTCTATTTTGACCAGCTGGTTAGGCGATTGGTTTTCATGGCATGTCGATACCGAATAACGCATAATATACATATTCAGGAAACATGCGGGAAAAGCAAATAATACTGCTTATTTAGTATGTTACGCAAACAATGTAGAATACAGTTTACGTTATTTTAACGCCAAACTGTACGCAAAATTGAAGTAAATCGACAGAAATAGTGCCCGCACATGGCAATTTTAGAAATATTAGTCTACCCCGACGAGCGGTTACGCACCGTTGCTAAACCGGTCAAAACCGTGGACGATCGGATCCGACAACTAGTTCAAGACATGTTGGAAACAATGTATGAAGCCAACGGGATCGGGCTTGCGGCCACGCAAGTCAATGTCCATGAACAAGTGATCGTGATGGACCTTTCTGAAGAGCGCAACGCGCCACTAGTCTTGATCAATCCAAGTATTGTTGAACGCAATGGCGAACAAGTCTATGACGAAGGCTGTTTATCGATTCCTGAATACTACGCGCCGGTCAAACGCGCGGAGCACATCAAAATCACCGCCATGGACGAGCAAGGCGAGATTTTTGAACTCGAAGCGGAAGGCTTGCAGGCAGTGTGCATTCAGCATGAGATGGATCACCTAGCGGGGAAAGTGTTTGTCGATTACCTCTCGCGCCTCAAACAAGACCGCGTACGCAAAAAGATGGTTAAACGTGCTCGCGTCTGACCCTGCACCTCGCCTAAAAACACATGAATATTATTTTTGCCGGCACACCTGAGTTTGCCGCCACACCACTGCTCGCGTTGCTTGAACATCACACGGTAAGTGCCGTATACACGCAGCCAGACCGCAAAGCCGGCCGCGGTAAGCGTATGACCGCGCCGCCAGTCAAACAAGTTGCACTCGAGCACGGCATTCCGGTTCACCAACCCACCACATTGAAAACCGAGGTCGACACAATCTCAGCCTTGGCACCCGACGTGATGGTGGTCGTTGCCTACGGCATGCTACTGCCGCAATCGATTCTGGATATCCCAAAGTTTGGTTGCATCAACATTCATGCTTCGCTGCTACCAAAATGGCGCGGCGCTGCACCAATTCAACGTGCTATTGAAGCCGGTGACACGATGACTGGCGTCAGCATAATGCAAATGGAACGCGGACTTGATACCGGACCAGTCTACACCACACTCGAAACCCCCATTAGCGACCGTGACACCAGTGCCAGCCTACATGACCGACTGGCGCAACTTGGCGCTGCTGGCATCGTTGATACCCTTGCCATGCTTGCGACTGATCCAAGTTTGCAACCTACTCCCCAGGATCACAGCCAATCAAGTTACGCGCGCAAGATTGAAAAATCGGAAGCCGAGATCGACTGGCAATCGAGTGCCGCAGAGATAGACCGCAAGTTGCGCGCATTCACACCTTGGCCAGGCAGCCAAACCCAGCATGGCAGCAATCGAATTCGGATCACAGAAATGCGGGTGGCTCAAACCAACAGCACAGCCCAGCCAGGTACCGTTATTGCACTAAGCACCGATTGCGTTACTGTCGCCTGTGGCAGCGGCGCAGTCGAGCTGTTGACACTGCAACGCGACGGTTCGCGCGCCTTGCCTTACCGCGAATTCCGCAACGGTTACAGCCTTTCTATCGGTGACCGATTGAGTTAAGCATGGCAAGTAGGCTCAATACGCGCGCGGCGGCGGCACAGATCGCTTGGCAAATCATAGATAAGGGCCAATCGCTGGATGCGTGTCTAAGCGCTTTTTTTGAGCAAAACGACTTCAGCCCCCAAGACCGTGGTTTTGTGCAGGAGCTGGTGTATGGCGTCTGTCGCTGGCATGGCGAACTGGACTGGGTCGCCAGTCAATTACTGCAATCACCGATTCGCAAGAAAGATCGCGTGGTGCATTTCGTGTTATTGGTTGGGCTTTATCAACAACGCCACCTCGACACCGCAGCGCACGCTGCCGTCAGTGAGACCGTCTCTGCCTGCCAACAACTTGGCAAACAATGGGCCAAGAAGTTGATTAATGGGTGCTTACGTAGCGCGCAACGTACTGAGTATACTTTACCGCAGGATGTCGATTCGCTGTGCCATCCGGCCTGGATACGTGATGCCATCATTCAGGCCTGGCCTCAACACGCAACGGCTATTTTGAGTGCCAATAATGCACGCCCGCCGATGTGTCTGCGCGTGAATTCAATGCGGTCCACACGCACTGACTACCTGGCCCGGTTAACTGAGCAGAAAATTGCAGCCACACCCGACCCATTCGCCCGGGACGGCATTATTCTGACGCAACCGACGCCCGTAACGAACTTACCGGATTTCTCATCCGGGGCGTGCTCGGTACAAGATACCGCGGCCCAGATTGCGGCTGATTTACTGGCTCCGCAACCAGGCATGACCGTCTTAGACGCGTGCGCTGCCCCGGGTGGTAAAACCGCACACCTACTGGAACGCTGCGACAACGACCTACAACTCGACGCGCTCGATATCTCGGCGTCACGATGCCTACAGCTGCAAGCCACCTTAGACCGCTTACAACTCACCGCCAAGGTCACCACGGCGGACGCCAGTGATGCCACCCAGTGGCCGCCATCCGCATCCGGCTACGATCGGATACTGATCGATGCGCCCTGCAGCGGCCTCGGGGTGATTCGACGACACCCAGACATCAAGCATCATCGGCGACCGCAAGATATTGATCAACTTACGCAGATTCAGGCCGCGCTACTGGACGCTTTGTGGCTGCAACTTAAGCCCGGTGGTCGATTGTTGTACATGACCTGCTCCGTATTGCCCGCTGAAAATCATCTGCAAATCGACCAGTTTGTACGACGCCAAAAGGGTGTTATGCTGCCTGCAGTACCGCACCCAAATGCACTACAGCTCGAACATGGCGTCCAGACCTTACCCGGCGTGCACGCGATGGACGGGTTTTACTACTGCCTGCTGGAGAAGACACTCGGGTGACCCCCTAAATCATGCGAGATGAATCCGAATTGCTGACCATCAACAGACTTACCTCATCCGCACACCGAACTCTGATAAAAGCGCTCGGCATGCTCCTGTGCCTACTACCGCTGGCACTTTGGAGTCTTCCAAGTGACGGAAAATCGATTCAGTACGTGGATGGCCAGCTGGTCATTAACCTCTCCGAAGAAGTGACCAGTGCGCTGAACAACGGCGTACCACTGACCTTCGTCTGCGAATACGCAACACTGACTCAAGTGCTGTTTATACGTTGGCCGCGCAAAACATATCGCCATAGCTTTGAGATAACGCATCACGTACTGTCTAATCGCTATCTGGTTAGCGATGGCAGCGAACTCGCACCCAAGATCTTCAGCTCAACGGATGATACGATGGAATACGTAGCGTCGCAGGCACTTAGCTTTTTTGATTTTTATAATTCATCGGAGACGCGCTACCATATGCGACTTCGGCTCAGCATCATGGATTTACCTGGCCCAATGCGACTCAGCGCCTACATGACGAAGGCCTGGGACATCAATACCGGATGGGAAACATGGCAATCCGCGCAATAATTAAACGTATCTCGGCCCCCGGGCCAGTCATCGCGGTCTGTACCGCAATACTGTTCGCGCTGTGTTTACTGATCGTTAAATCGTTGAGCGATGAGGGTTCCGGTCGCCTACAGTTTTGGATCACATTACTGGGTGGCATCGGGATTGTGGTGCTGGTATTTTTTCTGTTTACCAATTGCTACTCCCTCTACCGCCAGTTTCGACGCAATGAAATTGGCTCCAAGCTAACCACCAAACTGGTATTGATATTCTTATTCCTGACGGTGATCCCTTTTTCGCTGATTTACTACTTCTCTATTCAGTTTTTGAACAAAGGTGTCGATAGTTGGTTTGATGTGCGGATCGAACAGACAGTCAAAGATTCGCTGCTGTTGAGTAAAACTGCGATGGAGGGCATCAAGGAAGAGCTCACGCGCGACGTTGAGGAATACGCACAAAGCCTGCGACAAAAAATTGCCGCCGGTGAGCTACTCAGAACCCTTGATGACATTCGTGAACTTGAAGGCTATAGCGAGTTGTCATTGTACTCTGACGATGGGCGTATTGTGGCCTTCTCGAGCGCGGATGCCGCCAACATCCTGCCAGACACTCCAGGCGATGAGGTGTTTACCGAACTGCGACTAAACCAAACATACACCTTACTTGAACCCATCTCTGAAACCACACTGCAGTTTCGTGTGGTGGCACCAATACGGGTCAATGAGTTGGGGCGTGACTTCTTTGCCTTACAAGCAATTAAAGTGCTGCCTTTGCGTTACGCCACCTTGACTGAAAGCGTGGAAAAAGCCAACAGTCAATACGCACAAATGTTGTTTGCGCGTGGGCCCTTAAAATTCAGCCTGATTGTGACACTCAGCCTAATCTCGCTTGCCAGTTTGTTGTTCTCCATGCTGACGGCAATCTATCTGTCGCGTCGCCTAGTGGCGCCAATTTCGAATCTGGCGGCTGGTACGCAAAAAATTGCTGAGGGCGATTACGGATCGCATTTGCCCGTCACAACCTCCGACGAACTGGGCATTCTCACCAAATCCTTTAACAATATGAGCAGCAAGATCAGTGATGCTCAACAAGCGGCCCTTGCTAGCCAAACTGAAACCTTACAGCAAAAAGGCTATCTAGAAGCCGTGCTGACAAATTTATCGTCGGGCGTTTTCTCACTTGATAGTGAGCAGCGCATGCAGATTTGTAACAGCGCGGCAGCCGATATCCTTGGCTTCGAACGCAATGCGATGCTTGGCGCCGGATTGGACTCATTGTGCGACACCAGCAGTCACACCAGGCAGTTTTTCGAGGTCATTCGCAACGGCATTGCCTCGGGGCAGCGCTCTTGGCAGGACGAGATAAGCCTGCTGGGCAAACACGGTCGGCAGATATTGATCGTCCGTGGATCGTTACTGCAAGAGACTCGAGACTCAGACCACTTGAGCAGTACAAACAACCACGATGAAAACAATCACGTTATCGTATTTGATGATGTCACTAACCTCATTCAGGCCCAGCGCGACGCCGCCTGGGGTGAGGTAGCGAGACGACTGGCCCATGAAATCAAAAACCCACTAACGCCAATTCAACTTTCAGCCGAACGCATCAAATTAAAGCTCTCCAATCATGTGTCTGGGGAACTAGAGGAGACTCTCGACCGCAGCACACGAACCATTGTCCAGCAAGTCGAATCCATGAAGGAAATGGTGAACGCTTTTTCGAGCTACGCCCAACCGGTGCGCGCGCAACTAGCCCCGCTGGACGTTAACCAATTAATCCGCGATGTAATCGAACTACATACCTCGTCGCTACAAGACATCGATGTCGAGTTGGCACTGGACCACGACCTGCCTTTAATTAAGGCCAACGCATCGGCATTGCGACAAGTGCTGAACAACCTAGTTATCAATGCCAGTCACGCGCTGCAAGAGACCGATAACGGCAAACTGCGTGTTCGCACTCTAATCGCCGCCAAGGTGACCGGACGTTATATCGATCTCGTGGTGGAAGACAATGGCTCAGGTATCCCACCTGAAATTCAAGAATCGTTGTTCGACCCGTATGTGAGCTCCAAAGCCAAGGGGTCCGGATTGGGCTTGGCAATCGTCAAACGCATCGTCGAGGAACACAGCGGTTCAGTCTGGACCCGCCGCAGCAGCCTAGGCGGCGCCGCAATGCATTTACGTCTCCCAATCAATGCGATGCAAACCTACCGTGGTAATCGCAACCAAAATACATTACAGTCGAACGACGTCGCCAGCACGCGGCCCAACAACGATAAACCCTCAATAATTGGTTAGCACCAAAGCCGGTATGTCCGACACAAAACCACACATTCTGGTCGTCGACGATGAACCTGACATTCGCCAGATTTTGCAAGACATCTTGCAGGATGAGGGTTACCTTGTCAGCGTCGCGGAGAACGCCGATCAGGCTCGCAGTCAGTTTCGCGACATTCAACCTAATCTTGTTTTGCTGGATATCTGGATGCCTAAAGAAGATGGCATTTCGGTACTGAAATACTGGGTCGAAAACAAGCTGCTCGCCAGCACGCCGGTCATCATGATTTCTGGCCATGGCACGGTTGAGAACGCGGTTGAAGCCGTCAAACTAGGCGCCTACGACTTTCTGGAAAAGCCGTTATCAACCGGCAAACTCCTACTCAGTGTCGAACGAGGTCTGGAAAACGCATCACTGCGCGAGGAAAATAGACGGCTCAAGTCACGCCTACATTACGAGTCTCCCATTATTTCCAATAGTGATGCCAGTCGTGAATTGATGCGCCACGTTCAGCTTCTGGGCCCGACTGACAGTTGGGTGTTCATTACCGGCGAATCTGGCGTCGGAAAACGGTTAGTGGCGCGAAAAGTTCATGAAAACAGTCCGCGCGCAGACGCCGAGTTTGTTGAGCTTAATCTCGCCGCAATGCCCAGCGACCGCGTTGCACAAGCCCTGTTCGGCAGCGAAATCGACGGCAAAGTGGTGCTCGGACGTTTCGAAGAAGCCAAGGGCGGTACCTTGTTTATCAATGAGGTATTGGGGCTGACCATGGAAACGCAGAACAAACTCCTAAGCGCATTGCAGGAACGCCAGTTTATGCGCTTGGGCGGCAGCGACTATATTGAGCTTGATGTCCGCGTGATTGTTACCACCAGCGGTAACCCTCAGAATGCGGTTAATGACGGCACGTTCAGCGAAGACTTGTATTATCGCTTGAACGTAATTCCCATTCAGGTGCCGTCATTACGCCAGCGACGCAAAGACTTGCCTGAGTTGATCGATTTATTTATCGAAGACGTCATTGTCAAGAATCAGCTTAGCAAGCCTGAAATCGACAAAGCTGCGGTGCGGGCATTAGTCGACTACGACTGGCCAGGTAATGTACGTCAATTACAAAACGTGATTCAGCGACTATTAATTCTGAATACCGAAACGAAAATCACCCTCGGCGATGTCGCCGACGCGCTCGGTGGCGATACCGGCATGCAAAAACAATCGCAAAGTTTACCGGACTACTTCGAAGGCGATATGCGCAAGGCCAAAGAGGCGTTTGAAAAGGCGTATCTGAATTATCATCTCGGCACAGTTGACGGGAATGTCAGTGCGCTGGCAAAGAAGGTTGGTCTGGAACGAACCCATTTATATCGCAAATTAAAGAGTCTCGACATTAGCGCCCGCGACGCGAAGTAGACCGTTATGAAAATTTTAATTCTGGGAGCCAGTCAAGTCGGTGGATCAATCGCCGAAGTGTTGGTCGGTGAGGAAAACGACGTCACGATTGTCGACATTGATCCACACACGCTGCACCAATTGCAAAACCGCCTGGACATCCGAACAGTAACCGGGAATGCCGCACATCCGTCAGTGTTGAAAGCGGCGGGGGCCGAAGACGCCACGCTCTTACTCGCCGTGACGAATAACGATGAAATCAATCTGGTGGCCTGCCAAATTGCAGACGCGTTCTTTTCAACGCCCACCAAAATAGCGCGCTTGCGATCAAAGGAATACCTTAACAACCCAAGCCTATTTAAGATGGATTCCGGGTTTAAGGTCGATGTGGTGATCTCACCCGAGGTCATCGTTTGTGACCACATCACACGGTTGATCGAGTTTCCAGGTGCACTGCAAGTATTGGATTTCGCCGATGGATTGGTTCAACTGGTCGGGGTCAAGGCAGTGAAGGGCGGTGCACTCATAAACTGTACACTGCGTGAACTGAAAAAACATATGCCAGGCATCGAAACCCGGGTAGCCGCGATTTATCGTGACCACGAGGTCATCACGCCGAAATCGGAAACCGTGATTCAAGAAAAAGATGAGGTATTCTTCGTCGCTGCACGCGGCCATATTCACAAAATTATGAAAGAGATGCGCGGTGCCAGCGATAAGACTAAGCGCATTTTTATTGCTGGCGGCGGCAATATCGGCTTGAATCTGGCCATTGAATTGGATCGCAAAGGCTACAGCGTCAAGCTCATCGAATACAATCCCGAGCGCGCAAACCAGATCGCCGAAGAAGTCCGCGACACCATTGTGTTGAACGGAGACGCCGCCGACGCTGGACTACTGTTACAGGAAAATATCGAAAGCGCGGACGTCTTCTGTGCGGTCACAGAAAAAGACGAGGTCAATATTTTGTCGGCTAACCTAGCAAAACGTCTCGGCGCAAAGCGCGTGATGGCGCTAGTGAATCGTCCGGCGTATGTCGACAACTTGGAACACCGCGACATCAACGTCATTATCTCACCACGCGTTGCCACGATCGGCAGCGTGCTGGCACATATCCGCCGTGGTGACGTGGTCGCGGTTCACTCGCTTCGACGTGGTAAAGCCGAAGCGATTGAGGCAATCGCACATGGTGATGCCACCTCCTCCAAAGTAATAGGCAAGGGTGTACGCGAAATTCCTTTTCCGGCGGGCACTGGTGTCGGCGCAATTGTACGGGCCGGCGAAGTCATTATCCCGAACGTCGACACGCGGATAGAACCGGAAGACCACGTAATCATATTTATGGACAACAAGTCCTGCATCACTGATGTGGAAGCCTTGTTCCAGGTCGGCGTCACTTTTCTCTGATCCCATGCACTTTCAAACCGTATTTAAAATACTGGGGGTTTTGCTGATTATCTTCAGCGTGACGCAACTCACACCCTTGGCGGTTTCGCTGATTTACAACGATGGTAATAGCTACCCGTTTATTCTGTCCTTTTTCGTGACGCTGATCACCGGGTTATTGCTTTGGGCACCATTACGAAATTTGCGCCGTGATCTGCGGTATCGCGACGGATTTCTGGTGGTGGTGTTGTTTTGGACGGTACTGGCAACCTTCGGATCACTGCCTTTTCTGACCTCAGAGCACTACTCATTGTCCATCACTGATGCTTTCTTTGAGTCGATGTCCGGTTTAACCACCACGGGCGGCACCATTCTAATCAACCTCGATTCACTGCCGGAATCAACCCTTTATTATCGCCAACAACTGCAATGGCTCGGTGGAATGGGTATCGTTGTTCTGGCAGTAGCCATTATGCCGATGCTGGGAATCGGGGGCATGCAGCTGTATCGCGCTGAGACACCTGGCCCGATGAAGGACAGTAAATTGACGCCTCGAATCACTGAGAGTGCAAAGGCACTGTGGTACATCTATCTGGGTTTGACCTTGATGTGTACCACCGCATACTGGGTGGGCGGCATGTCTCTGTTTGATGCTATTTGCCATGCATTTTCCACGGTAGCAATCGGCGGGTTCTCTACCCACGATGCCAGCATCGGGTATTTTGACAGCGCTGTGATTGAATCAATTGCTGTCTTTTTTATGCTACTGGCGTCTGCAAACTTTTCCTTACACTTTTTGGCTTGGCGTGACCGCACATTCAAACCTTATCGTCGAGACAGTGAATACCGCTTTTTTCTGATTGTGATTCTGATTGCATCCCTGGTGATTTGTGGGGCGCTGATGATGCAAAACATCTACCCTGACAACGGCACCGCCGTGCGTCAAGGCCTGTTCCACTTAGTGTCGATACTCACCACCACCGGATTCACTTCTAGTGGCTTTGCTTGGTGGCCTGGCGCTTTACCTATCATGCTGATTTTGTTGAGTTTTATGGGTGGCTGCGCGGGTTCTACTGCCGGCGGCATTAAAGTGATGCGGATTCAGATGATGTATAAACAAGGCCGCAAAGAGATTGTGCGACTCATCCATCCCAACGCGGTACTGTCGATTAAGTCCGGCAATCAAGTAATTAGCGACAAGATTATTAATACCGTCACCGCGTTTTTCTCAATGTACATCCTGTGCTTTACCCTAACCGGTTTCGCGCTGAGCGCCGTGGGGCTGGATTGGATCACCGCATTTTCCGCGGCGGCAGCCTGTTTGAACAACTTAGGTCCAGGGCTCGGCGGCGTTGCATTACACTATGCTGACATCAATGATGCGGCGAAGTGGATACTCTCATTTGCCATGCTGCTTGGTCGACTGGAGTTGTTTACTTTGTTGGTACTGTTTACCACCACCTTCTGGCGTGACTAGTCCACGACTGACGTAACACCAAGAACGCCCTGACTACTCAAACCCATTAAACCAACAAGGCCGCTGTGTGAGCGGCCTTGCTTATAGCGTTGAATAAATAGGCGTCCCTATCTATTTGTAAACTGATGCTTTGCGAAAGTGCTTTACCAGCAAGTAGTAAACTACAGCGCGGTACTTGTTGCGGTTCGATCTACCATAGATTTCAAGTACCGCTTGGATGCCCTCATCGAGTTTAGGAGAATCGGCAAGCCCAAGCTTTTTGATGAGAAAGTTCTTTTTAACGCGCTCCAATTCTTTAGGGTCACTCGCGGATACAGTACACGCGTCCGCGTTATAAATTGAAGGACCACAGCCAACGGTCACGGCTGTCAGCAATTTCATATCTGGCTTCATGCCACACTTGGTTTCCAGGTCGCCTGCATATTTAGCGATTAACTCTTCACGCTTGCTCATCAATTTTCTCCAAATAGGTTAAGTGGTGTATTGTGAAATTATCTGCCAGCTAAAGACTACCACTGGTCAAAAGGGCACGCGTTGTTCCTTGGCACATCACATCCCCCTTAGTCATGATGCTTCTGACAGTAACGCAAGCTCCTATAAAAATAAATGTCTATTGATAAAATTTTATACCCTTCGCCGCTTCCTCCGGTGGACGTGTCTTGAAACGCTTGTGTACCCAGAAGTATTGTTCCGGATGTGGACGAATCAGTTCCGCCACCTCATTATTCATGCGCGCGGTATCAGACACCTCGTCCCCGCTCGGAAAATTTTCCAGTGGTTTACCCAGAGTCACTTCATAGCCCATGCCCCAGGGCTTGATACGCGTACGACAGGGGATGACCAGCGCGTTGGTCATTTCCGCGAATTTCCCCAACATCGGGTAAGTTGAAGCTTGAGTATGGAAAAAGGGTACAAAAATACCTTTCCGGCCCGCGTCCTGATCCGGCAAATAATAGAACGGGTTGCCTTTACGAATAGCGCGAATCAATTGGCGCAACGGCGCCTTGCGCTCTACCAGCTCACCACCAAAGCGCAATCGTCGGCGTTTTACAACTTCGTCGATTAAACCGTTTTTGGCGTATTGATACATCGTCAACATCGGGCGCTCCTGAGCCAAACGAAGCCCCGCCACATCCAAGCTAATAAAGTGCGGCGCAAGAATGATGATATTATTGCCGGACGCCAATGCGGCGTCATAGTGCGCACGTCCGTATACGGTAATCAGCTTATTAAAGCGGCGCTTGGATGCCCACCAGTGCATGGGTGTGGCAAACACAGACTGCCCGATCAACATGAAATGGCGACGATTAATTTGACGACATTCGCACACACTCTTTTCTGGAAAACTGACACGTATATTTTTGAACGCTATCCGCCGCCGACTCGCGCCAAGGGCATAAAACAACAGACCGATTGTCTGCCCGAGCACCGCCAGTATTGGCAGCGGCAATACACTAAATCCACGCAACACCAGTAAACCCAGCCAGGTTGGCCAGTACTTAGGCGCCAAGAAATTCGTAAGGGGTGTCTTTTTCAAGGTAGGATCGTTCCAGCGTGACAAAGAGGTCGCAGGATAGCACAAGCCCAGTAAGTTCTTGCAGCGTCATCAGGTCATAATTATCACACTACTTTGTTAAACTGTGATTCTATGAACCGACGAACTATGCTTCTACTCTCTGCGATCGGCGCGACTGGCTCGGTCAGTTGGCTACACGCTACCGCAAAAGATGTAGACACCCAAACGCCGCCTGATACGCACAAGCCCGCTATGCCAGACTTAGAACCGAACCCCAATCAGATCGTTCCTTTCGAATTATCCAAACACGAATGGCGCGAACGACTGTCTCCAGCCGCGTTTGATGTGCTCCGCAAAGAAGGTACGGAACGCCCATTCACTAGCCCCTTAAACGATGAAAAGCGCGACGGCGAATACGCTTGCGCAGGGTGCGGTCTGGTGCTTTTCACCGCAGCACAAAAGTTCGACAGTGGCACCGGCTGGCCAAGCTTTTTCGATACTGTGGCGGGGAGAGTTGAAACCAAACGAGACTTCAAACTAATTTTACCGAGAACCGAATACCATTGCGCTCGCTGTGGTGGACACCAAGGCCATGTATTCAACGATGGCCCGCAACCCACCGGACTCCGTTACTGCAATAACGGCGTTGCGCTGACTTTTATACCCGGTGACGCAGCTTAACTCGGTTAGTTTTCGCGACTGAGCACATACTTAGCCACCGCCAGCAGAGTCTCGTCTCCCAAATATGCTTGGGTTGGCATCTCCGGGTAATCTGGACGTTTTTTAACCGGGTTTGCCAAGTACGCAGCTAAGCCTTCAGGGTTGTCATAATACAGCGCTTGTATGGTTTGAATTGACGGACCGATCAAACGACCATTGTAGGAATGACAACCTGTGCACACACCTAAATAGGCAATTTTTCCGCGCTCTGATGGCTGAATTTCTCTTGGTGCGACAGGTGTGTCAAGCAGGTAGGTATCGGTAGCATCGGTGTTGCTAAAACCACACGGTTTAAACGCGTCTAAACCTACCAAGTTGTACTGATGAGGATTATTGATGCAGCTATCTTTGCCTTCACTCACATGCACGATATCTGGCTCAAACTGACTGAGCTTCAACGCCATCAGCGCTTTCACCTCTGGGATCGTGTCGTAGCCATTATGCATCATTGTGTTGTTCAAAATAGCAACTCGATCCGGATTGGGTTCGGATTCCGGATCGATAGAGATATTGGCTGCATTGGCATGATCAACGATCAAAATTCCGGCAGTTTTGTGATCAGAAATAAGGTTATCCTCAACGATCACATCATCCGCGGCCATGATCAGAATCCCGGTGCCGGCCGGTATACCCGCCACAGTTGACCCTGGTGCACCAAAGTTTTTGTGGTTGTTTCCGACAATAAAATTGTTCCGAATAATGACGTCGTAGGTGGTCTTAATTGGCAATCCCGGTGTAATAAACGCCAAGATTCCGCCGGTATTGTTATGTACATAGTTATTTTCAACAATCGCATGGCGGCTGTTTTCGATCTCAATTCCAGCAACACTATCGAACACTCGATTGTGGGCCACATGCACGTTATCGCTCATGCCCACATAGATCGCCGCGTCCTCGATACCTGAAATCACATTGTGTTCCACCACACCGTTTTTACCTAATTGCGGGAACACTCCGTAAACACCGGTATCAATAATTAGGTTGTTACGAATCTCAAAGTTATTTCCAGCCTGGCCCATGATGCCATTACCTTTGTACCCGGTGATTTGCATATTTTCCACCACCACGTTGTTACCCGAATACAGAATCGCATCATTAAGCTTACCCTTGCCATCCATAACTGCGCGTTTACCGGCTTTGATAACACCGACTAGGTGGATATTGTCTTTATCAATATAGACTGTTTCATGATAGGTGCCCGGCATAATCTGGATGGTGGTGCCGGGCGCTGCCGCCTTAACGGCATCTTGGATGGATTCACCGTCCTGAACGATCGCAATCACCGGATTTGCTTCACCGGCTGGGCCCGACGAGACATCATCGCCCGGTTCAGGTTGTTCAAAACCACTTTGGTAACTTCCACCGGCATTGGTACCCAAAACTACCGGCACACCACCGCTTTGCTTGCCGACTAGATAACCCAGCCCAATGGCAATCACTGCGGTTAGCAATACGAGAATAAACTTTGCTTTCATGGTTGGCTCCTCTGATGTGTGGTCAACTCTTGACCAAGCTGCTTGTGGTTATGATCAACGGCGAGACCAGATGGCACCTTTTGAGGGGTGTCTGGCATAAACCGTTCGTCAGTCAGTGTGTGCATAAACGCAACGATCTGATCTATTTCTAGTTCGCTCAGATCCGGACTAGTGATATGCCAATGGATCTGTAGGTCATCCGGAGCTGCGTGTCCGCGCCCGAGATTGTAGAATTCCGTTGCCTCTCGAAGATCAGCAAATACTCCGGAATGCATGTATGGCGCAGTGCGCTCGATGTTACGCAACGTCGGCACTTTAAACCCACCACGTAACTTGGGACTGGAGTACGTTCTTTGCGCACCAACGTCAAACACCACACCCTCTGGTTCGGGCGCGCCGATCACCGCGATCTGATTGTTGGTGAACAACGGTGGTGTGTGGCACTCGGAACAGCGTGCTACAAACGACCGAAATACATTGAGACCAGCTAATTCATCCTCACTCAAGGCTTGATGATTGCCATGCACATATTGATCGTAGCGGCTATTGAGAGAAATAAGCGATGCTTGGAACGCCGCCAGCGCTGTGTACAGGTTTGGTAGGTTTAAACCTGAATTCGGAAACGCTTGCTCGAATAAGGTTTGATACTCCGGCACCGCTTGCAAGCGAGCCAATAGGCCGTTCGGAGAGTTACCCATCTCCAGTGGGCTGTATAATGGTTCCTGCGCCTGCTGTTCCAAACTGTCGGATCGAGCGTCCCAAAACAATTTAGAGTTAAACGCCGCATTCCATAGGCTCGGGGCTGACCGTGTACCACGACGATCGTGAATCCCTCGAGAGACCGCCAGTCCGTCCGCAAAGCCAAGCCTCGGTTGGTGACAACTCGCACACGAAATTGTCTGATTTGCCGATAAGACTGGGTCGAAGAATAGATATCGCCCAAGGTCAATCTGTTGCGGACTATAACCATCTCGTACCGGCGGCAGACCAGTACGTGTGCCACCCACACCCCGATCTTGATTCGATGAATAAAACTGATACAAGGTCCGCAGACGGCAACCTTCAGCAGGTATCAATTCAAACCCACGAGGGCAATATTCGTTTAATATAAACTCCGAACCAGTGCTTTGATTACTGCTGATCTGTAGTACAAGCCACAACGTGATGCCGAGAGTGCGACGCATCTAGAAACCCACTATTTGGCGGTTAAAAACGCAATAATTGCGCTAACTTGCTCTGGGTCTCGGATAGTCGACGCCATCATCGCCATCTGCCGACCATACCGATCCTCCGGGTTCGCACCGCGCACACCGGTCTGAAAGTGCTTGAATTGACGCAACAAATAGTCCGGTGCAAGGCCCGCGATTCTGGGGGCGTGCAGCGCCGGATTTCCTTGTCCCTCGGCACCATGACAACCACTGCAAGTTCCTTGAAAGACCTTATAACCTAGAACAGTATCCCCGTCGCTGGCCGTGCTTGAACTCGGTTCTAAGGTCGCTAGATAGGTTGAAACACTGGACCACTCAGACTCAGCAATCAGCGATGACGATGCAGCCATTTGCTTTCCATAGCTGTCAGCACCGTCTGCCCCCCGAATTCCGTTCGCGAAGTTGTGTAACTGCCGTTCCAGATAACTCGCATGCTGGCCAGCCAAAGCCGGACTCCCGAGTTGAGGGTTACCCTGCGCACCAACACCATGACAGGCACTACAGTGAGTCGCATATAAGGTAGCGCCGGGCTCCTCCGCGCAAACACCGGTGCTGTGTATCACCCACAACACCAATATACTCAGCCAACTGGGTCGACCTAGCATACACCACGTCACTTTTCTCAATCGGTCGTTTACCACGCATCCGCCCTCTTAGGTATTGAAACTAAGAAAAATAATCGGTTAATCGAACGTATTGAATCTAACTGATTTCAAAATTCACCAGCAAAAGCCGGAAATTTTTTACGATCCATGCTTAGATCGAGCTCGATTATTCAGAACCAAGTTTATGCTGACGGTACGCAGTCGGTGTAAGTCGATAAGCGTCACGAAACGCCTTATTGAATGAGCTCAAAGACCGAAATCCGGTATCCAAAGCAATGCTCAATACGGCTTGATTTTCGTAAGCCGGGTCGGCGAGTTTGTCTCCCGCTTCGGCGATCCGAAAGCGATTCAAGTAGTCATTGAAATTACGGTATCCGAGTCCTGCGTTGATAATCTTGCGTAAGCGATACTCTGGCATCGCCATCCTGTCAGCTAATTGACCAATGGTCAGTCCCATCTCTCTATAAAGATGCTCTTGTTTCATGAGCGAATCGAGTTGTTGAACGACTTCTACCGGAACTTCTACTTCATCGACGGGACGCAAGCGAGCTGGCATCGCGTTGCTCCCAGTTTGTGTTTCCTCAGGCGTGTCCTCTGCGATCACACCCGGCTTATATTGCAGCAACAATAGGTTTGTGATTAAACAAATCGCACCGACCGGCAAGTACTGCCATTGATCAAGCCACGGTGAGTCCGCCATAAAGATTTCGCGCATAGAAATCAGCGTGAAGATATAGCCTCCTGCAATGGCTGAAAAAACTAGGCGTAAATCTCGCCGCGACTCAACGAGGTCGTCCCGCCAGGATCGAACCACCACATATAAGGCCCAAGCCAGCAATACGAATTCGAGCGCCTGAGGCATGGTACGGTACAAAAAGTATGGCAGACCGATGTCCAAGTAGTCCACCGCGAGAATACCAATCTGCGGAATCAATACCGTGCTCAGCACCAGCATAAGGTTCCAAGGCGCTAATCGAAACCGCTCATTAAATAAGCTGGAGCAGAGTAACCAGAACAGACCTGGGATAGCATTTTCCAATGGCAATACCCAATCACCTACCCAATGCTCACTTACCATTGGGTGTGCGATATACGCGAGAACAGCGAGCAGAAAACAAAATAGAATGGCATGTGGAAGTCGCCAGTGTTTCACTGCAGTGAGCAGCACCGCCAAACTCAACATTACTTGTGAGGAGGCAAAAGTCAGAGCGATTATGAGTGCAGTTGACATTGATGACTCGTGTGGCGTGTGGCAACGATACGTTAGATAGACGCACGATCATAGCAATGCTCTTTGAAAGCAGCAGCGACGGTTTTCAGCGCATACACATGATTTGGACTAAATTTGTCGAGAGAGACCCAAAGATAAGAGCTAACGTGCGATTTCGCAGATTACATTATAGTGAGCAATCTATAGAGCACCAACCCTCCGACCCAAATATTCAGCACAACACAGTCAGATTCAGCCTAGCGCACTGAGTTTGGTGTGTACCGAGAAAAAGAGAGGAAAGTAGCCGAGCATGGCGAGCAGCGCGTGTGTGTGTAGGGGATCCTGTAAGAAAAGTGGGGTGGAGTTCTTTCTCAGGCAATGCGCAATGAGTTCTTCTGCTCGACTACTTAACCCTTAGCTTAAATTAGAACTTGGCAATAAAACTTACGAATTTCAAAATCCGTCAGCAATAACTGTCTCCAATCAGCGACAGTTTTTGCAAAAACATCGGAATTTTCGGTTTTTTAGACAGTCTGTCTGATTTTTCACGGTGCTAGGAAATTGATCCGAACACTGATAGAGTTGACGCACTCATAGCCTCTATGCAGTTCGTCAAGGTTATATACTCAGGAGTAACAAGGCGACCGCGCTGAGATTTTTTGGTGAATCAGAAGATGCAAAGTACACCAGCATCGAGAGCTCTGGCAGTTCTCGTGTTCCTGATAATGTCAGCGTATTCGGCCTGGAGCTGGTTCTTCCAACTTGGCCTTTACGGCATTCTAATTCGCGCTCAGTTTAACTTTTTTGCAGTCCACTACCCAGTGATCACCGCGATTGCCATGTGGATTGTATTGGCACTGGTGCCGCTGTCCACCTTGTTTAAAAGTCAGCGCAAACACGAGTTTCAGTTAAGTTACGACCAACTCGCGCAGCAACTGAAACTTCGCTCTGCCGCCCTCGCTTTCTGGTTGCTCGTCAGTGGCGCGCTGGCGTACGGCTGCTACGCCATATCCAAACAGCTCCCATCAATTGAGCAGGCTGCCATCTCAATTAAACCCGACACGATTCAAGCTGACTCACTGCTCAGTGTAAGCAGAAACTGGTTCACCAAGGTTAGCATCGACGGCGATGCGGTCCCAAACAGCCGAGTACTCGAAGAAGACGCGTTACACGAAGGCACAACAGTCTTCCGACGTTACATCCCTATCCGTGACGCGCACAATTCTCAAAGCCATGTCCACTTCGTTGAGTTGCTGCGCTCAGACTCAGTTCAGCGCATCAACCGTGCACCGGTGGAAATGACCGGTTATGTACTACCGCGAGCAGTTCCGGTGCTGGTTCGTCAGTCGTTTACCCAGGATGGGCTGGTATTGGCCAAGTATGCGTTCGTCATCGGACAAAACCCAGTCGATGGACGCACTTTGTTTCGTATTGCCACGGCTATTCTCTTGTTGGTCTCTCTATTTTTATTGTTGGCTCTGTTGCAGTCACCGTTTCACAACCGACATAAGCTGCAAGCACAACGCGCTCACCAGGGGCGTGAGCAGCATGTAGACTGGTAGATCAGCCATGACCGTATCCCCCGTTCTAATTCTCGATTTGCTTGGTGTATTCGTGTTTGGTCTGAGTGGCGCACTCGCCGCAGCACGCAAAGAAATGGACATCTTTGGATACGTGGTTTTGGCTCTGTTACCGGCAATCGGCGGCGGAACAGTTCGCGACTTGATTCTCAACACATCGGTCTTCTGGATTGATCAGTCTATTTATATTTTGGTGGCGGCCAGTGCCGGTGTCGTGGTCTATTTTTTTTCAGTCCGAGTTGGCCAGCGTTATAATGTGCTCAAATGGGCCGATGCGTTGGGGCTGTCATTGTTTTGTGTCATGGGTGCGGCGAAAGCATTGACGCTAACCCACGACCCGGTGATTGCGGTCACTATGGGCGTGGTCACAGCGGTGGTCGGTGGTATTCTGCGCGACGTTATTTGCAATGAAATACCTTTGATTCTCAAACGCGAAATCTACGCCGTCGCTGCGTTCGTTGGCTCGGCAGTGTATTGTATGGCAACCGCGTTTTCACTCTCCAGCCTGATATCAATGTTACTCGGCGGTACCTGCGCTTTCATCGTGCGAGCACTGGCTATCCGTCACCATTGGACCTTGCCGGTCCGCAGCGACGCCGACCAATAGCCCCAACACGCCCCACCGTCCAACTGTTTCCAACGCTGTCGTTTCCCTGCGACTCTGGTATGCTGATAAAGTACTTGGTTTTGACCAAAGTGCGCGCAGTCGTCACACACGACTGAAGTCACGATTCAACGATGAGGAGGAGGATTCTACTGATGCACATAGAGCACCTGACAACCCAGGTTTCGGCTTCTGATCAACTAAGCGTAGAAGATGTTCAACAAATTGCCAACATGGGTGTGGAACTGCTGGTTTGCAATCGACCTGATGGAGAAGACGAAGGGCAGACACCGTATGCTGACATCGCTGCGGAAGCGAAACGGCTGGGCATGGAACCGGTTCTAATGCCATTTTCGTCCTATCAAATCACCGAGTCTGATCGGGATAAATTTATCACGCTCATCGAAACGCGCAAACGCATACACACCTATTGCCGATCTGGCGCTCGCTGTAAACGTTTATGGCGTCAGGCCAACTCGGTGGTCGGCGGCGAGGAAGAGTACAATCGATGCCACACCACAGAATCTAACGCCTGACGCAATCAGCAAGCTGCACGCATTACTTTAAGTGCTGCCAAAGATGGGTGTAAGCTAGGGCTATACGCTTGGCCAATTGATCGCTGGTGGCGCTACCTTTGTGCCCACCTTCGGTGTTTTCGTAATAATCCACTTCGTAACCATAGGCCATCATCTTCGCTGCCATCTTTCGCGCATGACCCGGGTGTACGCGGTCGTCCAGCGTTGAAGTGAAGAAGAACACAGGTGGATAATCCATTTTTGCGCGCAAATTTTGATATGGACTGTACGCACGTATAAATTCCCAATCCGCGGTATCTGGGTCCCCGTATTCAGCCATCCAACTCGCGCCGGCTAACAAGGTGTGATACCGCTTCATATCAAGCAGAGGCACACCGCAAATAACCGCACCATACAGATCTGGCCGACGCAGCATGGTCGCACCGACTAACAATCCACCATTGGAGCGGCCCTCAATTCCCAAGTGCTTGGCACGCGTGATGCCACGTTTGATCAAATCTTCCGCCACCGCTTCAAAATCTTCATACGAACGCAGCTTATTCTCTTGCAACGCAGCAGCATGCCAAGCCGGCCCGTATTCGCCGCCACCTCGAATATTTGCCAGCACAAACACGCCGCCGCGCTCGAGCCAAGCTTTACCGTACACTCCGTTCAGCGCTTCATACGAGCCGGAGTAGGAAGGTGTTAATGACACCCTGAAACCACCATAAGAGAACATCAACGTTGGGTTTGTACCATTGAGCTTGGTGTCTTTGCGCATCACCACAAAATAGGGCACCTTGGTACCGTCAGCCGATTCAGCGAAATACTGTGTAACCTTCATTGCCTCACTGTTGAATGTAGCGGACTGCTGTCGCACTGTGGACACCGTGAGTTTGTCGTCAATAAAGAGTAATGTTGGTGGCGTAATAAATCCTTCGTAGCGTACAAAAAACTCCCCGGAGGTTTTATCACCAGCGGCAAAGGTAATCGTACCAGAGGCTGGCAAGTCGATTTTTTGCTGGCGCCATGATGCCCCATCTCGACTAAAACGGTAAATCTGCGATTGAACATTCTGTAAGGTCGTGATCAAGATGGTTTTATCCATTACCACCACCATGTCAATCACCGTAGTCGCATCCGGTTCCATTAACACCGTGATCTTAGCTTTGGTAACCGCGCTGTCTGAACGAACACTGTGCGGCGGAACGAGCAACACTGTCCCAAGCTTATAGTGCTGGCCCGCATAGACCCAGTCCCGCTTCAGCGATACCACCAACTCACCATCAACGACTCCCTCAACGGCGGCTAAATCCGGAAGCTCGAGCGGAATTGCTTTACCGCCTTCATGCAGGTAGTAGCGACGGGACCAAAACGACAGGCTCTCTGTAATCAGCATGAGCGGGGTAGTGTCATGTTTAAAGTATTGCGCTGCCACCGAAACCGAACTCGCCGGTGTGGTGAACAATGGCATGGCGGACGTCAGAGGCGTCCCACGTTTCCATAGTTTGACCGTGCGAGGATAGCCGGATTCAGTCATCGAATCGGCGCCGAAATTTGTCGCCACAATGATCTCGTCGGCATTGACCCAACTCGCGCTCATTTTTGCCGTCGGCAAAGTAAAACCATCTTTCACAAAACGCATGGATTCGAGGTCGAACTCACGTAGTTCACTGGCATCGGTTCCGCCAGGAGACAAGCTAACCAGACAACGTTTGTTATCTGGTGCATGACAAACCATTTCCTGCAACACCCAGTTCTGGTTCTCCTTTGCTGAGAGCGCATCAATATCCAACACCGTCTGCCATTGTGGTGACCCCTGTTTGAAATCCGCTAGAGGACTACGCTGTAACACACCCCTAGGGTGTTCAGTCGACTTACTTAGATAGTAAATCCAATCACCGCGCTGTGTGATCTCCGGTAATTTGTCTGTACGCGTTAAAGCATCGAGTGCATCCGCATAGATTTGATCGTACAACGGATGCTTACCAAGCTTAACCTGAGATGTTTTGTTTTGTGCTTGAACCCAATCAAGCGCTTTATCACCCTGAATTTCTTCGAGCCACACATACGGGTCCGCCTCGTTGGCTGAAACCGAGGAGGCGGTGTAAACGACCAGTAACGCACTGGCAACAACGGCGCGCACAAGCGCGGAAATCGGTAAGGGTATGCTCATAAACTGTGCTCTATTCATTCAATCTGCTAAGTGATCCCCTGATGTCTTTCGCGGTAGACTTTTCCATTGTCATGCGGCAACAGGGCGCATTCTACTCACAACGATAACACACCTTTAAAGTGAGCATAATAGGCCACTAGTTTGCGTTCACCAAACGGAAGGCCTATGATGTTTTCATCGATAAGTCATCGCCCCATGATCGACTGACGATACTCATTCTCGGTTCACGACTCGACAACCTATGAGCAACTCAAGTTTCAGTAGCTTGATCTACCGAATCATCGGCAAACCAGAGCGTTGGCACGATGAGTATATTGTTGACATGATGCAACAGTATTTGAATGAAGCAGACGACTTCGACGACCCAGACAACATCATGGAACTCGCTGCTGGTGACCAGATACTCTCGCGCCTACAGCAAGGCAATGTTGCCCTCGCAGCGTTCAACACGCTGCTGGACAAAAGCCGTTTCAAAATGATTATTCTGGACGACGAATTACGGCCGATCTACCACAACAGTCGAGCAGACCGATTACTCAACTATCTGCAAGCCGGCAGCGAAACCCTTCGTGAAGACCTGTTGACACTGATCAACCAGCTACCGAGCCCGGGTTCTCTGGAAAACCAACTCATCGCGCTGGATTTCTTCGATCAGAACGGCGAGCAGTTGTACTTGCGGCGGATTCGAAGTCAAGTGCGTGACCACAACAGTCCAACACATTTTCATATTCTGATGGTGCTCGACAAAGAGCAGGTCAACCAACGGCTGAACCCCGAACTGGTGGCTCGTTACGGCTTGACCGAAAAAGAACAGCAGGTGTTGCTTAGATTGGTGCACGGCAGCACCATAAATCAGATCGCGGACGCCATTTTTGTGAGCGAGAATACGGTTAAATCCCACCTCAAATCCATATTTCGCAAAACCAGCAGCAATTCTCAGGCCGGCGTAGTTAGCCTAATATTAACGCACGAATCGCAAGTACTGGATTCGTACTTTGACTCTGACATCACCACCGTCAGCCCGCAAAACGATCACGCGAACGATCGAGAAGTGACACTCGCAAACGGTCAAAGAATTGCTTACTGCGAATACGGCCCAGCGGAAGGACGTCCACTGCTCGTATTCCACAGCGGCTTCGGCTCTCGGCTTGCGATTCCGCCCGACTACGAAACCATCTGCGCGCGAACCAATCGACGTGTCATCATTCCTGATCGGCCAGGTATCGGTAAAACACGCTTTATCGCCGGACACCCAGCACAGTGGAACACCCAACTCACCGAATTCATCGATCTCCTCAATATCGGCGACTATGATCTGTTAGGTAGCGTGATTGCCTGTCAAATGGCAATGAGTTTCGCGGCACAAGCTGACAATCGCTTACAGCGCGTTATACTAACGTCGCCGGTGGTACTGAATACTGCTGCGGATGCCCGGTATCTGACCGAGATTCTGGCACCTGCTGCTCGTTATGTGAAGGTATCGCCACAATTCGCCAAAGAGATCTACGAATTGTGGCTAAAGAGCGTCACTCTCAATTTGGATGCACATTATCCAAGCATGCTGCGAGCCAGCGTCGGTAGTGCCGAGCGTTCTCAATTCGAGCAACAAGGCATTATTCAGCTACTGACCGATGTGTTCAAAGAAGGTGCGCGCCATACCCTTAATGGCATATTGCATGAGATGGTGTTTTGTATGACCCCACTAAATCTCGATCCAAACCAATTCAACAAGCCCATTGAGCTTTGGTACGGCACCGAAGATAAGCGCATCACCGAAGCCGGGGTTCATGCACTTAGCAAACAATTCAATAACTGCACATTGCACGTGCGTGAAGGTTACAGCGAGCACCTGTACTATGCCTTGTTTGAAGAAATCATCCAGTAACCGATAAAATTCGCGCCCAAACCTAAAGTGGCCTGTTACACTCGCCACAGCATAACCTGACGCCCTATTGGTATGACCATCACCACTAATCGACGCATTCTGGCTATTGATCCGATCTGTTCACCCAGTGAGCTGGTCGAACGTTTTCCCTCTTCTGACGCCGTTGCCGAACTCGTCCAAGCTACGCGCAATCGTATCAGCGATATTCTGCATAAGCGTGATGACCGATTACTGGTCATCACGGGTCCCTGCTCGGTGCATGACCCTAAGTCAGCACTCGAATACGCCGAGCGACTCGCACCCCTGCGAGCCCAGTACGCGAACAGCCTTGAACTGGTGATGCGTGTGTATTTTGAGAAACCACGTACCACAATAGGTTGGAAAGGCCTGATCAATGATCCCGACCTGAATCAAAGCTACAACGTCGATAAAGGCTTGGCGGTGGCTCGAAAAGTATTGTTAGACATCAACTCACTCGGGATTCCGGCCGCGTGTGAATTTCTGGATGCCGTGACTGGCCAGTATTACGCTGATCTGGTGAGTTGGGGCGCAATTGGAGCCCGTACAACCGAAAGTCAGGTGCACCGCGAACTGGCGTCCGGCCTATCTTGCCCAATCGGTTTCAAAAACGGCACCAAAGGTGATGTGGATATTGCCGCCGATGCAGTAATCGCTGCACGTGCTCAACATATTTTCTTAAGCCCAACCGAGCTGGGAACCACGGCACAATTCACCACGGCTGGCAACGATGACGGACATATTATTCTGCGTGGCGGCAGTCAGCCAAATTACGATGAGCAGAGTGTGGCTGATGCCGTGACAATGTTGCAAGACCGTGGCATTGATACTGGCATCATGATCGACTTCAGTCATGCCAACAGCCAGAAACAATATCAAAATCAACTGCGTGTTGGGACTGATGTAGCGAACCAGATTGCGGACGGTAACACCAACATAGTGAGCTGCATGATCGAAAGCCACCTGATCGAAGGCAAACAACCCATCGCGCCGGCAGACCAACTGGTCTACGGCCAGAGTATTACTGATGCCTGCATTGGGTTTGCACAAACCGAAACGCTGCTGCAAACCTTGTCGGAAGCCGTACTCGAGCGACGCAGAAAATAGCCTACTTATCTGCGATGGTTACCAAGCGCTTGATTGCTTCGGTTTTGACGTAATCAACCGCCTTCGCCAGTTCGTCCAGCCCGCTTGCATTGGTGCCGTTTGCCACCTCTTCGAAAATCACGAGAGATCCCGTCTCATGCGCTTGAATCGAAATGGTCCACACAACATCGACCGCCCGTTCCTGCAAAGGCCCAAAGGGCGCATCCAAGCGCAACATAGTTCCGGCAGCGACATTGACTACGGTGCCGTGGATGACGGAGTTCCCCTCCCAGCGCTCGGCCCAAACACCGCCCGCGACGGGATCCAAACTCAAATTTCCTGCGTTTCCCGAGTAAGTATGCTCCGGGTGCCACCACAACTGCGGTTGAATTAACCGTTGCCAAAGCTGTGGCGGCGGTAACACAGAGCTGGCCTCTTGGCGCAAGGTGAAATGGTCTGCACTGGCTTGAATCACGTCAGCCCGCACAGAAGGACACAACATCAACAAAAGAAGTAGTCCAACGCATCGCATTTGCCGTTCTCCAGATCAGTTTCAATTCAGTAAAACATACCATAGGCTTAACAGCGTCGATTTATATTTGACACCTATCTCTAGCCTTGACCCCATTTTTACACTATCGTTTCAGTCTTCCCCTTAGCTGTATCGAACGCGCCATGCCCCAATCATCACTGCCACCGGCCACCAAAATACTCATCTTAAGCGGTTGTTTACTGCTGATGATGTCATTCGGTTTTCGCTCTTCGTTTGGACTATTTGTCAAACCGATGTCCGAGTTTCATGGCTGGGGCCGCGACACCATCGCGACCGCCCTCGCGATTCAGAATTTGAGCTGGGGCATTGTCGCTGTGTTCGCGGGCGGGTTGGCGGACCGGTTCGGTAACCTACGCATCATTTTAGCGGCAGTGGCCATGTATGCAGCTGGGATTCTATGGATGGCCTTCGCTTCTGACAGCGTCGCCCTCAATGCCTCGGCTGGTGTGTTAGTCGGCGCTGGCGTAGCTGGCACCTCGTTTGGAATCGTTATACCCGCGCTGATGCGCGCCGTGCCCAAAGAGCGGCAACCCTGGGTAGCTGGCGTGGCCACCGCCGCTGGCTCGATGGGGCAGTTTTTATTGGTTCCGTTTTCACAGACCCTAATCGATGTGTTCGGTTGGTTCTCGTCGCTGCAGATTCTCAGCGGTGTCACCTTACTCATGGTGGTGTTGGCAATTCCGCTGGCACCCTACTCAGGCTCGAATGAAGTCCACACTGGGCAAGCCGATCAACCAGTCATGGATGCCGTGCGTGAAGCATTCCAGCACAAGCATTACGTATTGCTGGTATTGGGCTTTTACGTTTGCGGGTTTCATCTGGCGTTTATCACTGTGCACTTACCGGCTTATCTGAGTGATCTTGGTTTCACAGCCAAGATTGGTGCGATGAGTCTGGCCGCCATTGGCGTGTCTAATATGATCGGCTCATATATGTCTGGAGTCTGGTCAGGTCGCTGGCCGAAGCAATCGATGCTGGCTTGGATATATCTATTGCGTGCGGTGGTGATAGCAATTTTCGTGGTCCTCCCGCCGAGCCTCGGCTCTATTCTATTTTTCAGCGTCGGCATCGGCTTGCTATGGCTGGCCACGGTTCCGCCTACCTCGGGCTTAGTGGCCGTGATGTTCGGTACGCGCTACATGGCCCTGCTGTATGGCATCGTCTTCCTGTCACATCAACTCGGCAGCTTTACCGGCGTCTATCTCGGTGGTTTCCTATATGAGCAATCCGACGCATTTGTCGCCGTCAGTGCATTTTGTGGACAATATCTCGGATTCGCAAGCTTCGGAGACGCGTCGCGCTACGATCTGGTGTGGTTGATCAACATCCTGCTCGGCGTACTGGCAGCGGTCATCCATTTACCAATTCGTGAACGCGCTGTCGGGCGCTTTGCACAGGCAAGCGCCTGATGGTCTGCTATTCATCGAGCAGAAGGTCCAGCCAAGGCATCGCCAGCAATAGCCCAAGGGTAATCTCCACCGGTTGAAGCTCTGAGCTTAACGTAAAATACCCTCCCGTGGCAGATTCACTCAATGTCAGACGCGCGGACTTACTAAAGTATCGCCGCCCTGGTTGCAAGAGTCCGCAGCCCGAGTCGCAGATAATTGCGATTGTCTGCGTATCTGCATTTGAAGGCGACTGATTCAGAACCGCTGTTGACTGATTCAATGGTTCCACGAGGACTCCGAGCGTCGTCGACGCCTGTCCGGGTGGAACCGCAAAGTCGGTGCTTGATATCAGTACTGGCTCGCTCTGCAATCCGTCTGGCACCAAGAACGATAGGTTATCTAGCTCACAGTTTTCCTGCGCACCAGTCCAAACACCATAGTTCTGATCAAGACCGCAATGCACCCTATGTTGTTCTTTGTACACCAACACTTGGCCACGCACCGGAGAGGTTAGTTTCTGAGCGGGCCCTCGCAACAAATTAAGTTGAACTTCGCGGCGTTTAACCAGAGTTAGGTTTGTCGGCAACCGAAATTCATAATTGTCTTGATCCAGGGCGACCAAACCGTTTAACGCTGTTTCCAGTATGGGGTCGGGAACAGTAAATTTATAGGCCGAACTGACTGCGGTTGTCATCTCGTAAGGAGCATTGTCATGCGCCTGTTTGACCATCCAAGCTTGTGCAGTCAGGCCGTGAGCGCGACAGGTGGCCGAGGCGCACTGATAGCCTACCATCAGAGTGTAAGTATGCCCCGACCCATATGGCGTCAAGGTTATTGGCACTCGGAACGACGCACTCGCTTGCCCACGCTCGATTTGCACCGTTTGCGTAAAGCGAGAAAGGAACCAGATATCAGAGAAGCCCCAGCGCCGGTCGACGAACACTGCGAGCTCGATCGCATCCGTAGCTTGTTGGGCCATCGGTAAAGACACTTCACCACGCAGATAAGAATACATGTGAATGAGCGTGAAGTTCGCGATGTAGGATGACCGTCGGTCATGTTCACCGAACCGCTCCTGGTTCCCATGCGCGTCTCGAAAGTGAACTGTGCCAGTACGGGCATTTCCTTGGTCACACCCGTTCATGCACCGCAGATCCAACACAAAATAACCAAGCCCCTTATCCGCATCTGTCCAAGGAACAGACACCGAGTAACTCGTGCTTGATCTGCCAGCGGGAATTGTGATCGGTACGATCCTGCTGCTCGCAGGGTTATAAGGGTCAGCAATGATCTCGAGTTCGACTGATAAAGGGTACTCTGCTGAATCGCCGGGTGCGCGATTCACCGCACCACTGAAATTCACCATTTGCGCCCAAATCGCGGGACTGATCAAGTAAACAACAACACCTAACAAGAATCGATTTTTCATTCTTCCTCGGGGCTTATTGGCCTCAAAAAAGATGTCAGTCTGACCCTGTTAGGGTCCTTCCATTTCACGCAGTTTGTCCACTATTTCTTTAGGGGCAGACAACTGGGGGTTAGACGGTTTAAGCTCCTCATCGTCCTCCCATTCTGCAATAAGTTTAGCCGCTTTTGGATAGGCATCCACCAAAGATAACGAGGCATTCTTAGCTAGCACTTCTTGGAACAAAGCACGACCAAAATAGGTCATCTCTGAATCCTCCGAACACCCAAACGATTTACTCTTGCTGTCAGCGGCCGTGATCAACATCGTTGTCTCGTTCTTTAGCACTGGCACAAAACCACCCGAATAGCAGGCGGATACCATGAGCACTCGCCATTTAATACCCGCCAGATCAAGCATCGCCTTTAACTCAGATGGCGAAAGATTCGGCAGTTTAATGCTGTCGTGATTCAGGTAAAAATCATGTTCCGAAGATCCGTGACTGGTCATATACAAGAACAGCACATCCTGCTCAACATTCATCTTTTGACCTAACGCCTTCAAGGCATCAGCGATCGACTGCCGCGTCGCGAGCGGCCAGGCTTCAGCCGTCTCATGGTGATTCACCAGTAATACGCTGTGATCTGCCGTGTCGTATCGCTGTGATAGTTGTTGTTGCACAAACTCAATCTCACGCCGGAATACGCTTTGAGAGCCATCACCAGCGATGCCAAGAAAGTAGGCCTGCGCTGTGTCAGATTCTGAATCGGGCAATCTGCTTAGCGCTTCGGATAATAATCTTTGGTGATGGGTTAGCGCCAGTTCGGCCTGTACGTGTTGACGAAAACCGGACTCGGTATCATGCACCAACTTACCGCGTGACCACCTTCCACGTTGAATTTTTGCTTGTCCTGCTTCGGGCTCAGCCAAGGTCAATGTGCCTTGACCGTGATACTCACCGAAACTGAACTCGCCTTGATAGACATCCCCATTAGCCGCTGTGTAGGTACCATTGCCATCGAACTGGTTGTAGTCGAACTCGCCGACATAAGTACTACCATCTGACCCGAACCAACGGCCTTCACCGACCATCATGCCAGACTCAAACATGCCTTCAAGCCGGTTTCCATCTTCGCTGGTCAAACTACCTTTACCTTGGGGTTGCCACGCTTCGACTTCGCCTTTGTAAATGCTGCCATCGTACATCGAGAGCTCGGCTTGTCCGGTCAGGACACCATCGACGAACGTGCCGCGATAGAACATATCGCCCTGTTTGAATTCACCGTCACCGTGATAATTTCCGCCCTGAAACTCACCACTGTAACTGCTGCCGTTTTCGTAGCTTACGCTGCCTTGACCATGATACAAGTTGGCTTTGAACCCGCCGGTATAGGATTCACCATCGGTTTTTGTATAAACACCTTCGCCTTCAAAGCTACCCATAACAAAGTCACCATTGTAGACATAGTCATCGGTTGTTAACTCACCTTTGCCGTGCATGTACCCATTTTGTAAACTGCCAACATACCGCGTAGACGTATCCTGGCTAATGACGGTGAATTCTCCGGTGGCCTGACCCTCGCGAAAATCTCCTTCCCAACGATCGCCATTAACAAACACCATCACTCCTGGACCGTGGAACACGCCATCAACAAAGCTTCCTTGGTAGTACCCGCCAGCCGAAAACACCAGTTTACCCTGCCCAGAGAAACGACCATCAACCACGTCGCCGGAATACCGACTCCCATCCGGCAAGACCGCATCAGGGCTCAAAATCAACGGCTCGCTACACGCAGATAGCAGCAATGCTGTACACAATACGCACCAAACTTTGAACGTCATATCAGTCATCTCAACTTTATTTAATCTCAGTCCAGGCATGCCTTTGCGAATTGACTGGGCTATTTAGTTCGAAAAGACTATCGCAGAACTTTTGGAATAACCACCATTTGTCAGTCAACTGGCGCAAATTTTTGTGACGATGGGCAGCCGATTTGATAATGAGGTGGTTAGAATTACTCAGCCTTTAAGGATGTACCGAACGCGGTCAGTAACAACGCCCCAACTACCGGTGCAGAAACTGCGAACCAATGGATCCCTAGCGGGCCGGAACCCGCAACCCCACCTGCGGCCAACATGGCCAATCCGCCACAAATCAACAGCGCACTCACTATCACTATCGCAATATGATTTTTGCGCTGCGTGCTGCCACCGACGGTCTTCTCTAGCCACATAAACAGTGGTAAACCAACGAACATCAGAATCAAAAACACCGCAACCCATACGGGTCTGAAAGCCCACCAATATCCTGTGCCGGGTGCAAAAACAAACACCTCAGGAATAAGCCAGAAGCACGCCCCGATCACCAACATCATAACGGTACTGTGCCATAAAAAAATCGGCATGATTAACCCGTTCACCAAGACCGTTGCAGTCCAAACTCGAGCATGACTCAGCCAGCGTCGCATCGGCGCCTCAAACGCCAACAACAGCCCTATTTGGGTCAATCCAAGCGCGATCAACGGCAACTTTGGTGGGGTTGTATTACTCATCGCTTCGCCAGGCACGCCAACCAGGCTAGTCGGATAAGGTCCAAATTGTGTCAGCAAAATAAGTGCCGTTAAACCAAATACCGCCATAGACCAAGAGCGCAGTTGGCCGCCAAGCTTGCCTTGCTGCCATGCGTAGCCCAATTGATGAACACCGCTCCACACAAAGAGATAGTTAAACCATGCCAGCGCTTGATACGGTGTATTAAAGAATACCCAGTCGCCGACCACGGCCAACAACATGGGTACCACGGCACTCCACATCCCAAAACGGTGCCAAGCGGCTCGTGTCAACGGCACCAGCATGACAATCACAAAATAGATTGCCAGAAACCAGACTGGCACCAGCGACACCTGCGAACCAATCTGTACAAAGGCTGGATGCACCTGCAGTAAATAGCCCGTAACCCCCAGCACTGCCCACAGCACAACCAATGGGATCACTGGTCCAAGTAGACGTCTCATACGCGACTCTAGCCACGCAGCGTAACTAAGCTGTTTAGCCCGAGCGCCATCCCAGGAAACACCATTTGAATAGCCACCGACAAAGAAAAACACCGGCATCACCTGAAACAACCAGGTCAACCATCGCGACCACGGCTGAATTTCCAATAGATGGTCCATGCTGGGCACACCGTTTAAGAAATAAGGCGCTGCCATAATCCAATGCCCCAGTACCACTGCCCCAATTGACAGTGCGCGCAATAGATCAACATAGCGATTTCGATCCGCAGGCGTTTGTTCCGCCATGGCGGCGGCACGTTTCCACATAGCAGTTTGCTGCATTATTTACCTCGTTGACTAGGGGGGCTTATCGGTAGTCTAGCGTGGATTCACTAGCAGAGCTTTAGATTTAAGCCTGAAGCTCTGCCTGCATACCGAGTACCGCCCGAATTTTGCAATACCCACACCTTGCTTAGCACGACGCCGCAAAACCAGCTCAATGCGAATAGTCTAATATATTTATACTTTCAGTGAAAAATACGCCACCTATGACCAAACAGTTGCCATTAACAATACCTAAACTCACGATGAACACAAGCGAGTCTCTGACTCTGATTAACGTATTGCCGAAATAGGAGGCACCCATGAAATTGATCAAACGTTTATCAACCACGCTCTCTGCGACGCTGGATTCCGCAGTGGGGCAACTCGAAAATCACGATGCGATCGTGGAAGCCACGATCAAACAAACGCGACAGTCAGTGGCCAAAACCAAAGCGCGGATCAATACGCTCAAGCAACAACTTAATGCTTACGAACAACAACTGACCGATGCACGTGAACAATATCAGCTGTGGACTGATCGAGCCGCCAAGCTAGCCGAATCAGATCAGTCGAAAGCACTACGATGTGTCGCCAGACGCAATCAATACGAAGCCGAAGTAGGGCGACTCAATCATGCGGCCTTGCAACAACGTGACCTGATTCGCGATGTTTCGCACAACCTAGAGAAACTGCAAGACAGGCTAGAGGAAATGACACACAAACACACTCTGATGCGGTCGCGACAAACCGTGGCCGATGTGAATCGCGCCGTGGCATCCATTGATCGCGATGAAAGCATCAACGATACCTTCGAACGCTGGGAGTCCATGGTGTTAGAACACGAGTTCGCCGTTAGCGACGCGTGTGCGAGAGACCCACTGGATCTGGAATTAACCCGCATCGAAGATGAGGCCGATCTCTTAGCTCAGCTTAAATTGATTCAGGCCGAACACACCCCACAACAGGAGCAGTCCCATGAATAACACACTCAACGAATCGACTTCTCCGCTACCGACAGAGGCGTCACCGAGCATGTTAGAAAAGTTCAAGCAACTTTGCACAGTGACGCAATTAATGCGCATCGGTGGCGCTTGCGCAGTCATGCTTTCAATGTCCTTGTTCATGCTCAAGGGTTGGAGTGAGGGAAATGACCTTTCTCGCTACCTTAAACTGTTGGCACAAACTGGCTTATTGACCGGCGTTGGTCTCGCACTGACTTTCATCGTTAAAGAAACCAAAGGGGCGCGCGTATTTTTTGGCTTAAGTCTATTTTCAGTCGTGGCCAACTTTACCATTTTAGGTGCGTTAACTTACTCCATGACGCAATGGGATGGCGGTTTAGTTGACTATCCATCAATGATGAAATGGGTGGTTATTGATCCGGTCACGTTCACACCGGTGTTCTTTGGCGCATTTGCCTTACTCGCCATGGTGACACGCTTTAGTTTCGCGATCTTCGCACGCCGGATCGCAGGCCCGTTAACGGTTGGCTTCTTACTGAGTTGCAGTATTTTATTGATCCCCGTGCGCAGTTCGCTCGCTGTCTGCCTGATTGCTACTGCTACCGTATTCGCTGCGTTGTGGTTGATCAAACGCTTCTCACGCGTAACAAATTTTGTACTCACACGTGAATCTAAAGCGGCATTGGGCTTGTTGTTACTTCCACCGTCCATCATGCTGATTCGCGCGCTAAGTCTGTATCAAATCGATGCCGTTATGGTGAGTTGTTTAACCGGCTTGGTGTATCTGTCACTGCGTTTATGGATTCGCCAACTGGAAGCCCCGAACACGCTTAGCAAAACCCTTCAGATTACTCAATACGTGACTAGCCTGGCCTTTACCGCCGCGCTGATAGAGCTGATTCCATACGCTGGGTTTGCACTGGAGTCGCTAGCGTTTGCGGCCGTGCTCTATTTGTTGGTCTACGACCAAATTAAGGGTTCCCACGACGCCAGTGCAAATGCCTGGATATTAAACGTCAGTGTGTTTCTGCTGGTGTTCAGCTGTTTATGGTCGGCATTAATTCATCCGAGCCTGTTACCAAAATTCACCAGTTTGTTTGCGGCGATTGGCGGTTTCGTGTTGACGCAGGCCACACGCAATTGCGTGGCAATGAATCAGATTGCTAACTTATCAGTTAGAGCCGGTTTAATCGGCAGCACGGTGTTGCTGGTGACACGCCTGCTGGCGGTAGTTAACTTGAGCAACTGGATGCTAATCGGTTTACTTGGTGTCACCTTAATCATTGCGGCATCACTGTATGAACGCTTTGGTTTGCGATTAAGTCGACACAGTTGATTCAATCGATATAAGCACGCAATTCGCGCGCGATGTCTTCGTATGACATCGCGCTTTTTTTCGGTGCAATGGGGTTAGCTGCATACGTATTCAATTCAAATTTGCCTCAAACTGGACCACAATGTTCGTGCTACGGCAATTGAGAGCGCTGCTTAACAGCGTCGCGGCCCAGCAAAGGGAGTTCCTTTAACCAGAATGATCGCTGCCAACAGAGCAATGACATTCGACCCTACTGATTGAGGATACTCTGATGGAGAGAAAACCTATACTACACCTGTGCAGAGCCTGGTGTGCAACCTTGCGCATCACCCTGCTAGGGCTGGCCTGTGGCCTAGCGCAAGCGCAAACCGACAACACACCCGCGCCCAGCACCGTCACCATCCCCGGCACCTTACAAGCATCACAGGGTTGTCCCGGCAACTGGCAACCGGAGTGTGCCGCAACGTATCTACAGTACGATGCAGCGGCCGACGTATGGAGTGCAAGCTTTGCGTTACCAGCCGGCAGTTATGAATACAAAGCCGCCCTGAATAACAGTTGGGACGAGAACTATGGCGCGAATGCCGAACGAAATGGACCCAACATCGGCCTGACGCTCGACAGCAGTCGCGACGTGCGGTTTTACTACGACCACAAAACGCACTGGGTGACCGACAATGTCACAGCCCGCATTGCTATCGCTGCCGGGAACTTTCAAGCGCACCTTGGTTGCGCTGGTGATTGGCAGCCAGACTGTCTGAATAGCTGGTTGCAAGACCCCGATGGCGACGGCATCTACAGCTTTACTACCGATGCCTTGCCTGCAGGCGACTATGAAGCCAAAGTCACGATCAATCAAAGCTGGGATGAAAACTACGGTGTCGACGGTGTTCCTGGCGGTGCGAATATCGTCTTTACCGTTCCGTCTGCTGGCACGGACATGCTGTTTCAATTTAATGCGGCCAACAACACCTTACAAATTGGTGTCGGTGACGCACCCAATGGTGACCTGCGTCAAGCGAAGGCATTTTGGCTAGATGCCAACACACTGGCTTGGAACACCGTCATCGACAGCACAGATCAACTCACCTTACACGCGAGCGCAACTGCGGAACTCGGCCTTGATCTGGATAGCGTCACAGGTGGCACAGATTACCCACTTGTCTTACTTGGCGGTCTGCCGGATCCCCTGAAGGCTCAATTTCGTCACCTGTCAGACTACACCGCGATATCATTGCCAAACCTGGATCCACAGACCAAACGCCAGCTACTCAAGACACAACTCGCGATTTCAATTCGCGATCAGGACGGCAAGCTAAAAGACGCCACGGCGATTCAAACCCCGGGCGCGATTGACGATTTGTTTGTGTTCGACGGGGAACTGGGACCGGTTTATCAAGACGACACGTTGTCGACGCACGTATGGGCACCAACAGCACAACAGGTCGATTTATTGTTGTACGAAGACAGCTCGCAAACCGAACCCAGTGCGGTCTTCCCGATGCAGGAAGACCCGGCAACCGGCGTGTGGTCGGCCAGCAATCTGGCTGACTGGGACCGCATGTACTATCGCTACCGCGTTACGGTGTACACAAAGGTCACACGGCAGGTCGAAGTTAACGAAGTAACCGACCCATACTCAGTTAGTTTGTCGATGAACAGCCGTCTGAGTCAGTTTGTCGATTTAGCGGACCGAGACCTCAAACCACGCGGCTGGGATTACCTGCGTAAACCGCGCCTGCGTGCCGCGGAAGACATCTCGATCTACGAGCTGCATGTGCGTGACTTTAGCATTCTTGATACCACGGTTCCGGAGCATGAACGTGGTACGTTCAACGCTTTCACACGCAATCATAGTCGGGGCATGCGGCACTTGCGGCGGCTATCGGCCGCAGGTTTAAGTCACATCCACTTATTGCCTGCGTTTGATATCGCATCGGTTAATGAAGACCGCAGTCAACAAGTCAGTATTGACGCCGACCTCAGCGTTCTGGCGCCGGACTCAGTGGAGCAACAAGCCGCAGTCGCAGCTGTTCAAAATCAGGATGGCTTTAACTGGGGGTACGACCCACTCCATTTCAATGTGCCGGAAGGCAGCTACAGCACCGACCCGGATGGCAGCAAGCGCGTTAGAGAATTTCGCGCGATGGTTAAAAACCTAAACCGTAACGGTCTACGCGTGGTGATGGACGTGGTCTACAATCACACCTCGTCGTTCGGTCAGTACGATCAGTCGGTACTTGATAAAATAGTGCCACAGTATTATCACCGCTATAACACCAACGGCGGTCTAGAAACCAGCACCTGTTGCGCCAATACCGCCAGCGAACATCGCATGATGGAAAAGCTCATGATCGACTCGCTATTGCTATGGGCCAAGGCGTATAAGGTAGACGGTTTTCGCTTCGATCTCATGGGCCATCATAGTAAACAAAACATACTGCGTGTACGTGAAGCATTGGATGCGCTGACATTGCGCGAGGATGGCATCGACGGAAAAAATGTCTACTTGTATGGCGAAGGCTGGAACTTTGGCGAGGTCGTCAACGACGCCCGCTTCGACCAAGCCACGCAATTGAACATGGCCGGCACCGGCGTTGGTTCGTTTGATGATCGCGGACGTGATGCGATTCGCGGTGGCAATCCATTCGGCGGCTATCGCGATCAGGGTTTTGGCACTGGGTTACACACCAATCCCAATGGCTACGGCGACGATCGATTGAGTGAACTATTGGTACTCAGTGACCGGACACGCAGCAGCCTGGCGGCAGGCCTTAAAGAATTCGCCTTTGAAACGCATACCGGTGAAATACGCAAAGCAGTCAATATTGACTACTTCGGTTTGCCTACTGGGTACACCGACGACCCTCAGGAGCAGATCGCGTACATCGCTGCGCATGATAACGAAACACTGTTGGATGGCATTCAAGCCAAGGCCCCGGACACGATGTCGATCGCCGACCGTGCACGCATGCAGAATTTCGGCAACGCGCTGGTCATGCTCGGCCAAGGAATTCCCTTTATTCACGCAGGTCAAGACTTTCTGCGCTCCAAATCCATGGACCGCGACAGTTACAACTCGGGTGACTGGTTTAATGCCATCGACTGGACGCTTCGCGAGTCAGGCTGGGGGAAAGGCTTACCGATTGCTGAGAAAAATGAAGAGAAGTGGTCGATCATCGCGCCGCTGTTGGCGAATCCTGACCTGAAGCCCGATCGCTGGCTGCAATTCAAATCCAGCTTGTACTTCCGTGAATTGCTGCGCATTCGATACAGCTCACCATTATTCCGTCTACGTGACCAACAAAGCGTCATCGATCAGGTGCATTTTTTGAATACTGGGCCTGCACAAACGCCCGGCTTGATTGTGATGCAACTCAACGGCGAGGGCCGCCATGCGAAGGACTTGGTGGTGCTGTTCAACGGCAGTAATCAGACCGTTAGCTTCGAACACGATGCGCTTGACGCGCCGCACTACTCATTGCACCCAGTACAGCGCTGGTCGATTGATCGCAGTACACGGCGGGCGTTTTACTCAAATCAACAATTCCATATCCCTGCCATGACGACGTCTGTGTTTATCGCGCATCGTGGTCATCATTCTATAAAGCGATAACTGCAACACGCAGATTCCCCTCAGTTTAAGGCGGTGTGTAACAACACCGCCTTTTTTTTGTGAATTTTGGTAGCCTGTGTAAACCTTTTTCACACCAGCCTCGTCTTACTTCTAAACAATCAGAGATTCACACAGTGCAAGCAAACGAGAACCAATTGGTTCTTCGTAGTAAGAACGGAGACCAAACAGCCTTTGAGAAGCTATACCGCGAGCACGTGGGGCGCATTTACGCCTTGTGTTTGCGGATGTGTGGACAAAAAGAACTGGCCGAAGACCTGACTCAAGAAGCTTTTGTTAGAGCTTGGCAGAAACTGGGTAGTTTTCGTGGCGACAGCGCCTTTGGCAGCTGGCTTTATCGCCTAACCAGCAACGTCGTTATCGGGCATTTACGTAAGCATGCCAAATGGCAGGAAGAACAATTTGTTGATCACACACACGAAAAGTTATTGGGTTCGCACACTGAAGAAGCACATCAGAGTGACATCAACAAAGCACTTCTGGGCTTGTCGCAGCAAGCCAGAGTGGTCCTGATTATGTACGAATATCTAGGGTATCAACACAACGAAATATCCGCGATAACGGGTATGGCCATCGGTACGTCAAAGACACACTTACACCGTGCCAAAGCCTACCTGGCGCAACGCGCCCAAGCACAAGCGAGTTAAAACTATGAATGACAAACAAAACAATCTGCACAGCAAGCAAGCGCTAGAGTCACTTGACTGGGACATCCAGCCAGAGCGCGATTTGTGGCCTGACATTCACTCACGAATCCGCTTCGCAGGCAAACCCGAATTAAGTTCAGATGACGAGACTACGATCGCCAGCACGGGCAACAACCAACGATCCGGTACCGTGGTACCGTGGACACCCATGGGGATAGCCGCGTGCTTGATGCTCGCCTTTGGTGCCTTTGTCATGTCGACCTTGTCCTACCAGCGTTCACAGGCCACCTACGAACTACAAGCCAGCTTTATTGACTATCAGAAAAGTCAGATCAGCTTGATCGAGCAGCAACACGCCCATGTTCGCGCTCAGTTTGTTGACATGCTGGCGGGCGTGCATGGCCCGGTAGATCCAGTGCTGGCCGCCGAAGTACGGTCCGTTTTGCTAACCATCGACAAAGCATCGCTGGAGCTAAAACAAGCGATTCTAGCGGAACCACTGAACAAGAATTACGCCACCATGCTGGCACGAACCTATCAAGAGGAGCTAAAACTCCTAAACCGATTCAAAACACGCGATGGCATTACATCGAATGAGGTATCACTATGAAAACGTTATTAACCCTAGTTCTGCTTGCGACGACATCCGTCGCACAAGCCGAACGAATTGATAGAACACTGGATGTGGACCCGACTGGTCTGATCCGCACCGAGATCATCGATGGCAAAGTGCTGGTTGAAGGCTGGAATAAACCGCAGATCCGTGTCACTGGCGATGTCGATAACGCACGGGACTTTGTGTTCAAAACCGATGGCGATGAAACGCTGATCGAGACCGAATCCAAAGGTGGCTTCTGGGGCGGCAATAATAGAGGAGGACATGCAAAACTGACCATCTATGTACCACGTCAGAGCGCGCTGTTACTGGAAGGTGTCTCCACCTCATTTGCCATCATCAAAGTGGATGGCCCAGTGAATACCAGTACCATGAGCGGTGATATCAGCCTCGACGGTGGCAAGGGTAAAGTCAAACTCGAATCTGTCAGCGGTGACATCGATATTGTGAACGCAACCGGCGATGTCAGTGTGTCTTCCGTCAGCGGCGATATCAAAGCACGAGTTGATGCAAGTGATTTTGAAGCACAGACTGTCAGCGGTGACATCGAAGGCGAGATTGGAAAATCTGAACATGTCGAACTTAACTCAGTGTCGGGCGATATCGAGGTGAGTTTGGCTCTGATTAACGGTGGCGAACTGGATGCCGACACAGTCAGCGGTGACATCGACATCACATTTGCCAACCAAGGCGATCTCCACGCCAGTTTTGAAATAGAAACCGGCCCTGGTGGTCAGGTCAAGAATCGCATTACAGACGACAAAACCACCAGTTTTATGTCGCTCTCAGGCTCATTGCAATTCAAACTCGGCCGCGGCGAAAGCGAAATCGATTTGGAAACCATGAGCGGCACGATCACCATCGACCGCTAACAGTATCCCCAGGCACTGAGCGCGGTACCCGTTCAGTGCCTGTTTCCCGCCAAAACCTATACTCCGTTAACATTAATAAGACTGATTCTCATTTACACTTCTACAAATTACTGCTAATCTAGCCTTGTAATTAGCAAAGTAGCTTTATTTCGAGCTTTAATCTTATGTTCGTCTGTTTATGTAAATCGGTCACCGACCACCAAATCAGAGACGCCGTCGATCAAGGTGTCACGTCATTCGACGACATGCAGTCACACTTAGAAGTGAGCACGGTTTGTGGCGCCTGTAGCTGTGAAGTAAAGCAGGTCATGGAGAAGAAACTAAAAACCGAATTACACACGCGCTCTACCGAAGTCTATCTCAGCACACCGGCGTTCAGCTAAGCGCCTATTTCCGCGAATTCAGCATTGTGGACTGCCTCGGTCCACGACAAAATTACCATTCCCTCACAACACGGTAGGCACGGTTTTGTGCTAAGCTTGGCGTCAGTATTTCCACTCAAGACAGGATCTTTTTGTCATGCAAGGCGACGCAAAAGTTATCGAATATTTAAACCGAGCCCTTAAAAATGAGTTAAGCGCGATTAACCAATATTTTCTACATGCACGCATGTACAAAAATTGGGGTCTGGAAAAACTTAACGAGAAAGAATACGAAGAGTCTATCGACGAAATGAAACACGCCGACATGTTGATTGAGCGTATTCTCATGATCGACGGCCTACCGAACCTGCAGGATATCGGCAAATTGTATATCGGTCAGAATGTACTCGAAATGCTGCAATGTGATTTGCGCCTCGAAGCGGAGGCTATTCCATTGCTAAAGGAGGCAATCGCGCATTGTGAGTCTGTGTCGGATTATGTCTCTCGCGACATTTTTTCTTCCATTCTGGAAAGCGAAGAAGAGCATTACGATTGGCTGGAAACTCAGATTGACCTGTTCAATAAAATTGGCGAGCAGAATTATCTGCAATCGATGATTTAATCTCGCGTTCACTCGCGTTAGAGTGAACTTTTATTCGACGGCGGCACCGAAGATGTTCCGCGTGCCGCTTATCTGACCGAGCTCTCGGTATACGACTTATGGCACAAAACACTCACGCTAATAAACCAGAGGGCGCCACCCTGGGTCTGGGCTTGGCTTTCGCCCTGTTTGGATTTGCCGTCTATTCAACACACGACGCGGTCGTCAAGCACCTGAAGGATTACCACGTTTTTCAGATCGTGTTTTTTGCCATGCTATTCAGTTACGTGCCATTTTCAATCGCACGGATTATTGGCGCGAAACCGCTTTCGTTGTCGCCTGCCAACCCCTTATTGCTGACTACGCGCGCGCTATTGCATGTCGGCGCTTTGTGCTTATCTTTCGTCGCCTTCTCCCTGCTCCCCATGGTGGAAGCTTATGTGCTGCTGTTTTGCACACCACTCATTATTTCTGTACTGGCAATTTTCTTCTTGGGTGAGAAAATCGCGCTGTACCGCTGGGCCGCCATTTTACTTGGGCTGATCGGCGTGATCGTTGTCCTTCGGCCTTCGCTCGACACAATTCAACTTGGACACGTTGCCGCGCTCGCTGCGGCATTTTGCAGTGCGTGCACGTCGGTCATCTCACGCAAGATTGGTGCCACAGAAAACATGGCGACAATGATCATGTTCCCATTACTGGCTACCATCATTGTATCCGGCATCGCGCTCGGATTCGTTTACAAACCAATGCCAATCACCGATCTAGGCTTGATGTTTCTGGTCGGGGCGCTCGGGTTACTTGGACAGTATGCGGTACTCACCGGCTACCGCAACGCACCCGCGGCATTCGTCGCACCCATGCAATATAGCCAAATCGTCTGGGCAATCGTGTTCGGCTACTTTTTCTTTGGCGAGACCATTGATCGCTGGGTGATTGTTGGTTCGGTCATTACCGTACTGTCTGGGATTGCGATTATTCTGCGTGAGCGCTATGTGTCGAAAGTGCAGGCAAACCTGAAAACACGCAACGGTCGAATGGTCGGTGCCCCAATGATGAAAAACAGTGAACAAAAAGAAGACGAGGACTGGCTGTAAGGTACCCTAGTTAAACTCTTCATCGTCGGCCAACTTCCACGTCATGCGCAAGCGTGGGCCACTGACTTCACGGACCTTAAATTCCGAGTTCCTGCGACGCAATTTTAATTGGACCTCTATGCGTCCATCATTGTCCAGAGAGTTCGCAACACCAAGCCAGGCTTTTTTATCTGCGTCGTAGTTCAGTGCTTCGAACATCGTGTGCCCGACCAAACCAGGTGACCAATCCGAGCGAATCACACTGGCCTCCAAACCTTGCTCAGCCTCAACAAACTGGATAAATATGGAGTCTTCGTCCAAACGCCAATAGTCGAGCAGATCCTGCACGTCAGCTTGTGCTGTCGCAACCGGTGGCAACAAAAGAATAAATAGACTGAATACGACTGCATGGTGCGCAACCGGTAGAACTCGATCATCAAACATAAAATCAACCTCGAATTTGCACATTGCGTGCGAGCAACGACTAAAATCAATACCGCAGTCCCAACACTCCTTTGTGTTTGACCCATACCCAGCGATGCGATCCACCTCTGGCTAGTGAAAACTTTGCTACCTAGCTTTGCTACTGTCAAGTCGGAGTACAAAGATCGACCTTCTAATGACGTTTTTCGGCAGCTATCACCCTATGATACAGGCTACCATCTCCACACGGTCAGTAGGTGAACCATTTAATTTCATACGAACTCTTAGTGGAATACAAACCAATATGCTGGGTATACGGTTTTAGCTCAATCTCGCCACTATCCCGGTTTGGACGCTGACCCTGAATACCATTTATCTGCGCATAAACGTGGCCACGGAGGACCGAGAGAAAACCACTATCCATCGGGTGCTCTACAAATCCCAAATTCATATACAAACGGATTGGTCGCCCCTCTCGAACCGCTTGAGTTACCTGTTCAAATACACCCGCCAGTACTTAGCCGTCAGCACTCTGATGGAACAGCAACTGCGGCGAACTGAGCGCCGCTCCGTGTGCTTGGCGCGCGCAACCTAGCAACGCTAAACATAACCATATTCTTTTCGCTCTAACCGCTCCTCGAATTTATCAACACAATGACTCTTAGACCGGTCAGCAAGCTCATCACTTACGCCCCACGTCAATTTACCACGCAAAACCGAGTCGCTCCGGAAATTAGCAATGAATTGGCACGTACTCGGGTCTTCTCAAACTAACATGTGCAATGCAGGGCTCAGCACCATATCAATTTGTCATCACACGAGAATATTCTGTGAAGTTATACGCCTCAATTTTACTACTCATGGCTCTGATCGGCATTGGCCTGACAGCATACTTGATCAATACTGAAAGCCGACTTGATCAAACCGTGTTTCAACAAACCACCAAGTCGATCCGCAATCTACAAGCCCTCGATAAGACCCTGCAACAATTGCTAACCAAGTCACAGTTTGTCGGCATCGCCGATCATCAGCAATTGGATGAACTGAACTATCAATTGTCCGAAGAATTCGACAATCTGCGCTACGATGCTTTGTTCGAAGAAATTGAGAGAAGTCCGATTCTGAGTATCGCCGTACAGGAAGCAGACCAACTGTTTAAGCGCCGAGATCAGTCTTTGAAAATCTACCTAGGTCTGAATCTAAACTTCGCGGACGCGCTCAAACAACTCCGCGACGACAACCTGCGGTTACTTCAACCAGGCGATCCAACGGCGCTGGTGGCGGACGCGCAAACACTCTATTGGATTAATTTATTATTAATGGATCTGGCCACAGGCATGCCTAATAATCTGGAATCCGTTTACCCTCAGCCTCCGACAAGCACCTTGGTTCAACATGCTCAACAGATCGCGATACTCTACCCGAAAACACAGAAGGCATTAAACGACGTGAGTCAGGTCCCAATAGCCGAACAATTAGACCGTATCGAAGAAGCATATACGGACTTTCATAACCTCGCTATCGCTAAAGCCAACCGCTTTCGAAATGCCTTGATGGTGTACGGCTTAGCCTTACTGATTGCACTGTTATTCTTTGCCGTGCAAATACGACGCAATTATTTGTACCTCGAACAACAAGTGGCGATACGCACACGAGAAATCGAACAGGCGTTTGAACAGCTCAGAGAGTCCCAAGAACAGCTGATTCAGTCTGAAAAAATGGCGTCCTTAGGCCAGATGGTGGCTGGTGTAGCACACGAAATCAACACGCCACTTGGCTATGTTAGCAGCAACTTAGACGCGCTAAAGCTGAACTTTTCTGACCTTGACTTGGTGGTCCAGCAACTTGGTTCGGTACTGACGGAAGCGCGGCGCAAGCCACAGAGCCGCCCACAGCTGACGACCGAACTCGTTAAAACCTTAAAGGCCTACGAACAAGCCGATACCGCCGCCCTGATGCAGGAAAGCACGCAACTCATGAATGATGGCGAGTATGGCCTGTCAGAGATTTCCAAACTGGTTCACAGCTTAAAAGACTTTGCGCGACTCGACCGCCAAAGCCTAGATCAGGTCTGTGTGCAAAACTGCATTGAAAGTTCGCTCACCATCGCCAGCAACCATCTGCGCGAGAATCAGGTAAAGGTCATTAAACAGTTCAGTCCAACGCCAAAAATCTCCTGCTACCCATCTAAGCTTAATCAGGTTTTTCTTAACATTATCACTAACGCTTGCCAGTCCATGGCTGAACGTGGCGGCGCGCTTACGATCACCTTAGACCAACACGACCACGGCGTGGTGGTTCGGTTTCAGGATCAGGGCACTGGCATGGATGAGCAAACCAAGCAAAAAATGTTCGACCCATTTTTTACTTCCAAACCGATTGGACAAGGCACTGGTCTGGGAATGTCCATCGCCTATAAAATTATCGCCGCTCACCAGGGTCAAATAGACGTTGGTTCTACGCTCGGTGAAGGCACTGTGATTACCATCTCACTGCCGACCCAACAAGCGACGAGCATCTCCGACACCATCATCACTGACGCCGCCTAACACCTTATGCAAGACCAAAATAGACAATATCGAGTTTTATTCGTAGACGATGAGCCGCGCGTTACCAATGCGCTCAAGGCCATGTTTCGCCGCGATTATGAGGTGTACACGGCGAATAGCGGGGATGCCGCATTGGCATTACTGGCAGATACGCGCATTGATGTACTGGTGAGCGATCAACGTATGCCTGGCATGCTCGGGAGTGAACTGCTGGCCAGCGTTAGTCAGCGCTATCCTCGCACAATGCGAATACTGCTGACCGGTTTTATGGACAAAAAGGCCATCGTTGACTCCATCAATCATGGCGAAGTGTACCGTTTCATCAACAAGCCATGGCGCAAGGAAGCCATGCAGCACGTTTTGTCCGAAGCCGCACAGGCCTCAGACCTTCCGGTTGACCTTTACGCGTCCAAAAAAGCCGCTGACGATACTCGTGGCGACGCAAGTACCCGCGCAAACACAACGGAGTCCAGACTAGGTCGCGCCTTGCTCATGATTGAACAAGATCAAACTGTAAGGCACCAGATCCGTCGGTTCTGTGCGCAACACCAGATTCAAATCTATGGCACACAAAACCCCCAACAAGCATTGGCAGCAGCGACTTCTCGCCAAAACATAGGCGTCGCTCTCATAGAACTCAGCAGTGACACAACCGCCGCCATACAAACCATTAATTTGCTGCGGCAAGCACGACCTGAACTAATCGCCATCGTTCTGACCGAGGAATACGACGCCAACACCGCAGTTGACTTAATCAATCAAGGTCAGGTTTTTAGATATCTGGCGAAACCGATTGAAGCCACCGGCTTACACTCTGCGCTGAAGAATGCCTTCCGGCGACACGCTTTTCTGCGAGAAAACACATCGTCAACAAACCGCTATCGCGTCGAAAAACCGGTCGGACTCTCAGCCAGTTTGCAGGCCTGGATCAACCGAATTGTCCAACCTAAACTTCAAAAGTAGACACACTCTCATGCGACGATATTTTTTGGTTTCACTGTTACTGGCGATCTTGCTGAGCAACCAAGTACTGGCCATAGAACCAGTCTACTCAGGCGGCCGAGAACGCGCTGCAATCCGCGGTTTCGATGCGGTCGCTTATTTCACTGAGCACAAAGCGATCAAAGGCAACAAGGCGTACGCGTTTGACTATCTTGGGGCCACTTGGTTGTTCTCCAGTCAAGAGAATCGAGATCGCTTTGCCGCCAACCCTGCGTCCTACGCGCCGCAATATGGCGGCTACTGTGCGTACGCGGTTTCACGTAACACCACGGCATCAATTAAACCAGAATACTTCACAATCTATGACGGCAAATTGTACTTGAACTACAGTCGATCGGTGATGAAAAAGTGGACCAAACACAAACAACGCTATATTGAAGAAGCGAATTTGAACTGGCCAAACTTGGCTGAAAAATAACGGGTTTACTGCACATCAAACTGTCTTTTTCTTCGCTAAGAGCACCATGCAAACGCCCCCCAGAACCAATGAAGAAGCGACGACAAGTGGCCAGGCAATGGCTTCTCCAACAAACACAACGCCACCAAAAGCAGCGATCACTGGCACCAAAAGTTGGACCACACCGGCTTGAATTGCCGTTAATGACCTAAGCGCTTGATACCAGAGCGTATACCCGAGCGCCGATGCCACTCCACCCGAGGCGACAGCAAGCAATACGCCATTGGTCGACAGCTCCGCAGAAGTGATCGTCAACACAAGAATTAGGACCGCAAAGGGAGTCGTACGGAAAAAATTAAAGCTCGTAGCACGCAGCGGATTAGATGACCCGGCGCCGACTAATGTATAAATCGCCCAGGCGATACCGGAAACCACCATCAGCACGAAACCCATTAAGGACGGCGTACTCAGCTCAGGTGAAACAAGGTAGATTAGTCCCGAAAACGCGAGCCCGAGGCCGAACCATTCGAGAACTATCGGACGATGTCCGCGTAAAAACCCCGCCAAAATCATGGTCAATTGTACTGAACCAAAGAGAACTAACGCGCCGACCCCGGTGTCCAGGGTGATGTAAGCGTATGAAAACGTAAGCGCGTAAACAAATAAGGCGGCGGCACCACACCAACTCCCACCATCCGATGAGGTAGTCTGTGATCGTGTGCCTATGAGTATAAAAGCCAATACAATAATGCCCGAGAGCAAACGAATCCAGGTAAAGCTAGCCGCATCGATTTGCCCGGCACCCAGAGCCAGCCTGCAAAGCACTGAATTACCGGCAAAAGCGATTAATGCCAATCCGGTATACACAAATGGTTTCATATCCGTCAGCGCTCCTAAAACGCAGAAAGGTCGACACTGTTCTTCAGACCGACGGCACAGTGAAAAACGCACATCATTAACTCGCAGTCATACTTGATCCGATCAACAACACCAATACAATTAACGCGATGACCAGCGCAACGCCAAACCCTATCGCCTTATTCAAGGCGCCAAAAGTGGCGCGCTGTAATCGCCGGTTTAACTGTTCAAACTCATTTTGATTGAGACCAGAAGTAACCGAATGTCGATGATTCTCCAAATAAGCCGCCGCGTCATGGACCTGCGATGCCAAAGGCGTATACAGATGCACTGTCGTATCACCCAAGCCTATGAATAATGGTTGCCCATTGCGACGCACAAACGACACAATTCGCACTGCGCTTAACGCACGTTGTGCTTGCTCGGCTTGATTTAAATCCACAAAACTCTTTATTAGATACACGGAGACCTCGACGTTTTCGATAGCCCGAATTGCTGCGTGGTGCTCACGTCAAAACAGCCAAGCAAAACTAACGATCAGCCGGGTGATTAACCCCGTCGTAAGTGGGAATCCCAACTATTTTGAGCGGGTTGATGCCATCAAGACACGCCACATTGAATCCATACTGGTTTGGATTAGATCGACGCTGATGGTGTGTGTAAATGCCGCATTTGGAACAAAAGTAATGTTTTGCTGTTCGCGTGTTAAATTGATATTCGGTTAACGATTCAGCTCCGCAAACCAGCTCAATCCCGTCTAGTGGCACTGAGGCAACAATGGCACCTCGGCGGCGACACATCGAACAATCACATCGACGCACATCGACCAACCCGTCCGGTAAACTTAAGCGCATCGCCACTGTGCCACAATGACAACGCGCCGTGTGAGACGCTTGAATTGCGACACCATCAACGTGCTTCAGGTTGATTGTCATTTGCTTGGCACCATTGATTTATTCGCACCGTCCAACTCAAACAGTGCGCTGCATAATTAAGTCGGTCTGAGGGTCGCTCCCCACCACAAAGGTGTGTGCGCCAACCTCGGCGAATCCGAATTTGGAATAAAATGCGATCGCTTTGGGGTTATTCTCCCAGACTCCGAGCCAAACGGTTTTCGTGCCTTGCGCCTGGGCCGTATCAAGGCACGCCTGCATTAACCTTGGTGCAATGCCTTTACCATGCCAAATTGCGTCTACGTAAAAGCGCTGAATTTCTATCGGAAAGTCGCGGCTGACACACACTGGGGCAGCACCGGTCCGCAACTGCGCGTACGCAATCAAGCGCCCCTGATTTTCCATCACAAAAGTGCGATAGTCATCCCGGGCAATCTCCGCACCTTGCAGCGCTTCACTGTAGTTGGCAGCGCAATGTGATGCCATGTCTTCTTCGGTGTTCTGTGCCGCAAACGCGGCGCGAAAAGTCGCTTCCGCCAACTCAGCAAGCGCATACGCGTCGTTTGGAACGGCCTCGCGCAAGAATACGCTATCTTGATCAACCGCCACTTATCAAGCACCAAAGATAATCATCCCAAGCGCCACAAGACCTATAGGAATGAGTGCCAAAAGGATAAGTTTCGCCGTACGCTGAATTGCTGCCGCTCGGTCCTGAATTTGTTCAGCTCGGTCATTAATCCGCTCCGCACGTAGAAACTGCTTTTCGCTCATGGCGAACAAGGCCTTCTGCAGCTCAAGCGCTTCCTGCTGAATCGCAAGTTGTTTACGCTGATTTTCCAGCACATCTTTGAGTTCGGTTTCCATAATCAAATCAATCCTATTAAATTGACCTACTCCCGACCTTCCGGGAATGCGGGGACACGATCGATTAACTCACACCAGTTGGCTTTGTGACGCGTGTAAATTTGCGCATCAATGACCACCGGCAGCGCGTCGTCGAATGCGGCGATAGCCAACTCTATCTGGTCCAAATCAGCCCCCTTGGATCGAAAGCCCAAACTCGAACCACAACGCACACAAAATGAGCGTACCGTACCATTGGCGGCTTCGAAATCTTGCAGTGATTCACGGCCTGTCAACCAGCTCAAGCCTTGCACCGCCACCAGTGTACCAAACGCAGCCCCATGGAATTTTCGGCACATTGAGCAATGACAATTCGCCACACGGTCACTAAACCCAGTGACCGTGAAGGTGATGGCGTTACACAAACAGGAACCTGAATACTCAGTCACGGTGCGCTCCGAATCAACAATTTTGCTCGATTGGACTCAACCTACAAACCACTTTCATCCAACAACGTATCCAAATTCTCGAGAAAGTTCTGAAATCCGCGCTTGAACGCCAGTTCCCAGTTTGCATCACTGGCAACCTGTCCCTTGTTGAGGCCGTACCCAGATACCGAGATGGCTTTCTTGCCATTCGCACTTTCAACGCTGAGGTCCGATTGCAGTTTGGATTCAAAACTCACAGACACGAAACCGGGTGAAAACCAAGCCCAGAACTCATTGATATCCACCGCCACACGAGTCTCAGCGTTGGCATCGTCAACCACCGTGTAACCTCGACTCTCCAAACCAGTTTTTAACAACGCATGCATTTTATCCTGCACCGTCACGCCAACGGGTAATGCCACATCGCCCATCGCTTTACCATAGCCATTACGCTGTCGACCAATCAAGGTGGCGCGTGTTTCAGCACTGACGCTGCTCAAATCACCCTTGACCGAGGGCGTAGATGGATCTTTTGGCTTTTGCTCGAAACCACGCTTGTCGACAATTGGGCCAATAAACACCAAGCCAGCACCACTTTTGTCACTGGTGTATTCGGGAATTTCAAGGTTCTGAAGATTGCGCGTACCGGTGACACAGGCTGTGGAAGACAACAGCGCCAAGAGCACGATGGTGAGTTTGAATGCGTTCATGAATTTTCCTATTCAATGGTGGTGGTGTCCGAAAGTGCCTTATGGCACCTCCCTGATGATACAAGATTCACTACCAGGTGACGAATCGCACGCCGTTGGCAACTCGCTATTTAAATGACAGTGCAAATCGGAGGAAGCCGATACCACCAACACATTGCAACAAAGCACTTACGAACGGCAGATACCACAACAACACGGTTTTTGCATCCGATGCGGGTTCTGCTACGAAAGCCGGAAGGTAATTCAATCCGATACCGATCAAGCCAACAAACATGAGTCCACGACCCGGGCGATTGCTGGCGGTGAGTAACACCATTACACCAACCACGATTAACAAGCTGGTCAGTCCATGTAGCAGTCCAGCACTAAAATCCAGATAGGCTGGAATATTAAACCAGGATTCAATTTCGTTGTTGACTACCTGCTCATCCATCCTTTCACCTCATGAGGTGGTTGTACTCCGATTTAGGAGGCTGCTTTTTGCCGAGAGTACCAATACTCTTTTTTGAGACCAAGCAAACGATAAAACGCTTCAGGAATGTCCTCTTGTACCTGTTTTGGACACCGATGAACCTTGGCAAAAATCAATGCGCCCTGCACCAGTTGATGCAAACTTCGAGCCGCTTTTTCAACGTCGACATCATCCTCCAGATACCCGCCATCGGCGAGCGATCGCGCTAATGCCGTGTTGTAGCAAATTCCAGTGTGTGCCATCGACTGTAAGGCATCATTAATCTGATCCATACTTTTTTCGCATTGGGTACCTGCACTCAGAAACGCACAACCCGGTATGTCATCAAGGTCTTTACCGAACTTGTTCTCCATTATAAACGCAATGGTCTGCTCCAACTGTTCCAACGGGGGATTTGTCGGTGACATGATCGCGTCCATTTGCGGCTTCATCGATGTTATGTAGTAGCTAGTTGCTTCAGCGAATAGCTCGCCCTTGGATTCGAAATGATGATAAAAGCTGCCTTTCGTTACACCGGCACGCTTACAAATCTCGTTCACCCCAACGCTGTTGTAATTGCTTTGCCAAATTAAATTCAGCGCAACGTCCAGCAAGCGCTCCCTCGTGTCTAGCACAGTCATTTATATCAATCTCCAGTCTGCTATTATTTAGATTTATACAAACCAGTCGGTATGTTCATGTTGTTTCAAAGTCAGAATAGCTTATTTCGTGTCAAAGTTAAAGCAAGCCCATTCTATAAGCCATTGATCAAGCAAAATAGGTAGCATTCAGTAGAAAAATACCGATTTGGTGGAATGCGTATCCACCAATCTCAAAATAATACCCTTGACATACATACCGACCGGTATGTATGCTCCAGCCAAGATTAACATTCGTTTACAAATTCGTACTGCTTGACCTAGGGAGCCTTAACCATGCAAGCCTTTTCAACTCGCAACGCACGCCATATTTCATTGGTCACTCTCATTGCCGCATTCATTGGTGGTGCGCTCGTGATGACCAGCAATGCTAGCGCCGACAAAACCAGCGACGCCCAGCTGCCACCACCACCTCTGGTGACGGTATCCGTTCTCCAGTCACAGGATATCCGCACCTGGGAGAGTTTTTCCGGACGTCTCGCTCCGGTCGCTAGTGTCGAACTAAGACCGCTGGTTGGCGGTACTGTACAACAAGTATTGTTTAACGACGGCGAATACGTAACCGCCAAACAACCACTGTTCGTGATTGACCCGCGGCCCCATCAAGCTGCCCAAAACCGAGCTAACGCGCAACTACAAGCCGCTCGCGCACAGGCCAAACTTCTGGAAGACGAATTCAAACGGGCGGTCCAACTTAAATCCGAAAACCTCATCTCTCAGAGCCAATTCGAAACAACCGCATCACAAAGACAAAGCGCTATCGCCTCGGTGGCCGAAGCTGACGCGTTGCTGGAACAAGCCAAACTCAATCTTGAGTACGCCAATATCACGGCACCGGTCAGCGGCCGAATCAGCCGCGCTGAAGTAACGCAAGGTAACGTTGTCGAGGCAGGCCCAAGTGCACCTGTGCTGGCCAGAATCGTGGCCAACGACAAATTCTATGTCGAGTTCAACGTAGACGAACAAACCTACATCAAGCTCTCGCGTTCGCTCAGTGATGCCGACAGCATGCCAATTGAACTAACACTAGACGGCGACGATGTCGTTTACCATGGCCTCTTCCATGCATTCGATAATCAACTGGACCCTGCAAGCGGCACGATACGTGCACGCGCTGTGGTTGAAAACACGGATCGACTCCTTACGGCAGGAATGTACACGCAAGTCCGCCTCGGGTCGCCGCAAAAAGCGTCGGTTCTGCTGGTGCCGGAAAGTGCGATCGGCACAAACCAGAGCAAGAAGTTTGTGCTGGTAGTCGATGAACAGCAAACCGCGCGCTACCGAGAAGTCACACTCGGCGCACAATGGCAGGGGCAACGCGTTATCAGTAGCGGATTAAACGAGGGCGATCGCGTCATTGTGAACGGTTTGTCTCACGTGCAACCAGATACACCGGTTGCAATCTCGGACACCGCAGCCTTGGCACTCGCGAACTAATTTATTCCCACCCCTATTGTCGGGGGCACGCCATCTGGCAATTGACGATGTCTGTTCGTCGTCAAGCCCCCCTTTTTTTTCAAAATCAGACTATGAATATATCCAAATTTTTTGTGGATCGGCCGATCTTCGCCGGCGTGATCTCACTGTTGATATTTATTGCTGGCTTATTGGCCATGTTTGAGTTGCCGGTATCCGAATATCCAGAAGTCGCGCCACCGTCAGTGGTGGTCAATGCGTCGTATCCCGGCGCCAATCCGCGAGTCATTGCTGAAACAGTCGCGACACCGTTAGAAGAGCAGTTAAGCGGCGTGGAGAACATGCTGTACATGCACTCCCAAGCGACCGCAGACGGCCGCCTCACGTTGACCGTCACGTTCGCCATTGGCACCGATGCGGATCTGGCTCAACAACAAGTACAGAACCGCATTTCGCAAGCCATGCCACGCCTGCCAGATGTCACTCGACAACTTGGTGTGACCGTCGTGAAAAGCTCACCGGACCTGACCATGGTGGTGCACTTGCAATCGCCCGACAACAGCTATGACGAGCTGTATCTGCGTAATTTCAGCCTGATGAACGTGAAGGACGAACTTGCCAAAATCACCGGCGTCGGTCAGGTACAGATTTTTGGTTCTGGTGACTACGCCATGCGGCTGTGGCTGAACCCAGAAAAAATCGCTGAACGCGGCCTTTCGGCCAGTGACGTCATCAATACCGTACGCGAACAAAACGTCCAAGTCGCGGCGGGCATTATCGGCGGCGCACCGATTAGTACCGCCGTCGAGGTACAGCTGCCAATCAACGCCAAAGGGCGATTGGAAACGCCGGAAGAATTCGGCAACATCATCATTCGTGCGGGCCAGGACGGACAAGTAACGCGCCTTAAAGACGTCGCCCGCGTTGAGCTCTCGGCGGCAGAATACAGCCTAAACTCCATGCTGGACAACAAACCTGCGGTGGCGATGGCGTTGTTCCAGGCCCCTGGTGCGAATGCGATCGACATTTCCAACAATGTTCGCAACAAGATGGCCGAGCTGTCGAAAAACTTTCCCGACGGTGTGGCATTCCAGATTGTGTACGACCCCACTATTTTCGTAAAAGGGTCGATCAAAGCCGTGATCAAGACCTTGCTCGAAGCCTTAGCCTTGGTCGTCATTGTCGTGGTTTTGTTTCTGCAAACCTGGCGTGCCTCGATCATCCCACTTCTGGCGGTGCCGGTGTCGATCATTGGCACGTTTGCGCTGATGTATGCCTTTGGCTTTTCGATCAACACCTTGTCTCTATTTGGGCTGGTGCTGTCAATCGGAATTGTGGTGGATGATGCCATCGTGGTGGTTGAGAATGTCGAGCGCAACATTCAAGACGGACTCAAGCCATTGCAGGCCACCTATGTGGCCATGCAAGAAGTGAGCGGCCCCATTATTGCGATTTCACTGACCTTGGTCGCGGTGTTTGTTCCCATTGCGTTTGTTAGCGGCCTCACCGGGCAGTTCTACAAACAGTTCGCGCTCACCATTGCGATCTCCACGGTCATCTCCGCGGTTAACTCGCTGACCCTAAGCCCAGCATTGTCAGCCTTGTTATTGAAAGATCATGCGGCGCCCAAAGATCGACTCACGCGCCTTATGGACACCTTGTTTGGACGCTTTTTTAACGGCTTTAATCGTGTGTTCCAACGTGGATCAGAACAGTATTCAGGCAGCGTCAGTCGATTGCTGGGGCGCAAAACAATCATGGTTGGCCTGTATGCCGTATTAATCGGTCTAACCGGAACAGGCCTGTTTAATTTGCCAAGTGGATTTGTTCCAGCACAGGACAAGCAGTATCTAGTTGGCTTTGCCCAGCTACCGGACGGCGCTACTTTGCAACGCACCGAATCCGTGATTAAAGAAATGGGGGCTATTGCCTTGGAGGAACCGGGTGTTGCGCACGTGGTGCAATTCCCCGGATTGTCAGTGAATGGCTTCACACGCAGCGCCAGCGCTGGGATTGTATTTGTGACGCTCGACGACTTCGATCAACGTGGCGACGATGCCTTGTCCGCACAGGCCATTGCGGAAAAACTGCAAATGAAATTTGCTGGTGTGGAAGAGGCGTTTATTGCTATTTTTCCACCACCGCCGGTGCAAGGACTTGGAACGACAGGCGGTTTCAAATTGCAAATCGAGGACCGCGCCAATCTTGGGTATGAAACCATGGCCAATGTGACTGCACAGGTCCAGCAAGCCGCATGGCAACGTCCTGAACTGGCCAATGTGTACTCCAACTACAAGATCAACGTGCCGCAACTGTACGCCGACCTCGATCGTACTAAAGCCAAGCAACTCGGCCTCAATATTCGTGATGTGTTCGACACTATGCAGATTTATCTTGGGTCTTTGTACATCAACGACTTCAACCAGTTTGGTCGCACCTATCAGGTGATCGCGCAAGCGGATGGCAAGTTTCGAGCATCGACACAAGATGCCTTAAACTTGAAGATTCGCAACAACCAGAACGAGATGGTGCCTCTGGGGTCAGTCGTACACATTTCGGAGAGTTACGGACCCGAGAGCGCCTCGCATTACAACGGCTACTTGGCAGCAGATATCAACGGCAATGCTGCGCCTGGTTATTCAAGCGGCCAAGCACAGGACGCAATCAGCGAGGTGCTCAGCGAGACGCTGCCACAAGGCATCGATTACGAATGGACTGAACTGACATATCAGCAAGTCCTTGCTGGCAATACGGCTATCTACATCTTCCCGTTGTGCCTATTACTGGTATTTCTAGTGCTTGCCGCACAGTACGAAAGTTTAGCGTTACCGCTTGCGGTCATTGCAATCGTACCGTTGTCGGTTCTGGCTGCGGTCACCGGCATCTGGTTAACCGGTGGTGACAACAATATTTTTACGCAAGTCAGTCTGTTTGTGCTCGCCGGTCTAGCCAGTAAAAACGCCATTTTAATCGTCGAGTTCGCGCGCGATTTGGAAGCGCAAGGGATGGCGACACTCAAGGCCGCCATCACCGCGTCACGCTTACGTTTGCGGCCCATTCTTATGACCTCCTTCGCGTTCATCATGGGCGTCGTGCCTTTGGTGCTGTCCAGTGGCGCGGGCGCTGAAATGCGATCCGTCATGGGTATTGCCGTGTTCTCCGGCATGCTTGGCGTCACCATTTTTGGGTTGTTTTTTACCCCCATTTTCTACGTCTTGGTGCGCAAGCTCGAGGCGCAAGACAAATACGTTAAACGTGCTTCCAACCAGAGCGAATCAACCACTCACAACTCGTTACCACCAGTGCCATTGGAGGTGAACTAATGATGAAATCTCAAATCAACCGATCCCGTGTGCTGCTCGCCGCCAGCTTGATACTGCTGCTAACAGGGTGCGCGAATTTAAAATCGACACACGACACAGAGAACGTGCTTAATTCGATTGCTGTTCCAACGTCTTACTCGACACCAGGCTTAAGCACGCTGTCGACGTTAGACGACGATCAAAACCAAGCGTTCACGCAATGGTGGACCAAGCTGAATGATCCGCAGTTGACGCAGCTCATTGAGCAAGCCCTGGCGTTGAACTACTCTCTAGCTGCGGCGCGCGCGTCACTGGAAGAAGCGTATGCCTTACTGGGTTTTGAGCGGCTCGGCCACTATCCACAAGTCCAAAGTAACGCGAGTGCAACACGCGAGAAATCCAGTCAGGATGTACGCTTAGCCGGTGCGCCAGCGATCAGCGAAACCTACAGCGCTGGCTTTGACGCGTCTTGGGAACTGGACGTGTTTGGCAGTGTACGTAACCGAGTAAAAGCCGCTAAGGCCAGCCTGGCAGAGCGTGAAGCGAATCTTCGTGCTTTACAAATCAGTATCGCGGCCGAAACCGCCAAAGCGTATATAGACTTGCGTGGCGCACAGCACCAACTCGCAGTGGGGCAGGCGAATGCCGCTAACCTGCGCGAAACGCTTGCGCTCACAAACCGCTTAATGGAAATCGGTCGCGGCGACCAGCTTGACGTAAGCCGCGCGCAGGCACAGTTGTCCTTGGTCGAGGCTAGCTTGCCTGGGCAGACAGCCAACATCACCTTGGCACTTAATCGACTCAGCGTATTAACTGGCGAGCATAACGGGGACCTACGCACGCTCTTAGCAGAACCAAAACCATTGCCGACCGTACAACCCATTCATGAGGTCGTCGCGCCAGAAACACTGATTCGTCATCGACCGGATATTCAACAAGCCGAGCAAGCCTTAGCCGCTGCGATCGCGCGTTACAATGTCCGCGTGGCCGATTTGTATCCACGCATCACGTTTAACGGGGGACTCGGCTATCTGTCTACCGAACTGGATCGCTTGGGCGAGGTGGAAACCGAAACGTATCGCTTTGGGCCATCAATCCATTGGGCTGCCCTGGATCTAGGTCGAGTACAAGCACAGATTCGCGCCGCCGATGCCAGAACGCAAGCTGAGCTAGCGAATTTCAAACGTCAGGTACTACGTGCACTGGAAGACACCGACAATGCGTTGCAACTTTTCACACAAGAAGAAATTCGTCGCACAAAACTGATTGATGCGCTCAACGCCAGTCAGCGGTCGGCAGACATCGCGCGCAAAAAGTACCAACTTGGCGCGGAAAACTTTTTAAGTGTGCTAGTGGCTGAACGCGAACGACTCAACGTGTCCGCCCAGCTCGCCGCCAGCGATACTAAAGTTTTACAAGACCTAATCGTGGTGTATAAAAACTTGAGCGGCGGTTGGATTGCTATGAATTAGCCTTTTAATTTCAGCGGGCAATCATTTTCACTTGGACGTCGAGATTCCTAGCCTGGAAATGATTGCTGCTGAATACTCAAGCCCCGTAGGTTAAATGACTTACACCCAAACATCACTTTCCGCCGTTAGCTCACCGCCGGCATCCCCGGTGTTGACCACGCCGCGCGTTTCCACAAACATAATCTGGCATTCCTCTTCCGCGTAGGGTTTATGCTCGACGCCTTTTGGCACCACGAACATTTCCCCCTGCTGGAGTTCGACGCTGCCATCTCTAAAATCGATTCGCATTGCACCGTCGATCACGATAAAAACTTCGTCAGTTTCTTGATGATCGTGCCAAACAAATTCGCCTTTGATTTTAGCGAGTTTAAACTGATAGTTGTTCATCTCCGCCACCACGCGTGGTGACCAGTGCTCTGAGAACTTAGCAAATTTTTCAGCTAGATTAATTGCGTTTCTTTGCATTCCTATCCCTCTTCATCGCCAGTACAACTGGATTCAAAATAGCTTAATTTCAGCATTACGCTTTCGATGCCCCCATAAATCCGACAGTGTACCCAGCTTCTCTCAACGCTTTAGTAGCGCGACTATTAATGCTTAATAGCACCAGAATATTGATCAGTGGCACAAACAACAGCACAAAAAGAATGATCTTGACCACAATATGACTTTGCCGCGCAGCCAACACTTTATACAAACCAACCAGCGACATAATTAGCGACACCAGCACCGGCAGTACGGCCAAGGGGCCAATGTATAAACGAAGTCCAGCGGAGACAAAATACAACAACACGGCATAGATCACGAGCTTCTGACCCGTCGCCATTTTCTCCATACGTTCATCGGTCGTCCGATTTTGAGGCGCACTTACGTCGGATTTCGGGGTTGCGTATGGGTTGGGTTCAGTCATTGATTGTGTCTCCATCTTGTGAGTTGTTTACATTGCGAGCATCACGCTTAATCCAGCTCTTAACTGGGGCGGTCCACTCGGGTAAGGGTTGATAAAACGCAGCGTGCTCTTTGCCAGTGTCGATCACCCGTTCAGAAAACTGGGTCACACCGGGACTACGGTCGACGAGAGCTTGGCACGACCCCACCAAATCGTCGGATGCTTCACGCACCGAATATACCGCACCATGCAGCTTAAGTTCAGAATTGCTATCTAGATACTTACCGCACCCGGCTAAAATCACGAAGTTTATGTCGTCTCGAGTCAACTGGTTAGAAACCAGGATCGTAATTGCACCGCCGCGTGAAAACCCGACTAAGGTGATTTTGCTCGGCGTGACGCCGGCACTCAATAGCGCATTTACATCCGACGCCAGCTTGCCAGCAAACACGTCTGGGTCCGTGTCTTTGGTGCGATGATAAGCGATCAAATGGTAATCAGAATCTGAGAGTCCAAGCACGACTTTAGGAAAGTCATACACGCCCCAGCGGGGATGTTCCGGCCTTGGATTGTCGCCCTCCACAATAAACCCATGCGAATAAAAGACGTAGCTTGCATTGGGATCAATACGCTCTGGAAAGATGGAATAGATTTCACCAGCACCACACACTGTAGTCCAAAGCGAAGCCACCAATAGATAAAAACGCATTAACATACAACCTTGTGTCTTAAAGCGGCACGTATTTAGGAACCTTAGATTTTAAAACTCTAATCAGCACCGGGTCCATAAACTCATAATTATCTGGTATCGCCAACACCGCGAGTTTTTTACCGTGCAATAAGTCTTTAAACTTATTGGTAATTTTACTTTTATGCGACTTTTCCATCACCAGAATCGCGTCTGCCCATTCGATTAAGTCCCCTGACACCGTGGTTTCTGCGTCGTGATTGGTGCCCGCACTGATGGCATTCACATTAGGGTATTCGGAGAATACGGCTTCCGCTGTTGGGCTGCGCAACCGGTTCTCGCTGCAAATAAATAGTAAGTTCATCATATTCAACTTTGATGGCTACATGCCGTAATCACGCTCGACCTTACAAATCCGGGTTTTAAACGTTGAATACCATTTCTCATGCCCCAACTTCTGTGCCTTAAGATGCTCGGCGTTCGCTTTCCAGAGTTTAATCGACTCTAGATCCGCCCAATACGACACAGTGATACCGACATCATCACGCGCTGACTCAATACCCAGAAACCCAGGTTGTTGCGCAGCCAACTCGACCATTTTATCCGCCATCTCGGCATACCCATGATCGCCATCAGTACGATGCGACGTAAAAACCACCGCGTAGTATGGCGGCGCTGGGGTCTCTGCAATATGTGACATACTCACTCCTCCAATCTTCGATCAAACCAGCCAAACTTCAGCCAAGGTCGGTGGTCGCGACTCTTACGCCTAAACCAATTAAGAGGCCACCGATCACTTTTTCGATTGCGCTTTTCCAATCATGGAATCGTTTTAACAACGCAGGTTGGCTCAAAAATATCGACACACAACTAAACCACACCAAGTGACACAGTGAAATAATGCCACCGTAAATCATCTGTACCCAAATTGGTGTGTGTGGATTCACGACTTGGGTAAAAATACTCAGAAAGAAAATAGTCGTCTTGGGGTTAAGTGCGTTGGTGATAAACCCAATCTTAAACGCGGCTAAGTTCGACAAGGCTGCATGATCAGCTTCGAGTTCAACCTCAAGGGTCGAGCTCGATCTAAACGTCTTCCACCCGATGTATATCAGGTAAGCCGCACCAAGATATTTTAGTAACGAGAATAAAACGATGGATTGCGAGATTATCAACGCTAAGCCTGCGATCGAATAGGCCACATGTATCCAAATAGCCAAACTGATTCCCAAAGATGAATACAACCCTGAAGTCCGACCAAAGAACACACTATTGCGTGTGACCATCACAAAGTCAGCGCCAGGGCTGATTGCCATAAACACAGCGACAATACTGACTGAAATCAGCTCTGGCAGAAAAGGCGAAATCTCAAAACTCATTCTGACTCCAAAAAAGGTAAGTTTTAGCAGTAAGTTTGGTGCGGCGAATCCAGCGCATGCAATAGTGCGTGATTAGGAATAATCTAATCAGTGAACGTCATTATTCACCGCAATGAAGTCGTATTGATCCGATATGACGGATTTGCTCGCACGTGAGCTGTTGCAATTCGATAATATCAGACTCTGAAAACAACTCTATCTGATCCTCACTACTCTTTACGCTAACACGATTCTTATCAAACAGATCGGGTAGTTTCTCCAGCGTTAACGCCACGTGACTTTTTTCAAGATTGACCTCCATTCGAAGCAAATTATTTGCTTACAAACCAGACCAACAGCGCCTTAACGCTCTCACTCTTCGATAACACATCTGTTAACGCCTTCACCGCCGCTACGAATGAATCATGAAACCCCGAATAAATGCTCGTTTCAACCAAACGTAGTTTTCGGTAGATAGACAATGTGGTCGAACTCTCCTTCTATATTTCAGGGTCACACAAATAATCAATATCGAAGTACTTTTCTAGATTGAGCGTCTTTCGTTCCCTAGTAAGGAATGCCTCAGCATCCGCTAAGGGTTTCCTGCGCTCGGAAGTCAGTCTCAATAATTTTGCTTCAAATTCCAACGACTTTATCAGTTATATCTAACCACGCTTACTCGTATAAAACCGATACAGCGTCGCCGTTAAGAAGCACACGCAAGCGGGCATTAGTAATGCTTTAAAATCATACATGGCGTACATTACCGCACCAGCCGTGCCGCCCAAAATGAAGCCAATGATGATAAAAAGGAACAATTTCGCTTTACGTTTATCCAATGGCTCGCGCCTAAAAACGCCGCCCAGCATTATTCCCAGATCGGTAAAGATGCCGGTAATGTGTGTGGTTCGAATGATCGCGCCACTGTAGGTTGTTGCCATCGCATTTTGCAACCCGCAGGCGGCGGAAGCAAAAAAATGTCCATAGAAAGAGCCAGAGATTAATAGCCCGGCAGAAATAAATAATAACACCGACTCAAAAAACAAAGCGGTATCGTAATGTCGGCCAAGCTTGAGCGTTGCGCCGTGCAACAGGAATCCTGAAATCGATGCGCCAAGTAGGAATGACAATAACACGCCCAACAAATGCAAACTATGTTGCGCCGTGGAATTCAGAAAGCCGGTACCGAGCAAGGTCGCGGTACCGGACATATGTGACACGGATTGATGCTCAAATCCAAGCAATCCTACGGCATTCACATAACCAGCAATCAAGGACAACACAAACGCGCCAAACTCAACCCATCGCGGTAACTGTGAGATCAATTAAGCGTGCTCCTGTTCAAGTTAACATCAATCATCTACCGTTATTCTAGCCGCTAACTCCATCGCCAACCACGAATCAGCGACTGACTTAGGCCGCGGAAGTATCGTAGTCACCCATATTAACAAATTAATCGACTTGCTCGATATACGATATTCAATCGAGCAAGTTGGATCGAAGCCGGTTATCTCGCAGCTTGCGCAATGACATCAAAATTATGGATATTGCTCAGCACGCCGTTTTCCCAACCACCCGCAATCAATACCTCTGCATTGGCGTGTAGCGCACCGGCCACTTTTCCAGCGAAGTGAGCATCTCGGCCGCGCTCATCCACAAAGGTATCAAATATTGCGAAGGTAGTTTCATTTAACTTAAGTGCAGTCCACAACAAGGTTTCCGGTTCAGTTTGGTCGATGATCTGGGCAGCGCCTGTCAACAACTTCTCGAGCGCTTGCTCTTTGCCCGCTTGCGCAGTCAGCACGATATACGTCGCCTTAGTCGCCCGTGTATCATCTGACGCTGGGACCTTAAACGACAATACCGACGGATTAACGATGTTGGCGACAATGCCAGTATCCCAGCCGTCGAGGACCAATGTGCCAGCGTTCTGATTTAGTGCGGCTGCGACCTGTCCGGCAAAATGCGCATCCCGACCTCGAGCGTTGGGAAAGAAATCGAAGATACCGAAACTCCCGTCGTCCTTCTGTAATGCATACCAATACAGTGTGTCGGGCTCGGTTTGCGCAACGAGCTTGGCACCGTCGATGAGAAACTGGGCAAGGCTTTGTTCCTGCCCTTGACTGGCCTTAAATGGAATATAGCTGGCTTCTTTCATGACAATCTCCGAAGGTGTGATATTAGTTTGAGATAGAGCAGCATTGGCAAAAGTGAATGTCCCTACGAATAGGCATGCGCAGATGCTGTAACTTGTTTTAAAAAATTTCATTTCTCGACCTGATTTAATTGAAGAGAATCCATTCTATGTGCAGACACGACTTGACCATGAGTGACAAAAATGACTATATACGTGCAATATCTGCCAATATCTCGCTGCGACCTGCGTTATGAACACAATCGTCATTCTCTGCTTAAACAATGCACTCCCATCAGGTTTGATGGGCATAAACGATTTGCTCGCTTTAAGCGGCCTCCACTTCGTGCAACAAGGTACGCGTCGCACACCCAACCAGTCCACATGGGAGCCTAAGGTAATCCTAGCTAATCAGGATGGTGACTCTGTTATTGACGGTCACGGGCGATCCTTTAGCGTTGATTCTGACCTCGATGCCATACGTCAGTGTGATGCGGTGCTGGTACCGGGATTTATTCCAAGTGCAGAAGGGTGTCCGCCATCGGCAATTACGGATTCGTTCACGCAGTCCTGGTTGGCGGCGCGTTACAAACAAGGCGCATTGATTTGCGGGTCCTGCAGTGGCGTGTTTGCTCTGGGCGAGGCGGGCATACTCAACAATAAACGTTGCACCACAACCTGGTGGTTACACGACGAGTTAAAACAGCGTTTCCCTAACGCCAATGCGGTTTGGGCAAGTGCTCTGGTTAATGACGCTAGAGTAGTTACTGCCGGTGGACCACTCTCCTGGGTGGACATCACCTTGCACATCGTGGAGAAACTCGCTGGCGCGGAGACCGCCAAAATCACTGCCGACTTTGCGGTCGTCGACACCGCACCGAAATCACAAGCCCTGTATGTACCAGAAGGATATCAAACTTCCAGGAATACATTTTTATCCAATGCAGAATACGCAATTCGTAAAGCACACTACAAACCCATGAGTGCGGGCGATTTGGCAAGCATCATGTCGGTGTCTGAACGAACGCTCAATCGCAAACTCAAAGAACTCACTGGCCAAACGCCAAAGTCCTTCATCGACGGAATACGCATACGGCACGCCTGCACGCTATTGATCACAAGCAAACAATCCGTAAAGGAAATCGCCTATTCATTAGGCTACTCTGATGACAGTGTTTTTCGCAGGCTATTTAAGCGCGAGATGAAAATGACACCATCGAACTATCAATCTCTAAAACGGGTTTCTTAACTCAATGACCCGCTTAGTTGCCAATACCCGGCGTTAGCATGCCCTCAAACTCCTATTTTTTTAAACTCTGAAATTTGTCTATAGAGTTTGGTGTCCCAAGTATTCGCAGCATCAAAATACGCGACGAACTCTGCCGAAGGTTTTTGTTTTGGGTACTTTAGCCTAAGGTAACTCAGCTTGAGTTTGCCTCTAATCAATAGTTTTGCAAGATTGCTGAAACTGGTAGACGTTCGATTACTGTGTACACTCTTGTGACTCCAGGATAACGAATGGCTTAATTCATCTAAGCCATCTTCAAGCCGACTACACACATCAAACTTAGTTAAAAGAGACGCAGCGATCTCGAATTCTGCAGCGCTTATTTTGATCGAACAATCTTTAATATCTGCCAAAACTCTGCAGTAGTAATTCGATGCCGTGAACGCTCGATTCCGAGTCGCTTCATAGTCGTATAAAGTTCGTGCCGCGGTATACCCATTGTGCAAGTCGTAATAAAAATTGGACACATACCTTTCCAGAGGCGCGCGGATGCAAGTCACTAAAACAACTCGGTTATCAGAGGCAAGATATTCGATATCGGGTGCCCCCCACTCGGTTGCCACAAACGTCACGCCTTTCTGCTCGCATAAATCAACGAAACTGGCCAATTCTTGATTCGAATATTCCCACAACTCAAGTTCGTTGCCACTATCGTCAAGCGGGTTCCCATTATTATGATTCGGCCAGAACTGTTCGCCATTCATCTTGGCCAACTCCACGATTGACGAACCGGCAGCCTTATGAAAATGTTGAAACCAAACCAGTCTATATGCAGTCGACATATCTGTAATAACCCCAGGAGACTAACGCCCCGCCTTTACCCGATGGTATTTTCGAGATGGCGCAAATGAATCCAAACAACCACCCAGAATAGTAAAAATAGCCCTATAAAGTAGCACATTGCCCCGCCCGAACCATGCGGTATAAGTACATGCTGATAGCCGTTCAACACATCGACTTTTATGGCACTGCCTGGTGCTGGTGTATTGCTCATAATAGTTTTCTATGTCGCAAAACCTAGCTCAATGTCAGTATGCCAACAAAGTCGACCAGATAACACCTCAGTGCCGACCCGAAATGACCATACGATTCGTCTCCCCATCTTGCTTTCAAATCATGTCCCCAATGGATCGGTCGCTATAGTGAACGCAATCGACATCAGGATAGTAACACGCTATTTTTCGCTGCGATTTTTATACAAGCCGAGTATTGTTCGCATGAAATCGCCGCCTAAAAAGCGGGACGCAGGGACCGCATAAAAATTGATGGCGGAGTTAATCCGATAGCTCGCGTGAATAGTGAGTTCAGTCTTATTTGTCGTGATTGGCGTCAGTGTGAATTCAGTATCGTGTAAGTCGAAGTATTTACCGCCGATGGCCACGTGGTCATCCATGGAACCTTTCGGAAACGAATTCTCATTGAACACGTATTGCCACTTAATACGTTGATACGGTTCACGTTCCAGCACGATTGCTTCAAAGTTAACGCCTTTCTCCCAAATCGAATATCGAATTTCAGCGCCGTCTGTGTGTCGGTTAATGCCTTCAAGCGGTTTCGGCACGCCAATTAAATGACTCAAGCTAACTGGCAATTCATCCGGTTTGATCTCTTTCGCTGAGACGATTTCATTCCAGATTCGCTCCGCACTTGCCTCAACAACGACCGACTCAGTGAGCTGCATTTGGTGCTCGGTTAACGGTATGCTGCCCTCAGCAAACAGGATCACGAATGGCAACAACGTCACCGATAGTAAGGGCTTGGTGTTGCGTCGACGAATATAAAGACACCCTCCCATCATTAGTCCGCCCAGACTGGCAAGAAACAAAAACAACGGAGACATGATGGCAATACAAATCGCGCCTTCCAGCAACGCGATTGCCGTACCAAGTAGCAGCAACAAGGTTGTAACCCATGGCAACACAATCATTCGCGTGACTTTCATCGCTTGGTCGCGATGCCCATATATTGTCAGCGCACCTGCTATTAACGGCGTGCCTATCAAGAACGCAGCCGACATCGGCCCTTCAACTGATGACGGGATTACATCAAAAATGAACCGTAAGAAGACACCGTAAATAGCGCCTCCGACAAACCAAGGCCATTTGAGTTTAAGTGATTGCTTTTTATCGTTGTTTGACATGACCTTTAAATAGCCTGTTGGTGTTTTCTTACGTAAGAGAAGCGGGCAATCGTCTAAGCGGATGTCCATACGTGCTGGTTGGTGGTACTTCTTATATAAACTTTAATGCGTGAGCATCGTTAGTAAGAAAAAAACTGACACGACTCCGACTGAAAGCGCCGAATGGTAGCTGTTGTTCTGGTTAATTTTTTATGACGTCTTTCGTGTTTTTCAGTCAAACATAGAGTCTGACATGAGTGCTAACGCGACACCTATCACCAAAATTCCACCCAAAATAGAGAAACCCAAAGGAAGATTGTAATACCAACAAACAACTGCGCCACCCCCAGTCCCAACAGCGAAGGCTATTACAAATTTTAAGATTGCACTTAAACCTACTTTTAAAAGTTCTTTAAAAAAATCGAGCACATTGCGCCTATTATCTAATTATCTTGATAGCGATTTAAAACAAACATGATGCCTTTTCATAAGACGTGATCTACGATCACATTTGTAGACACGCTTCCTACGCACAGCTTCTCATAGTTCACGAGGGATTGGTACCGCAACGGTGATGACCCTCTCATCAGAATTTAGCCAGTAAACTCCGAATAACAACGATGGCCAAAACAGCCGCAAACAATAATGCTCTCAAATATCCGAACGCTTCAATCACGGTAAAGCTAACGTTTTTGCAAGTGGCGCAGCGTAGCGACATCCCGCTGAACCACAGGCGTCGCCCTTTTTGGGTTTGTTAGGCTAGGCCAAGCCACCGCGGGGTTTGCTTACAGTATCGTCTGTATTCATCTCCGAATTTTTTAAGCATCTCTTTTTCCTCATATCTTATATACCAGCGATCAGTAATAAACCAAAAAATCGCCACCAAGAGGAATGAAGAAAGTGCAGCTTGATACAGAAAAGCGGCACCCAAAAGCGCTAAAACAAAACCAAGGTACATAGGATTTCTCGAATACTTAAATAGACCCGACGTTACGATCTTCGTGGGCACTCCGAAAGTCATGATATTAGCTTTTTCCTTCTTGAATAATCGGCTGTGATAAATTGATACCCCAAGCCCCATACACAAAAAGACAGCGCCAATCAAATTGTATGGTAATTGTATTGTGTGTGGTGAACCCAGCGCCCAACATACAACGGCCATTCCAATCAGAAAAATCAAAAACATTATCGGTGGTAGTAGCTTCTTCACTTGAGCCTCCTTTTCGTTGGTTGTATAGATTTTGAGCCTGAACGCCAAAGTAAATGGTGGAGCACCGCGACGTCTAGCTCTCGCTTTTCGTGGTCGAGCTTAACGGTCTTGTTATATTTGTGATAGAACTGCAAACCAAAGCAAGACCAAGAATACTAAAGAAATAGCAAAAACTGCTGACCGCGCGAGATAGTAATTTACTGTGATATGAACAAAACTATGAGCATACCTAGCCGTTACAAACCCCCACGCACTGATAAGTGCCAGGTTACTTTCTATGCCCTTAGAGAGAGCCAATATGATAGCTGCGTAAAAAATTGGAGGAACTTGAAAAAGATTGTTTAGATTATTACATGCTTTAAGAACATATTTTGGTGGTGGATTTCCTTCAAACAATTGATAGTGCTCAAAGGTAACGTGGCCAGTTTTAACCGAGCTTAAACGTGCTACGAAAGCAACACCAAACATTATCAAAACTAATGCCAGCATTGCTGCAAGTGGATAAATCATTTCTTTTTCAACCTCTATAACTTAAATAAATTCATAACGCCGTGAACACGGGCGCGTGAAACGCGTCCCGCGCAGTGAGTGAAACGAACGAAGTGCACTTGGCAAACTTGCTAGGCATAATTCTCTTCAATCATTCTTCTTAGTTCTTTGTTCCCAGGCTCTTCACCCCATTCTTGCAATAGGTACCTATTGCAAGAATCCCAATCATTTTGGACTGCCTTAAATTCAAATTTTTCTCCCTGATAAGTTGCCACTCCATTAAATTTAATAATAATTTTTTCTATAGTTTTTAACGCTAAAGTTTGATCTGAACTAGGTCGGGTTGCTAGTAAATAAGAAACCTCTATTTCATCAAAGTCATCTTGTGCGTCAACCTCAAGACCGTTTCTCCTTAACTGCAAATACAGTAACGATTGGCTTTGCCAGTTTTCATACTCTTTAGCTTCAAAAGAATAAACATCATAGTGCAATGTCATGCCCAATTCTTTTAGCATGCGATTTGCAGCACCTGAAGATATAACTTCAGGCAACTCTATATTTATAGTCTTTGACTCATGCAACTCACCCCACATGCGACATCCTATGTTTGCCTAACGCCTAAAATCACCCGACCGAAAAACGCACAGCGGTTTTTGGGTCGGGTGGATTTTTTTGTTAGGCATTTTCTCTACTCTTTCTTTTGAATTTACCCGTCTTCTTCATATATTCAGCATTGATTTTACTTGCTTCACTTTTCGTCATCCAAACGCAGTTATCAGGAAAAAAGCCCTTTTCTTTATCAAGCCTTGAAAAAGCTATCTTTGGATCAATTGGTTCTCCAACATCTCTATAGAAATTTTCAAACTGCCTCCACTGCTCATAGATAGATATTTCAGGAATATATTCCCTAGATTTCTTGTTTAGCACTCCGTGTAAAATCCTACTCCACACTTTATATGTTCTGGTTTTTACGAGGCTTTCTCCCGGTTTTGCGGGTGTCTTTACATCTATTCGTCCTTTTAATATTCTTCTTTTTGCGGCTGCTATTGAAATTTTTCTTGTCTCGGCGACATACTCAGCAGCTTTACCAGCACTTTCAAATCTAATGCCGCCGATAACTGTGGATTTCTTATTTGAGCCTCCACTAACACCACCAGTTGATATGTTGTACCCATTGGGTATCAGTGTATTCAGCTTTTTAATCCACTTCCTCTCTTTGGCTTCTAAATCTTTCTTTGTGGTTCCTTTATCAATCTCTTCAACAGAAAACTGATCAGCACCGTACTCCCTGATGGCAGCATGCAAAGACTCTTTACTTTTTATGTGCCCGGCCTTGGCTTGCTCGATATGATATTCCCATCTACGCTCTAATGTTTGTACCGTAAGTCCGACATACTCAATTGTGTTGGTATGTTTTTTATCAAATAAATTATTCCATCGGCATAACCAGGGTTTGGAATTCTTTCGAAGGCCTCTTCTGGTGAAATACCATCTTCAATCCATCGAGAAATTGTTGCGCTACTAGCAGGTGGTTTTAATTGCCTAACTGCCTCTTCAATATTTGGGTAAACTTCATTGAAAACTTTGATTTTATTTATTGCTCTTCCGTTGCGGATATAATCTTTATTAAAGATTTGCTCTTCAGACATACCCGCTTGTCGCCGCTTTAAAGCACGATAATAGTCAACACCTATTTCTTTGCACTGTCTCTTAAATGTTTGCTCTTTCTTTTTTTCGATTGAACAGTCAGGGCATTGAGTTCCTTTTAGATGATTGCTGGGTGATTGATAAAACTCGCCATGAATACTGCATATTATTTTTCCGGGCTTACTGCTGCTCTCATAAAAATATTCACTATAGTCATATGTATTCCCGTGCACTTTTTTCGCTTTTTCGATAAAAGCATCATTTAGATCCAATTGACTCGTAAACTTTCCAACTTGACTACCACCGCCACTTAAGATGTTCGAACGGCATTTTGGACAGCCAGCATGTCCTTGCATGTGATTTCGTGGTTCTTGCAGAAACACTTCATCATGCTCTAAACATCTAATTTTAGTTTTCTCGCCAAATGGTGGCATTTCTTCAAAGAGAGAATAATCATATCTACTCCCAAATTTATCGCGTGACCTTTTAACAAATTCCTTCTTACTTGTTCTCTGTGAGTCAAAATAGCATTTACTACACCCTACGCCGGTCTTGTGATGGCCCGGTGCTATCTGGAATTCACCGTGTACAGGGCATATGACTTTTACTTTAGTAGTTGAGTTTATGTATACAACTTCAGAATAATCGTAATAGTCTCCGTGAGCGTCAAAAAACTCGGCAATTATTTCAGAATGAGTTTTCCTCTTCGGCACTTTTCCTCAACCTTTACTGCCTAACGCCAATAACATGGGCGGATGCGTAGCAGACGTCCGAGCGCTGAAGGCGTTTTTGTGTTTATTCTTGCTATATGTTTTTCTCATTTCTATCTATGCAAGTATTATTTTTACAGATGGGAATGGGTACTGTTTTACGCCCACTTATGCATTCCCATAAAGATCTTTGATTTTCAATTTTATATGCACGGTCCAAAATTATTTTTTCTTTAAGAATTTTTACGTTCTCTTTACCTATTTTAGTTGAGTAGATTATATGCCGATGGTAATCGCCAATGTTACTTACACAACCATCGTATCCAGAAAGAATAGTTTTGCATTGATAGTCAAAATCACAATTGGAGGCCTTTTCGAATTCATCCAAGGAATACGAACTCATATCTATAACAGACCTACTGTGCGAACAGCCCGATAAAATTACGCCTATAATAACTGCTAGTAATTTGGACATATAACGCTTTGCTAAGGGGCGTGCGAAACAAAGTGTAGCACGTCCCGCGGAGGTTGCGTTTTTTGCATCCGGAGTGTACTTGAGCAACTTGTATGGTTGATTCCGACACATAAATATCCTTTCTCCATGTTCGTCTTACGGGTAAATTGAGACCCACCTTCGGTAACGGCCGAAGGCCATTGTTAGTAGCTCGATTTGCGACGGGTTCTAAAAACCGATAACAAGAAGGAGCGCTAGCAATCTCTCAAGTTTAACTTCGAATAGTCTTTTGGGATGTGGCCCTGGTGGCGTCGCGGTGCGCAGCACTCAAGCCCGTATAACAAGCAAGAGGTAGCTTAGCATGAACCAAACTGAAATCAATGTCGGCATCGACACTTCCAAAGATCGACTGGACATCGCCATCCGACCTACTGGCGACTTTTTCTCAGTCGATAACAACCCGCATGGCATCAAAATCGCCATCGAACGCATTGCGCTCGTTCAGCCAGATCGTATCCTGATTGAGGCGACAGGGCGACTCGAACTGCCCTTCGCCTGTGCCGCTTTCAAGTCTGGGTTACCCATCGTTATCTGCAATGCATGGCACGTCCACAGCTCTGCTAAAGCCACCGGGCAACTTGCCAAGACCGACAAGCTCGATGCTTTCATCATCGCTCATCTTGATTGTACTTCTATTTTTTTGAACCAATCGTAGATCTCTTTTTCAATTTCTTGCTCATGTTCATCAAGAGATCCATTTTCAAGAAATATGTCCTTTGCTACGATAAACCCAATAACGCCGGAACTCATGACCTTTTCAATCGGCTACTAATGCGCTGGGCAGCACCAACTCGAGTATCAACAGCAGAGAGACCGAAGTACTTCAAAACGATCAAGCTTGTACGTCTTCAGCTGGCGTCGCCCATACCCTCTCAGTGCTATCAAAACGCTAACGAATTAAATAACACGATCATCGGGCTCGGTACGTTCCTTTAGATACCCCAGTTTATTTAACACCGCGGATTTAATTAAGCCTGGCTCGATCAACCCGGTGACGAGTGTATGGGCAATAATACAGATCGCTAGATTCCTGCCGCTTACTATGTATATCACCGCCAAGCCACAACCAAGAAAAAACGTATAAAACGTTGCGTTAACTGCAGCCGACACGGCCTTCCCGCCCCATACTAAATGGGCCACACCAAAGGCGACTCCTGAAACAACTATCTGCGTAAACGTGCCTGCGCCCAACTCATGCAGGTAATCCATCAAGATTTTTCGAAATAAAATTTCCTCAAAAAAGCCAGAGACCAATGCCCCGAACAGAGCCAAGCACTTAAGCGGATCCAACTTAAACATGTGCTCGCGCACGTTCGAGATTCCAGCTGCGCCCCAAACATAACCAACAACCAATAATGCGGCCAACCCCCAAGACAACAATCCGATACTTGATAACGCGCCGAAACCCATGGAATCGAAGAAGTTATCGGAAGTAAAAAACCAGTACAGTAGAATTGCACCCTGGACTAAAATAATAGACGAAATAATCTTACCGGTTTGTTTATCAGCAGGTTGCATTTTGCCCTCTCGTGGAACACATTTTTATCACGCTGAGCACGTTGAAAACGCGTCCTGTATCGCGAATGAACAGGCCGAAGTGTACTTACCAAACTAATGGTATGTCAAAGTGAGCCAAAGCCACGTAGAGCACACCGACAGTGTTCTACTTTACCTCTAAGTACACTTTCCTTCTGAATACTCCAGACACAAGGCAACGTTCATTGAAAGCAATCGATCAAAGTATGGAGTAGCTAACATAGCTACAACCTGCTGTCTTTCTACGATACAGATTCTTATAAACATCGAGAGTCGGCGTTGCACCGATCACTCACGACAGCGGAAAACCCAAGAATGTAGCACTAATAGCCTATGCCAGAAAGCAGCGGATTGGTAAGGCCTGAGTTTCCTAGACACTTTCCTGCTTCAAAAAATATCGCTCTTCGTACACCGTCGGC